>NZ_WTFF01000021.1 GCF_019400985.1 Streptomyces bambusae
ACTACTAACTAGCACAACGAAGAGAAAGACGGATAGGACGGTGGGCCGCTCAGGAGGTGATAAAAGCAAGGGTGACCCCGCCGGGGTGCGGGTGCCCGGGGTGGCCGGACCACTGGCGCTGCTCACCGAGTGGGGGGCCGGGGACGACCGGCCGGTGCGGTACTGGATCGCCGGCACCGACGGCGCCTGCGCCCGGCTGACCCGCCTGGGCACCGCCACGCTGCCCATGGAGGTCCTGGAGGACTGCGGGCTGCGCGACTTCGAGGGCCGCTCCTTCCCCGGCTGGCACCGCCACATGACCTTCGTCGCGGCCGCCGCGGCCCACCGTCTGCTGGGCCAGAGCCCCGCCCGACTGACCGCGCTCTGATCCGAGGAGTCGACATGCCTGTCCTGACGGCGGATGCCCTCGCGCCCCGCGACACCGCCACGGTGGCGCACGTGCCGGTGGCCACGCTGCTGGACGCCGAATCGCCCCGCCTCGCCGGGGTCGACCACGACCACGTGCTGCTGCTGGCCGGGCTGGAGACCGCCCTGCCGCCGATCGTGGTCCACCGCCCCACCCTCCGCGTCGTCGACGGCATGCACCGCCTGCACGCGGCCCGCCTCAACCGCCGCGAGACCATCCCCGTCCGCTGGTTCGACGGCTCCGAGCGCGAGGCGTTCCTGCTCGCCGTCGAGGCCAACAACGGCCACGGCCTGCCCCTGACCCTCGCCGACCGCCGCGAGTCGGCGCGCCGCATCCTGCGCTCCTGGCCGGAGTGGTCCGACCGGGCCGTCGCCGCCAAGGTCGGGCTGTCCGGCAAGACCGTCGGCGTGCTGCGCCGCACCGCCGCCGAGGCCGGCGAACTGCCTGCCGTACGGGTCGGCTGCGACGGCCGGGCACGGCCGCTGAGCGCCACCGAGGGCCGGCTGCGCGCCGTGGACTACCTCGCCGTACGCCCCGACGCCTCGCTCCGCGAGATCGCCCGCTCCGCCGGGATCTCGGTGGAGACCGCGCGCGACGTACGCGACCGGCTCAGCCGCGGCGAGGGCCCGCTGCCGGGCGGCGGCGCCGGCTCCCGCGCCGTACGGGCGGCCAAGCCGCGCGAGTGCGCCGAGCCCGTGGACCTGCCGACCGTACTGGACTCCCTCAAACGCGATCCCACCCTCAAGTACAGCGACGAGGGCCGGGCGCTGATCCGCTGGCTGGAGGCCCGGATCGTGCGCCAGGGCGAGAGCGGGCTGCTGCTGCGCGCCCCCGCCCACCAGGCGCCGAAGATCGCGGCCATGGCGCGCGCCTGCGCCGCCTACTGGGACGAGATAGCCACCGAGCTGGAGCAGCGCGGAACGGCTGTCTCTCCGTAACCCCCGTTGAAAGCTGATGAGATGACGAACGTCGCCTCGAATCCCGACCCCCGTACCACCGACCCCCGTACCACCGACTCCCGCACCGTCAACCCCTGGGCCGCCCTGTCGGCCCTCTGCGTCGGCTTCTTCCTGATCATGATGGACACCACCATCGTGACGATCGCCATCCCCGGCATGATCGAGGGCCTGGACGCCGACCTGAACCAGATCACCTGGGTGCACAGCGTCTACCTGCTCACCTACGCCGTCCCGCTGCTGGTCGCGGGGCGGCTCGGCGACCGTTTCGGCCGCAAACCCGTCTTCATGGCCGGCATGGCCGTCTTCACCGCCGCCTCCCTCTGGTGCGGCCTCTCCGGCAGCGCCGAGATGCTGATGGCCGCCCGCGCCGTCCAGGGCGTCGGCGCCGCCCTCATGGCCCCGCAGACGATGGCCTTCGTCACCACCCTGTTCCCGCCCCAGCGCCGCGGCGCCGCCCTCGGCGTCTGGGGCGCCGTGGCGGGCCTGGCCACCACCGCCGGTCCGCTGCTCGGCGGCTTCCTGACCGGCTCCGCCGGCTGGGAGTGGATCTTCCTGGTCAACGTGCCGATCGGCCTGGTGGGTCTCGCCATGGCCGCGCGGCTGCTGCCCGGCGGTCAGCCCCGCAACCACCGGCGCTTCGACCTGCTCGGCACCCTGCTGTCCGGACTCGGCCTGTTCGCCGTCGTCTTCGGCCTGCAGAACGGCCAGCACTACGCCTGGGGCACCGTCGTCGGCCCGCTGGACGTGGCCACCGTCATCGCCGCCGGCGTCGTCCTGCTGGGCGTCTTCCTGCTGTGGCAGCGTTTCAACCCGCGCGAGCCGCTGATGCCGCTGTCGCTCTTCGGCCGCCGCCACTTCGCCACCTCCGCCTTCGCCGCGGCCGCCATCGGCTTCGCCGTCACCGGGCTCTACCTGCCGCTCACCCTGTTCATGCAGGACGTCATGGAGCTCACCCCGCAGGAGGCCGGCCTGCTGATGGTGCCCATCGCCGTCTCCAGCGGGCTGGCCGGACCGCTCGCGGGCAGCCTCTCCGACCGGGTCCCCGGCAAGTGGGTGGTCCTGGGCGGCTTCCTGGTCTTCGCCGCCGGACTCGGCCTGATCGTCCTCGCCATGGACGCGCACGCCGGGGTCCTGCCCACGGCCGGGGCCCTGTTCCTGGCCGGCATCGGCACCGGCCTGGCCTTCGCGCCGATGGCCAACGTCGCCACCGGCTCGCTGCCCGTCGAGGTGATCGGCGCCGGCGCCGGCATGTACAACGCGATCCGGCAGGTCGGCTGCGTCATCGGCGCGGCCGCCGTCGGCGTGCTCATGCAGGCGCAGATCGTGGAATTCCCCGACGACCTCGGCCGGGCCGCCGCAACCACCCTGCTGCTGCCCGTGGCCGCCCTTCTCGTCGGCGCCGCGGCCTGTCTGCTGATGCCTTCCGGCGGAGCCCAGAAGGAAAAGGCGCAGACGGCGCCGGACCCGGCGCAGACGGCGCCGGACCGGAATTCCCGGGAAACATCCGGGAACTCCCTGAATTCCGACCTGGAAAAGGTCGGTTGAACACCAGAAAGGAATACGGCTGATGTCTGGCGACCCTGCACAGATTGATGTCACCACCCTCGCGAACGCGGTGAGCGGTCCCGTCCTCACCCGCGGCCAGGAGGGTTACGAGGAGGAACTCACCGGATTCCAGACCGGATACCGGCACGACCCGGCGGTGGTCGTCGGCGCCGCCGACGCCGAGGACGTACGGGCCGCCGTCGCCTGGGCCGCCGAGCACGGTCTGCCGGTCGCCCTGCAGTCCACCGGCCACGGGATCACCGTCCTCGACCGCGACGGCCTGGTGATCACCACCAGGCGGCTCGACTCGATCACCGTCGACGCCGGGGCCCGCACCGCCCGGATCGGCGCCGGCGCCCGCTGGGAACAGGTCATCGCGCAGACCTTCCCGCACGGCCTGTCCCCCCTCTGCGGCTCCGCCGGCCACGTCGGCGTCGTCGGCTACACCCTGGCCGGCGGACTGGGCCTGCTCGCCCGCGAGTTCGGTTACGCCGCCGACCTGGTGAAGGCCATCGAGGTCGTGACCGCCGACGGGCAGCTGCGCGAGGTCACCGCCGACAGCGACCCGGACCTGTTCTGGGCGCTGCGCGGCGGCCGCGAGAACTTCGGTGCGGTCACCGCCCTGGAGGTCTCCCTGCTGCCGGTCGCCAAGGTCTACGGCGGCGGCCTGTACTTCGACGCCGCCGAGGCCGACAAGGTCCTCGCCTTCTTCAAGGAGTGGACGGCGACCGCCCCCGAGACGGTCACCGCCTCCCTCGGCATGATCGAGTACCCGCCGATCCCGGTCTTCCCCGAGCCGCTGCGCGGCCGCCACGTCGTACACGTGCGCTTCGCCACCACCGACCTGGCGGGCGGCCCCGAGCTGGTCCGCCCCTGGCGGGAGGCCTCCGGCGCCACGGTGATCCACGACCACCTCGGCGAGCTGGACTACCCCGAGGTCGGCTCCATCTACGCCGAACCCACCTTCAGCCACGCCTACGACGGCAACGCGGTGCTGCTCAGTGAGCTGGACCAGGCCGTCCTGGACGCCGTACGCCGCCTGGCGGGGCCCGGGGCCGAGGTGCCGTGCATCGTGGACCTGCGCCACCTGGGCGGGGCCCTGGCCCGGCAGCCCGAGGTGCCCAACGCCGTGCCGTTCCGCGAGGCCGCGTACATCCTGCGGGTGCTGTCGGGGTCCGACGACGCGCCGGCGGAGGCGATTCGCTCCGCGCATGCAGCGATTGACGACGCGGTGCGGCCGTGGACGGTGGGCCGTTCCCTCAACTTCGTCTACGGCGAACGGTCCGCCGAGGCCTTTGCGGACGAGCTCTGGGATACGGCGACCAGGTCGCGCCTGGCCAAGCTGAAGGCTGTGTACGACCCGGCCAACGTGTTCCGGACGAACCTGAACATCGTGCCTGCGGGCTGACCGTTCGTCTGCGGACCGTGGCCGGCTGGTCGCGCAGTTCCCCGCGCCCCTGACGGGGCGGATCCCCTGGAGCCAAGGCTCCAGGGAGATCCGCCTAGGGGCGCGGGGCTGTATCTATGTGCGGCTCCGCCGCGTGGGCGCGAGCAACCACAACGGCGGGGTGGCCGCCGAGCACACGGAAAGTGCCCCGGGCCTTGGGCGCCGGGGCACTAGCCATGTGATGTCGATCAGGCCGGCTGCCCCAGCCCGACCCTGTTCCCGGCCGGGTCCCGGACATAGGCCACCCGCTCGCCCCAGGGCGTGTTCTCCGGCTCCTGCTCGACCGGGGTGCCTACCGCCCGCAGCGCAGCGACCATCGTGTCGACGGCTTCGACGAAGACGAACAGGTCGACGGTGCCTCCGGCTTCGCCGGACTTGGCCCGGTCGTCGCGGCTGACCGCCAGCTCCGTGTCGTGGCGCCGTAGCGTCACGAAGTCCGGCTCGCCCTTGGCCGGGTGCCGGTGCCCGGCGGAGAAGCCGAGCCGCTCGTAGAACGCGGCGGTGTCCGCCACCCGGCGGGCGCGCAGTACGGGGAACGCGCGCCGCGCCGGGTGGAAGGGGCTGTGGACGGCCGCGCTCACCGCGACACCCGGTCGGCGAAGATCTTCCAGACCGGCAGCCGGGTGCGGCCCTTGTCGTCCAGCTCGGGCCGGCGGCCGGTGCGCTCGAAGAACTTCTCCATGCCCTCGGCCACGCCCGCGTACTCGGACAGCTCCATGGACGTGATCTCCCAGCCCGCCGCGGTCAGCGTCTCCCGCAGCTCGTCGCCCGGGACCGACAGCGGGGCCGGCATGCCGCCGGGCACGTCGGCGAAGCACAGCACGCTCAGCTGCGCGCCCGGCTTGGTGACCCGGTGCAGGGCGGCCGCGTACAGGGGGCGGGCCGGCCCGGGCAGGGTGTGGAAGAGGGCGCTGTCGAGGACCGAGTCGAAGCGGCCCTCGTAGCCGGCCAGGTCGGTGGCGTCGGCGACCGCGAACTCGATGTCCAGGCCGGCCGCCCGCTCCTGGGCCTGGGCGATGGCGGCCGAGGCCGCGTCGATCGCCGTCACCCGGTAGCCCTGGCGGGCCAGGAAGACGGCGTTGTCGCCGGGGCCGCAGCCGATGTCCAGCACGGAGCCGTGGAAGCGGCCCTGCCGCTCCAGTTCCACGACGTCCGGCTGCGCCTCGCCGATGTCCCAGGGCACGACCTTGATGGCCGCCCCCTCCAGCAGCTCTCCGCCCGTGTAGACGGCGTTGAAGTCGGCGGCGGCGTAGTCGAAGGACTGTTCCGTGGCGCTCACGCGGATCTCCTTGGCTGGGTCCCCCCGGGAAATCGAGGGGGAGGGTCGCGGTATCTGCGGCAGTATCACGCGCCGCCCCGCCGTCAAGGAATGCCCGAGGCCCCGCCGAACCCCTTTGGCGCGTCCACCGGGTGTCCGGGTGAGGAAATTCCGCACCCGGACAGCTCCGCACCCGGACATGGCATCCAGACATCCGCACCCAGACATCCGCACCCGGACATCAGGTCAGCGCAGTCCAACTGCTGTCCGAATTCAGGCACATGGACACCCCGGCATTCATCGTGGTGAATAAGAGCTCCAACGGGACAACCGGGAGAAGGAGTTCGATCGTGGCTGGCAAGGTCTGGTTCATCACCGGCACGTCCCGCGGATTCGGCAGGGTCTGGGCCGAGGCCGCCCTGGAGCGCGGCGACCGCGTCGCGGCCACCGCCCGCAGCCTCGACAGCCTGGCCGACCTGACCGAGAAGTACGGCGACGCGGTGCTGCCCCTGAAGCTCGACGTCCGGGACCGGGACGCGGCCTTCGCGGCCGTCGCCGCCGCCCACGAGCGGTTCGGCCGCCTCGACGTCGTCGTGAACAACGCCGGGTACGGCCTGTTCGGCGCGGTCGAGGACGTCACCGAGGCCCAGGCCCGCGAGCAGATCGACACCAACCTCTTCGGCACCCTGTGGGTCACCCAGGCCGTCCTGCCCGTCCTGCGCGCCCAGGGCAGCGGCCACATCCTGCAGATGTCCTCCATCGCGGGCCTGGCGTCCTGGCCGATGCTCGGCCTCTACCACGCCTCCAAGTGGGCCGTGGAGGGCATGAGCGACGCCCTCGCCCAGGAGGTCGGCCGGTTCGGCATCCACGTCACCATCGTCGAGCCCGGACCGTACAAGACCGACTGGCGCGGCGCCTCCGCCGTCTGGGCCGAGCCCGGCGAGGCGTACGCCGAGGTCGCCAAGGCGCCCTCGGCGGGCTCCGCCCCCGGCGACCCGGCCGCGACCGCCGGCCCGGTGCTGGAGCTGGTGGACAGCCCGAACCCGCCGCTGCGGGTCCTGCTGGGCGCCACCGTCCTGGACACGGTCACCGCCGCCTACGAGGAGCGGCTGGCCGGCTGGAAGCAGTGGGACACCCTCGCCCGCGCCGCCCAGGGCAACTGACGGGCCGCCACCCGACCCGAACCCGCCCCCCGAACCACCTGATCCACCTGATCCACCCCGACGTGAAGGGAACAAGACCGTGCAGACAGCTGCGGTGAACGCCACGACGGCCCCCGAGCTCCAGGTCCCGGGCCGCGACGAGCTGGTGGCCCGGGCCGCCGGACTGCGCGCGGACCTGTGGGAGGACGCGCCGGAGAGCGACCGTACCCGCCGGCTGACGGCGCGCAGCATCGCCGCCGTCACCGACGCGGGCCTGATGCGGCTGATGACCCCGCGCCGCCTCGGCGGCTACGAGGCCGACATCCGCACCCTGCTGGAGGTCGCCACCGAGGTCGGCCGCGGCTGCGGCTCGACCGCGTGGATCACCGGCGTGCTCAACGCCGGCAACTTCGTGGCCTCCCTCTTCCCCCGCGAGGTCCAGGACGAGGTGTGGAGCCTGAACGCCGACGCCCGCACCGCCCTGGTGCTGGGCATGCCGGCCCGCGGCGTGGAGGTGGTCGACGACGGTGTCGTCGTCACCGGCGAGTGGGGCTACGTCTCCGGCTCGCTGCACGCCGACTGGGTGGGCGTACTGATCGCCGTGCCGACCGACGGCGGGGAGAACGTCGTCCACTTCGCGCTGCTGCGCGCCGACGAGCTGGAGATCAAGGACACCTGGCACTTCGCGGGCATGCGCGGTACCGGCAGCAACACCGTCGTCGCCACCGCCGTGTTCGTGCCCCAGCGCCGGCTGCTGCCGTACGCGCCGCTGCTGAACGGCGAGACGGACGGCGTGGTGGACGCCTCGAGCCGCTACCGCAACAGCCTGGTCGGCCTGTTCTC
Source organism: Streptomyces bambusae (assembly GCF_019400985.1). GTDB lineage: Bacteria > Actinomycetota > Actinomycetes > Streptomycetales > Streptomycetaceae > Streptomyces > Streptomyces bambusae_A. The sequence goes on from NZ_WTFF01000021.1 coordinate 7,601, forward strand.
CATCGGCCTGCTGGGCTCCATGATCGGCGGGGCCGTCGCCGCCTTCGACTTCGTCCGAGAGGCCGCCCCGAACCGGCCCGCCGCCGGCTCGAAGTTCCCCAACCAGGCCGAGTCGCCGACCCTCCAGCTCGACCTGGCCGAGGCCGCCACCAAGATCGAGACGGCGAAGCTGCTGGCCGCGAAGATCGCCGACACCGCCGACGCGGCCGCGTACGCCGGGGAGTTCCCCGACGTCCTCACCCGCGCCGCCGCCCGGCAGAACTCCACCCGCGTCGCCCACCTGTGCCGCGAGGCGGTGGACCTGCTGATGACCGCGTACGGCTCCTCCGCCTTCAGCGAGGCCAACCCGCTCCAGCGGATCTGGCGCGACGTCAACGTCGGCAGCCGTCACGCCGGCTTCGGCATGGGCATCCCCGCACAGCTCTACGGCCGCGCCCTGGTCGGCAAGGACCCGCGCGACATCAGCCTCCTGGTCTGACCGGTCCCGCCCCGCGCAGCTGACCTCCCCACGCCGAGCAGAGCCGATCAGTCGAGCAGAAAGGCACACCCCCGTGAGCACCGGACGGACCATCGAGCAGCTCGTCGAGCACGCCTTCGACGCCGGCGACGAGCAGGCGGTGCGCGCGCACAACCGCGCCATCGTGGAGCAGTACATGAACACCGTCGGCGAGGCCCGCCTCAAGCGCCACCTCCTCTTCACCGAGGACGGCGTCGGCGGCCTGTGGACCAACGAGACCGGCGAGCCCATCACCATCACCGGCCGCGACCGGCTCGGCGAGCACGCCGTGTGGTCCCTGCGCTGCTTCCCCGACTGGGTCTGGACGGACATCGAGATCTACGACACCCAGGACCCGGACCGCTTCTGGGTCGAGTGCCGCGGCGCGGGAAAGATCGTCTACCCCGGCTACCCGGTGGGCCACTACGCCAACCACTTCATCCACTCGTTCCGGTTCGAGAACGGGCGGATCAAGCAGCAGCGCGAGTTCATGAACCCCACGAACCAGTTCCGCGCCCTCGGGATCGACGTCCCCCAGATCCGGCGCGAAGGAATACCCACTTAAGGAGAGCCCGATGGCCGGCCTGCCGACCGTGGAGTCCTACCCCCTCCCGACCCACCGGACCCTCCCGGAGAACGTCGCCGACTGGACCCCGGACCCGGACCGCGCGGTGCTGCTCGTCCACGACATGCAGCGCTACTTCCTCGCCGCCCTGCCCGACCCGCTGCGCGGCGACCTCGTGCACAACGCCGCCCAGCTGCGCAAGCGGGCCGCGGCCCTCGGGGTGCCCGTCGCGTACACCGCGCAGCCGGGCCGGATGACGCAGGAGGAGCGCGGCCTGCTCAAGGACTTCTGGGGCCCGGGCATGCGGACGGACGCCGCGGACCGCGAGGTGGTCCCCGAGCTCGCGCCCGAGGACGGCGACTGGGTCCTGACCAAGTGGCGCTACAGCGCCTTCTTCCGCTCCGACCTGCTGGAGCGGATGCGCGCGGCCGGCCGGGACCAGCTGGTCCTGTGCGGGGTCTACGCACACGTCGGGGTCCTGGCCACCGCCATGGACGCCTACGCCAACGACATCCAGACCTTCCTCGCCGCCGACGCCGTCGGCGACTTCTCCGAGGCCCACCACATGCTCGCCCTGACGTACGTCGCACAGCGCTGCGGCCGTGTCACCACCGCCCAGGAGGTCTTCGCATGAGCCGGACCCCCCGTGCCGACCTGCTGGACCGCATCCTGGCCGGCGAGGTGAGCACGTTCGCCCTGCTGCACCGCCCCGAGGACGCCCCGGGCACCGTCACCGTGCTCACCGGCGACGTCACCGGCCCCGGCTCGCTGGCCGCCGTCCCGCTGGACACCGAGCAGGTGCTGGTCGTCGTCCCGTACCGGCAGCTGTCCGAGCGCGGCTTCACCGCCCCCGACGACGGCGCGCAGCTGCTGGCGATGGCCGTCACCGAGCAGGACCACGTCCCGCTGGGCGACGTACCGCACCGGATCGCCGACGTGCCCGTCACCCTCACCGGCGGCCGCTTCGACGTGGACGACGACACCTACGCCTCCACCGTGCGGCGCATCGTCCGCGACGAGATCGGCTCCGGCGCCGGGTCCAACTTCGTCATCAAGCGCTCCTACCTGGCCCGGATCGACTACTACGGCCCGCGCACCGCGCTCGCCCTCTTCCGGCGGCTGCTGGAGCGCGAGCAGGGCGCGTACTGGACCTTCGTCATCCACACCGGCGGGCGCACCTTCGTCGGCGCCACCCCCGAGCGGCACGTGTCGCTGCACGGCGGCACGGCCGTGATGAACCCGATCAGCGGCACCTACCGCTACCCCTCCTCCGGCCCGACCCTCGACGGCGTCACCCGCTTCCTCGCCGACCGCAAGGAGGCCGACGAGCTGTACATGGTGGTCGACGAGGAACTGAAGATGATGGCCCGGATCTGCGAGGAGGGCGGCCGGGTCACCGGCCCCTACCTCAAGGAGATGGCCCGCCTCGCCCACACCGAGTACTTCATCGAGGGCACCACCGACCGTGACGTGCGCGAGATCCTGCACGAGACGATGTTCGCGCCGACCGTCACCGGCAGCCCCCTGGAGAGCGCGGCCCGGGTCGTCGCCCGCTACGAGCCCGGCGGACGCGGCTACTACGGCGGCATCGCCGCCCTGATCGGCACCGACGCCGACGGCAGCCGCACCCTGGACTCGGCCATCCTCATCCGCACCGCCGACATCGACGCGGCCGGCGACATGCGGATCGGCGTCGGCGCCACCCTCGTGCGCCACTCCGACCCGCAGTCCGAGGTCGCCGAGACCCGCGCCAAGGCCGCCGGCCTGCTGAGCGTGCTGGAGTCGAACGCCCCCGTGCGCTTCGCCCAGCACCCCGCCGTCCGCGCGGCCCTGGCCTCCCGCAACACCGGCATCGCCGACTTCTGGCTGCGCGACGCGGGAGTGCGGACGGCCGCCGCGGAGCTGCCCGGCCTCGCCGGCCTGAGCGTCCTGGTGATCGACGCGGAGGACACCTTCACCGCGATGATCGGCCAGCAGCTGGGCTCGCTCGGCCTGGAGGTGACCGTACGCCGCTACGACGAGCCGCACGACCTCGACGCGTACGACGTGGTGGTGCTCGGCCCCGGCCCCGGCGACCCCCGCGACCACGGCGACCCGCGGATCATCCACCTGCACGCGGCGGCCCGGCGGCTGCTGGCCGAGCGGCGGCCGTTCGTCGCGGTGTGCCTGAGCCACCAGGTGCTCAGCACCCGGCTCGGCCTGGACCTGGTCCGCCGCGCCGTCCCCAACCAGGGCGTGCAGCGCGAGATCGACCTCTTCGGCTCCCGCGAGCGGGTGGGCTTCTACAACACGTACGCCGCCCAGTGCCTGGACGACAAGCTCGACGCCGGCGAGCTCGGCATGGTCGAGGTCAGCCGGGACGCCCGTACCTGCGAGGTGCACGCCCTGCGCGGCCCGCACTTCGCGTCCATGCAGTTCCACGCCGAGTCGGTGCTCACCGTCGACGGCCCGCGGATCCTCGGCGAAGCCCTGCTGGGCGTGGTGGGGGTGCGGGTGTCATGAGGGTGGACGTCGCCTGGTGGGACCTGGACGGCACGGGACGCAGCATCGACGCGCTCGCCGAGCGGCTGGCCGACGAGGGCATCGACGCGTGGACCGAGGTGCCGGGGCTGGTGCTGAAGGTGTGGGTCTCCGACCGCACCGCCAACCGGTGGGGCGCGGTGATGCTGTGGACCGAGCGGCCCGACACCGCTCTCCTGCCGCCCAACCGGGCCGCCGAGCTCATCGGCCGGCCGCCGGCGCACCGCTCGTCCTTCGAGGTCGAGGCCGCCGTGGAGGGCGTCCACCCGCTCGCCACGCTGCACGGCCTCGGCGCAGCCTTCGACTTGAGCCAGGGAGTTCCCTCCAATGCATGACTACATGGTCGTGGACGCCTTCGCGCGCAATCCGCTCGAAGGCAACCCCGTGGCCGTCTTCTTCGGCAGCGAGGACCTGACGTCCGACCGGATGCAGGCCATCGCACGGGAGATGAACCTCTCCGAGGTCACGTTCGTCCTCCCGGCCGAGGCCGATGCGGCGGACGCCCGCATCCGGATCTTCACCCCGGTCAACGAGCTGCCCTTCGCCGGGCACCCGCTGCTGGGCACCGCGGTCGCCCTCGGCCTGAGCCGCAAGGCGCTCGGCGTCGCCCGCAAGGAGGAGCGGCTGCGGCTGGAGACCGGGATGGGCGTGATCCCGTTCGACGTCGGCATGGACAACGACGACGGCGCGGTGATCGTGCAGATGCGCCAGCCGCACCCGACCTGGGAGCCGTACGAGCACGCCGAGGACCTGCTGGCGGCGCTCGGCGTGACCTCGTCCACCGCCCCGGTGGAGATCTACCGCAACGGCCCCCGGCACGTCTTCGTGGGCCTGGAGAGCGTCGAGGCGCTCTCCGCGCTCGAACCCGACCACCGCGCCCTGTCCCGCTTCCCCGACATGGCCGCCAACTGCTTCGCCGGCACGGGCGAGGAATGGCGCACCCGGATGTTCTCGCCCGCCTACGGGGTGGTCGAGGATGCCGCGACCGGCTCGGCCGCCGGCCCGCTCGCCATCCACCTCGCCCGGCACGGCCTGATCCCGTACGGCCAGCGCATCAAGATCACCCAAGGGGTCGAGATGGGCCGCCCGTCGCACATGTGCGCCACCGCGCACGGGGCGTCGGACCGGGTCGACGGCGTGCGGGTCGGCGGCTACGGCACGGTCGTCGCCCGCGGAACCATCTACGTCTAGGGAGCAGCACCCCTCATGAGCACCAGCACCCGTCCCGCGACCACCCGTCCCGCGCCCACCCGTCCCGGCTCCGGCCCGGCCGGCCCCCGGCCCGCCCTCGACACCAGCAAGTTCGAGTCCCTCTCGGGCGCCGCCGACCTCGACTTCCCCGAGTACGACGCCCCGCCCGCCGAGCCCATGGGCCTGGTGTGGCAGTGGCTGGCCGAGGCCGTACGCCGCGGGGTGCGCGAGCCCCGCTCGATGGCCCTGGCCACCGCCACCGCCGAGGGGCGCGCCTCCAACCGGATCGTGACCATCGCCCGCGAGACCGGCCGCGGACTGGTGTTCACCACCCACAGCACCAGCCGCAAGGGCCGTGAACTGGCCGCCAACGGCTGGGCGTCGGCGCTGCTGTACTGGCGCGAGACCGGCCAGCAGATCATGCTGTCCGGCCCGGTCACCCCGCTGGCGCCGGCCGAGTCCGACGCCATGTGGGCCGCCCGCCCGGTGCCGCTGCACTCCATGACCGCCGTCTCCCACCAGAGCGACCCCGTGGAGGACGTGGAGCTCCTGCGCGACGAGGCCTACCGGCTGCTGGAGACGGGCCGCCCCCTGCCCCGCCCGGACCGCTTCACCGGCTACCTGCTGGAGCCGGCCGAGGTCGAGTTCTGGAACGCCGCCTCCGACCGGCTGCACCGCCGCCTTTCCTACACCCGCACCGACGACGGCCGCTGGCACGCGGTCCGGCTCCAGCCATGACGTCCCGATCGGAGGTGACACCCGCCGTGCAGCGCGACCTGCTCACCCGCACGATGGCGCTGGTGCCCGGCCCGGTGACGGTGGTGACCACCGTCGACGCGGACGGCAAGCCGTGGGGGTTCACGGCCAGTTCGTTCAGCTCGGTCTCGCTCGACCCGCCGCTGGTCTCGGTCTGCCTGGACAAGGCGGCCAGCACGCACGCCGCGTTCACCACCGCGCGGCACTTCCTGATCAACGTCCTGGCCGAGGAGCAGCACGGGGTGGCCCGCCGGTTCGCGACCTCCGGCATCGACCGGTTCGCCGCCGGCGACATGGAGACCTGCGAGCTGGGCCTGCCCGGACTGCACCGCACCAGCGTCCGGGTCGCCTGCTCCATGCACTCCATCGTCGACGCCGGCGACCACAGCATCCTCATCGGCTGCGTCGAGGAGGCCTTCACGAGCGACCGCACCCCGCTCGTCTACTACAACCGCTCCTTCGCCCGGCCCGCCCCCAACCCGGACCGGGCCGAGCAGGACATCCGCGCATCGCACATCGCCGACTGGTGAGACAAGGAGCATGACGCCGTGACCGCCGACACCGCCGTCAACGTGGCCGTGATCTACTACTCGGCCACCGGGAACGTCGCCGAGATCGCCCGGGAGATCGCCGAGACCGCCGAGAAGGCGGGCGCCGAGGTCCGGCTGCGCCGGTGCGCCGAACTCGCCCAGCGCTCCGCGATCGAGGCCAACCCGCGCTGGGCGCAGCACGCGGCCGAGACCGCCGACATCCCCGTCGCCGTCCCCGCCGACCTGCTGTGGGCCGACGCCGTGCTCTTCGGCTCGCCCACCCGGTTCGGCAACATCTCCGCCCAGCTCAAGCAGTTCCTCGACCAGCTCGGCCCGGCCTGGGGCCAGGGCCTGCTCAAGGACAAGGTCTACAGCGGGTTCACCTCCACCGCCAGCGAGCACGGCGGCCAGGAGTCCACGCTGCTGGCGCTGACCACCTCCTTCCACCACTTCGGGGGCATCGTCGTCGCCCCCGGCTACACCCACCCCGACAAGTTCGCCGACGGCAACCCGTACGGAACCGCGCACTGGTCCGGCGGCGGCAACACCCGGCCCGTGGACGACACCACCCGCAGGGCGGCCCGCGTCCAGGCCGACCGCGTCGTGAAGTTCGCCCGCGCCGTCAAGACGGCCTGAGCGCTCCGCCGCCCCACCCCTCGACCGACGAACCGAACTGCCCTACCTCCCCTGGGGGAAGCCATGACCCTGCCCACCATCGGCCCGCCGCGCACCGCGCGGGACGACGACTACCGCACCCTCACCGACCTGTTCGCCGCCTCCGCCGAGCGCTTCCCCGACCGCACCGCGCTCACCGCGGACGGCGCCTCGTACAGCTACCGCCGCCTCGACACTTGGTCGGACGCCGTCGCGGCACTGCTGGCGGGGCTCGGCGTGGGCCGCGGGGACCGGGTCGCGCTGCGGATGCCGCCGGGCGCCGCCGCCGTCGTCTCGATGATCGGCATCATGAAGGCGGGCGCCGCGTACGTCCCGCTGGAGGTGCGCAACCCGCCCTCCCGCAACCGGTTCATCGTCTCCGACAGCGGCGTGACCGCCTTCCTCGGCGACCCCGCCGAGTGCGAGACCGGGCAGATCCCCGTCGTCCCCGAGGAGCGCATCACCCAACTGCTGTCCCAGCCGCCGGCCGCCCCGCCGGCCCGCACCGGCCCCGAGCCGCGCGACACCGCGTACATCATCTACACCTCGGGCACCACGGGCCGGCCCAAGGGCGTCCTGGTCCCGCACGGCGCGGCCGCGGTACTGACGGCCAGCGCCGAGGGGCCGTTCGCCTTCGACGAGCACGACAGCTGGCTGCTCTTCCACTCCATCGCCTTCGACTTCTCGGTGTGGGAGATCTGGGGACCGCTGTCGACCGGCGCCCGCCTGGTGGTGCTGCCGCCGGGCACCTCCCGCTCACCCGAGGCGTGCATGCACTTCATCGCCGACGAGGGCATCACCGTCCTGAGCCAGACCCCGACCGCCTTCGGCGCCATGACCCAGATCGTGCTGCGCGACCAGTTCGCGCTGCCGTCCCTGCGGTACGTGCTCTTCGGCGGGGAGAAGCTCACCCCCGAGACCGTCCGCCCCTGGGCCAAGCAGTTCGGCCTGGCCTCCCCGGCCCTGGTCAACATGTACGGGGTCACCGAGGCCGCCGTACTCAGCACGTACCACGCGGTGGCCGAGGAGGACCTCGACGACGACAACCTGTCGATCGGGGTACTGCTCTCCGGAACCGCCCGCGTGGTCACCGACGCGGGCGAGGACGCCGCGCCCGGCGAGGACGGCGAACTGTGGCTGGCCGGCCCCCAGGTGGCCGACGGCTACCTGGGCCGGCCCGAGCTGACCGCCGAGCGCTTCCCCACGCACACCGACGGCATCCGCTACTACCGCACCGGCGACCTCGTCACCGTCCGCCGGGACGGCACCTACGGCTACGTCGGCCGCGCCGACCTCCAGGTCAAACTGCGCGGCCACCGCATCGAGCTCAGCGACATCGAGGTCGCCGTCCAGGCCCACCCCGCCGTCGCCGGCGCGGTGGTCTGGGTGCACGAGTTCAAGCCCGGCGACCAGCGGCTGGTCTGCGCGTACGTGGTCGCCGAGGGCGCCGAGGACCCCGGCACCCGCCCGCTGCGCGCGCACGTGAAGGAGCTGCTGCCCTCCTACATGCACCCGTCGGGCTACGCGGCACTGCCGCTGCCCCACCTGCCCAGCACCGTCAACGGAAAGGTCGACCGGGCCGAGGTGGCCCGGATCTGGCAAGAGGAGAGGAGCCGGACCCGATGAGCATCGCACACCACCCCCGCACCACGCTGGCCGAGGAGGTCCGCACGGCGACCCTGGCCTGGGTGGCCGAACTGCTGGAGGAGCCCGAGGTCGAGCTGGAGGACAGCTTCCTGGAGCTCGGCGGGCACTCCGCGCTCGCCCTCCAGCTCGGCGAGTACGCCAAGGAGCGCTTCGGCGACGAGTACGACCTGATGGTCCTGTTCGAGCAGCCGCTCGGCCGGGCCGCCGACGAGCTGTCCGCCCGCCTCACGGCGGCGGCCACCGCGGAAGCGGCGTAGCCCATGGCGCAGGACACCAACGCCGCCACCGGCTTCGGCATCGTCTCGTTCGGCTACGCCTTCGGCGAGGACCAGGACGTCGCCGCCGTCGCCGCCGACTACGTCGACGACCCCGACCGCGTCCTGAAGTGGGGGTACCGCACCTTCCACCGGGCCGCCGCCGGGGTCACCGGCACCGACCTGGCCCGCGAGGCCGGCCAGCAGGCCCTCGACCGCGCCGGGATCACCGCCGACGCCGTGGACCTCGTGGTCGTCGCCACCACCGACATGCCCGAGTACTCGTACTGGGACGCCGCCTCGGCGCTGGCCCGCGAGCTGAAGATCGAGCGCACCCAGACCCTCTGGCTCAACGAGGGCTGCGGCGCCGGAGTGGGCGGCCTGTTCTACGTGGCCTCCACCCTGGCCGCCCGGCCCGAGGCGGACACAGCGCTGTTCGTGGTCGTCAACCGGGTCAGCGAGTTCCACCGCAACCGGATGAACGTCATCAACACCGTGCTCAGCGACGCGGCCGTGGCCGTCGTCGTCCGGCGCGGCCACGACGCCAACCGGATCCTGGCCACCGAGCAGTTCACCGACCCCGAGTACAGCGACCTGCTGCGCCTGGACTTCGGCGGCGCCGTCCAGCCGCTCCCGCCGATCGGCTGGGACGCCACCGACGCCCCGTCCGCCTACGACCAGGTGCGCGAGCAGTTCGCCGGGGACCCGGCCAAGCTGCGCAAGTTCATCGGCGAGCGCTACACCCGGCTCGTCGAGGTCATCGAGGGCGCGGCCGCCCGGGCCGGGGTGGACCGCCGGGAGATCGCCCACGTGATCTACCTCAACGACGTCTCCACCAGCATCGCCGCCGTGGCCACCCCGCTCGGCGTCCCGCTGGAGCGGACCAACGCGGCCGTCGCCCCCGGCCACGGCCACATGGGCGGCGCCGACCAGCTGGTCTCGCTCGGCCTCCAACTGGAGCGCGGCGAGCTGGCGGCCGGCGAGCTGGTCGCCCTGTGCGGCATCTCCACCGGCCGCTGGGCCGCCAGCCTGATCCGCGTCTAGGCCGTGCCTTCCGGACCGGGCGGGCCCAGCCCGATCCGAACGACACGGCCCGGCGCCGCCACCCCGAGAGCCGGCGCGTACGCCGACGGGGCCGTACTCGCCCCCCGCGCCGGGCCCCGCCGGCGTACCGCTGCACCACCCCCGCGTCCCACCGACAAGGAGACTTCCGTGTCCTCGCCAGACAATCCGATCCTGGATCTTCCGTACGACGTGCAGCCCGACCCGGACGAGTTCCTCCGGGCCGCGATGGAATGGCACTTCAACCCGGAGACCGGCTCCCCGTTCTGGCTGCGGCGCGCGGAGACCCTGGACTTCGACCCGCGGACGGACATCAGGACCCACGCCGACCTCGCCCGCTTCCCCAACGTCACCGGCGAGCTGCGGTACGTCCGCGCCGAGGACCTCGTCCCGCGCGGCTACGGCACCCGCCCCGACGTGGTCGGCGTGTTCGAGAGCGGCGGCACCACCGGCGCCCCCAAGCGGGTCGTCCTCACCCGCGACTGGCTCGACCGCATGGTCGCCTGGTCCAACGCCAACCTCGACGCGCACGGCTTCCCGCGCGGCGCGAACTGGCTGGGCCTGGTCCCCACCGGACCGCACATCGTCGGCGAGTTCTTCCGCCGCTCCGCCGACACCCACGGCAGCCGCGGCTTCACCATCGACCTCGACCCCCGCTGGGTCAAGAAGCTGATCGCCGCCGGCCGCGGGGCCGACGCCGGCGCCTACGCCGAACACCTGCTGGAACAGGCCGAGTTCGTGCTCTCCACCCAGGACATCGGCGTCCTCACCATCACCCCCTCGGTGCTGGAGCGGCTCGCCGGCCGCGAGGACCTGGTGGAGCTGGTCAACAAGAAGGTCAAGGCGATCCGCTGGGGCGGCACCCAGCTCGACCCCGACTCCCGCCACCTGTACCGGACGGAGATCTTCCCCGACATCGCCTTCTGCGGGAACTACGGCAGCACGATGATCCTCGGCTTCGCCGGGGAGCGGGCCGGCCTGTCCGACGACGACCCGTGCGTCTTCGACCCGCTCAGCCCGTACGTCACCTTCTCCGTCGTCGACCCCGCCACCCGCGAGCCGGTCGCGTACGGCGAGCGCGGCCAGGTCGTGGTCAGCCACGTCAGCAAGTCGTTCCTGCTGCCCAACAACCTGGAGCGGGACCTGGCCACCCGCATCCCGTCCGACCGCGGAGCGGGCGACGCCGTCGCCGACATCGCCCCGGTCGCCACCTTCGAGAACGAGACCGTGATCGAGGGGGTGTACTGATGGCTGTCGCCGACCTCCTGAACCCCGGGCCCGGGCGCGGTCCCGGGGCCCTGCCGGGGACCCGGCCCGGCACCCAGGCAGAGCCCCGGCCCGAAGCCCGCCCGGCGGGCCAGGGCGACGCTCGGCCCGAAGACCGGCCGGAGGCCCGACTCGGACCCGTGACCGGGTCCCGGCCGCAGGCGCGGTCCGCGGCAGGCGCCGCGCGCCGGTCCGCGGCCGGTGCCGGGCCGGACGACGAGCCGCTGCTCGTCGATGCGCTCGGCCCCCAAGGCCGCTTCCGGGCCCGCCGCCGGACCACCGTCACCGACGTGTCCGGCGCACCCGTCGCCGAAATCGGCCTCGTGCCCTCCCTGTTCGTCGACCGCACCGTCAAGGCCCTGCGCCGGGCCACCCCGATGGGCCTCGACGAGCGGATCGCCGCCATCCGCCACGCCGCCGAGCTCTTCGCCACCGCAGAACTCGCCGGCCAGGACCCGGCCGCGTACGAGCGCACCGTCGCCCGGGTCGGCGGGGTCCCGCTGTCCGTCGTACGCGCCACCACCCAGAACATCCGGGCCCGGCTCGGCCGCGTCCACGACAGCCTCGCCCAGGCCCGCCCCGCCGGCGTCGCCGAGGACTGGCGCTCCCCGCTCACCCGCACCGGCAGCGCCGTGTGGACGCGCCGCGCCGAGACCTTCGCCGTGCTCGCCGCCGGCAACCACCCCGGCACCCACAGCCTGTGGCCCGAGGCGCTGGCCCTGGGCTACCGGGTCGCCGTACGCCCCTCCCGGCGCGAGCCGTTCACCCCGTACCGCCTGATCACCGCCCTGCGCGAGGCCGGCTTCGGGGAGGACCGGATCGCCTTCCTGCCCACCGACCACGCCGAGGCCGACACCCTGCTGCGCGCCGCCGACCGCTCCCTCGTCTACGGCGGCGAGGACGTCGTACGCAAGTACGCCGACAACCCGCGGGTCCTGCTCCAGGGCCCCGGCCGCAGCAAGATCCTGATCACCGCCGACACCGACTGGCGCGACCACCTCGACACCATCACCGCCTCCGTCGCCGGCCACGGCGGCACCGGCTGCGTCAACACCACCACCGTCCTCGTCGAAGGCGACCCGGCCCCCCTCGCCGAAGCCCTCGCGCAGCGCCTCGCCGCCCTGCCCGCCCTGCCCCCCGAGGACGAGGCGGCCGTGCTGCCCGTGCAGAGCGCCGACACCGCCCGCGCCATCGAGGCCCACCTGCTCACCCGCGCCGCCGGCACCCGCGCCTGGCTCGGCGGCGACGGGATCGCCCGCGACCTCGGCGACGGCAGCGCCGTCCTGACACCCGCCGTCCACCAGCTGGAGCGGGCCGACGCCCCGCAGGCCGGCGTGGAACTCCCCTTCCCCTGCGTGTGGGTGGCCCCCTGGAGCCGCGCCGACGGGATCGCCCCGCTGCGCGGCAGCCTCGTCGTCGGCGCCCTCACCACCGACCGGCACCTGCTCGACGAGCTGATCGCCGAGCCGTCCATCGGCAACGTCCACGCCGGCGACCACCCCACGTACTGGATGGGGCCCGGACTCCCGCACGACGGATACCTCGCCGAGTTCCTCATGCGCAGCAAGACCGTCATCCGCGACTGACCCGACCGCGAGAAGCAGAAGGAGGAGAGCAGTGGACACCGCGTACGCGCACGCCGACGTCGGCTGGAACACCACCGCCTGACGCACCGCCGCCCGGCCCGCGCCCCCAGCCCCACCCGCGCCGCCGCGCCCGAACCCGCACCACCGCGCCCGAACCCGCACCACCGCGCCAGACCCCGCGCCGGCCGCGCCAGAGCCCGCGCCACAGCAAGACCCGCGCCACAGCACGGTCCGCACCACAGAGCCGCCCGCCCGGCGCACAGCGCACCGCCCCCGCAAGGTCAATTCGCCAGGATCCACATTCCGTTGGTGGGAGAAGAATCCATGCCGCAGCACAGCCATGCCCGGATCGCCATCGTCGGCGCCGGACCCCGGGGCCTGTCCGTCCTGGAGCGCATATGCGCCCAGGAGCGCAAGTCCCCGGCGCACGACGAGCTGACCATCCACGTCGTCGACCCCTCGTCGCCGGGCGCCGGCGCCGTGTGGCGCACCGAGCAGCCGCGCCACCTGCTGATGAACACCGTCTCCTCGCAGATCACCCTCTACACCGACGACAGCGTCATCATCGAGGGCCCGATCGAGGAAGGCCCCAGCCTGTACGGGTGGGCGCGCCGGGTGGCCGCCGACCCCGAGGCCTCCGAGCGGCGCTACGGCGCCCAGACCCTCGCCGAGGCCCGCGAGATGGGCCCCGACAAATACCCGACCCGAGCCTTCTACGGCCACTACCTCCAGTGGGCGTTCGAGGAGGCGCTGGCCGGCGCCCCCGAGCACGTCACCGTCCACGTCCACCGCACCCGCGCCGTCGCCCTCAACGACGCCGACACCCCCGACGGGCCGCAGTCGCTGGACCTCGCCGACGGGGTCCGGCTGTCCGGGCTCTCCGCGGTCGTCCTCGCCCAGGGCCACCTGCCCGCCAAGCTCGGCCCCGAGGAGCAGCGGCTCTCCGAGTTCGCCGCCGCGTACGGGCTCACGTACATCGGCCCGTCCAACCCGGCCGACGTGGACCTCGGCGTCATCGGCGCCGGCCGCCCGGTGCTGCTGCGCGGACTCGGCCTGAACTTCTTCGACTACATGGCCCTGTTCACCCTGGGCCGCGGCGGCTTCTTCGAGCGCAGAGCCGACGGGCGCCTGGTGTACCGGCCGTCCGGGCTGGAGCCCAAGATGTACGCCGGGTCCCGGCGCGGCATCCCGTACCAGGCGCGCGGCGAGAACGAGAAGGGCGTGGACGGCCGCTACCACCCGCGCCTGCTGACCGTCGAGCGGGTCGCGTCCATGCGCGCCGCGGCCAAGGACGGCGACTGGATCGACTTCGGCATCCACATCTGGCCGCTGATCCAGAAGGAGGTGCAGAGCGTCTACTACGAGCGGCTGCTGGCCGCCCGCGGCGGACACTGGACCCCCGACCTCATCGAGGACTTCACCACCCGCTACCTGGCCGCCGCCGACGACGAGGCCGAGGAGGCCCTGCTCGCCGAGGCCGGCATCGACGGCGACGAGCGGTGGAACTGGAAGACGCTCTCCCGCCCGTACGGCGACCTGCGCTTCACCGGCCGCGACGACTTCCGCCGCTGGATGCTGGCGTACCTGCTGCGCGATGCCAAGGAGGCCCGCGAGGGCAACGTCAGCGGCCCGCTGAAGGCCGCCCTCGACGTGCTGCGCGACCTGCGCAACGAGATCCGGCTCGCCGTCGACCACGGCGGCCTGGACGCGGCCTCGCACCGCGACGACCTCGACGGCTGGTACACCCCGCTCAACGGCTTCCTCTCCATCGGCCCGCCGGTCTCCCGCATCGACGAGCTGATCGCGCTGGCCTCCGCCGGCATCGTCGAGTTCACCGGACCGGGACTGCGCGTGCGCACCGAGTCCGACGGACCGGACGGGCCGGTGTTCGTCGCCACCGCGGACGGCGTCGACGGCGACGACATCCGGCTGACCGCGCTCATCGAGGCCCGGCTGCCGCACCCCGACCTGCGCCGCACCACCGACGCGCTGCTGGTGCAGCTGCTGGAGAGCGGCCAGTGCCAGCCGTACAAGATCCGCGGCAGCGCGGGCATCGAGTACGAGACCGGCGGCCTGGCCGTCTCCGAGCGCCCCTACCGCCTGGTCGACGCCGCCGGCACCCCGCACCCGCGGCGCTTCGCCTACGGCGTGCCGACCGAGGCCGTCCACTGGGTCACCGCCGCCGGCATCCGCCCCGGCGTCGGCTCGGTCACCCTGGAGGACTCCGACGCAATAGCCCACGCAGCCCTCGCCCTGTCCGCGGTGCAAGCCCCCACCCCCACCAAGGCCCAATCATGACCGCGCCATCGGTGTGGGCAATCGTTCCGCAGGGCGGAACGGGTGGGCACACCGGAACCACCGGCGTGCAGCCGCCCCTCCCACCCCAGCCCCACGCCACGGCCACGGCCCCGGCCGCCGGGCCCGGGCCCGCACCCGCCCCCTGGGAGGGAACAGACGCAGGCCTGCTGTCACCGGTACGCGCGGGAACCCCCGCCGAGGCGGCGACCAGCGACACAGCCTGGCTCCAGGCCATGCTGGACGCAGAGGCCGCCCTGGCCCGCGCCCAGGCCAGGCTGGGCACCCTGCCCGAAGCGGCGGCCCGGACGATCACCGACGCCGCCGACGCCCGGCGGCTGGACGTCCGGGCACTGGCCCTGGCCGCGCGGGAGACCGCCAATCCCGTCGTGGGCCTGGTCGCCGCCTTCACCAAGGTCGTCGCCGAGACCGACCCGGCCGCCGCCGAGTACGTGCACCGCGGCTCCACCAGCCAGGACGTCCTCGACACCGGCATGATGCTGGTCGCCGCCCGCACCCTGAAGGTGCTGCGCGCCGACCTGCTGCGCGCCGCCGCGTCGCTGGCCGACCTGGCCGCCGAGCACCGCGACACCGTGCAGGCCGGCCGCACCCTCGCCCTGCACGCCGTACCGACCACCTTCGGGCTGAAAGCGGCCGGCTGGCGGCACCTCCTCCTGGACGCCGTCCAGCGCATCGACCGCCTCCGCCTGCCCGTGTCGGTCGGCGGCGCGGCCGGCACCCTGGCCGGCTACCTGGAGTACGCACGCATCGACGGCGAGGCCGCCGCGGCCGCCGCCGACGAGGCGGACGGGTCCGTCACCGGCAGGACAAGCGCTGTCCACGGTGCCGGCGCCGAGCGGTACCACGCCCCGTCAGGGGCGCGGGGCGTTCACATGAGCGGCTCCGCCGCAGGGGCGCGACCAGCCACCGACGGCCCACAGCCCGCAGACAGCGCTTCCCACGGAGCGACGCTCGACCTCGACGACTACGCCGACAAGCTGGGCGCCGCCCTGGCCTGCGAGACCGGCCTGTGCGCCCCCGCGCTCCCCTGGCACGCCCTCCGCACGCCGGTCGCAGACCTCGGCGCGGTCCTGGCCCACGCGGCGGGCGCGCTGGGCAAGTTCGCCGTCGACGTGCTGGCCCTGGCCCGCACCGAGACCGCCGAGGTGGCCGAGCCGGGCCCGGCCGGCCGCGGCGCGTCCTCCGCGATGCCGCACAAGCGCAACCCGGTGCTGGCCACCCTCATCCGGTCCGCCGCCCTGGTGGTCCCCGCCCTGGCCGGCACCCTCGCGCAGGCAATGGTCACCGAGGACGAGCGGTCGGCGGGCGTCTGGCACAGCGAATGGCACACCCTGCGCGAGTGCCTGCGGCTGACGGGCGGCGCCGCGCACACCGCCGTCGAACTCGCCGCCGGGCTCGGTGTCGACCCCGACCGGATGCGGGCCAACCTCGGCCTGACCGGGAGCCTGCTCGTCACCGAGCGGATCGCCGCCGTCCTCGCCCCGCGCCTGGGCAAGGCGCCCGCCCGGCAGCTGCTGACCGAAGCCTCGACCACCGCCCACACCACGGGCACCCCGCTGGCCGACGTCCTCGCCGCCGACCCGCGGCTGCGCGGCGTCCTGGGCCCGGAAGAACTGCGCGACCTGCTGGAACCCGCCCACTACACAGGAGCGGCCGGTGCTCTGACCGACCGGGCCCTGAAACGAGGAGCGAGCACATCATGATCGGTACCACCCTGGGGGTCCTCCAGTCGGCCCAGCAGCCCGACTGGCCGGACCCGGACACCCTCGCCACCGTCGTCGACCTGCTCGGCGAACTGCCCCCACTGACCCCCCTCGCCGAGAGCGACGCGCTGCGCGCGCGGCTGGCCGCCGCCGCCCGCGGCGAGGCACTCCTGCTCCAGGGCGGCCACTGCGCCGAGGAGTTCGGCGAGCGCGCCCTCGGCGAGGCCGAGAGCACCGCCACCACCCTGCGCCAGATGGCCGAGATCGTCTCCTACGGCGCCGCCGTGCCCGTGGTGCCGCTCGGCCGGATGGCCGGCCAGTACGCCAAGCCGCGCTCGAAGCCCACCGAGGAGCGCGACGGCGTCGAACTCCCCGCCTACCGCGGCGACTCCGTCAACGGCCTCGGCTTCACCGCCGCCGACCGCGCCGCCGACCCCTGGCGGATGATGACCGCGTACGGCACCGCCGCCCGCACCCTGGACCGCATCCGGCTGCTGCCCGGCGCCGACGGCGACACCTCCGGCCTGCCCCTGCACGTCAGCCACGAGGCGCTGCTGCTGGACTACGAGTACCCGCTGATCCGCACCGACGAGGCGACCGGCCGCCGCTGGGCCGGCTCCGGGCACTTCGTGTGGATCGGCGAGCGCACCCGCCAGCTCGACGGCGGGCACGTGCAGTTCGCCGCCCGGATCGCCAACCCGGTCGGCGTCAAGGTCGGCCCGACCGCCACCGCCGACGAACTGCTCGCCCTCACCGAGATCCTCGACCCCGAGGGCGAGCCGGGCCGGCTCACCTTCATCACCCGGATGGGCGCCGAGGCGATCCGCGAGGTACTGCCCGGCCTGGTCGAGAAGGTCACCGCCTCCGGCTCGCCCGTGCTGTGGGTCTCCGACCCGATGCACGGCAACACCCGGGTCGGCCCCGGCGGCCGCAAGACCCGGCTGCTGGACGACATCACCGCCGAGATCCGGGCGTTCGTCCAGATCCACCGGGAGCTCGGCACCCACCCGGGCGGCCTGCACCTGGAGCTGACCGGCGCCCACGTCACCGAATGCGTCGGCGGGACCGACCCGGTCTCCCTCGACGACCTCGGCCTGCG
The DNA here is from genome assembly GCF_019400985.1 of Streptomyces bambusae. Taxonomy (GTDB): domain Bacteria; phylum Actinomycetota; class Actinomycetes; order Streptomycetales; family Streptomycetaceae; genus Streptomyces; species Streptomyces bambusae_A. The sequence continues at coordinate 25,246 of NZ_WTFF01000021.1, forward strand.
CTACACCACCGCCTGCGACCCGCGGCTCAACCGCGGCCAGGCCCTCGACATGGCCTTCCTGGCCGCCGACCTGTGGAGGCCCGCACGATGAACACCCTGCCCACCCTGCCCCCCGCGGGCACCCCGGCCACCCCCGGCTCGGAGAGACCCGCGGCCTTCCTGCTCACCGGGTCCTTCCTGGCCATCTGCCGGGCCCCCCGCTACCTGGAGGAGCTCACCCGCCGCGGCCTGAAGATCCTGCTGATCACCCCCGCGGTGTGGCGGGAGCAGGCCGAATCCGCCCTGCGCGAGGCGGGCCACCCGGCCGCCGCCATCGACGCCATCGCCTTCGTCGAGGGCTCCGTGGACCGCGAGGGCTCCTTCAACGCGGGTGTCGTCGCCGCCGTCCGCGGCTGGGAGCGCAGCTACGAGATCATCGGTACGTACGCGGCCGGCGAGACCCTGGTCGAGCCCACCGGACTGGTCGCCGACGCCCTGAACCTGCCCTCGCCGGGCCTGCGGGCCAGCCGGGTCTGCCGCAGCAAGTACCTCCAGCGCCTGCACCTGGGCGAGTTCAACCCGTACTCGCTGGTCGTCCCGCCGGGTGACCGGGCCGCGGCCGACCTCTCCGGCGTCCCCTTCCCGGCCGTGGTCAAGCCCGCCACCCGGCACTCCAGCTCGGGCGTGCAGACCGTCACCGACGCCGGGCAGCTGGCCGCACTGGTCGCCGAGTACCCCGAGCACGAGACGGTCCTGGTCGAGGAGAAGGTCCCCGGCCAGGAGTTCTCCGTCGAGGCGCTGATCCAGCACGGCCGCATCGTGTGGGACTCCGTCACCGTCAAGCAGACCACCGACGCGCACGCCGAGACCTTCGTGGAGCTGTCCCACACCGTCTCCGGCGCGGTCGGCCTGGAGCGCAAGAAACTGCTGGCGGCCAACAAGTGCCTGCTGCACCTGCTGGACTTCCAGGACGGCATGACCCACTCGGAATGGCGCCTGGACGCCGACGGCCACCCCAAGCTGATGGAGGTCGCCGCCCGCACCCCCGGCGACGGCCTCACCGTCCTCTACCACCTCGCCACCGGCCTGCCGATCGAGCCGGAGATCATCAAGATCGCCCTGGGCGAGACCGCCGAGTACCCCAAGGCCACCCGGCACGCCCGCCAGGTCTACGTCGAGCACGAGCCCGGCATCCTGGAGGAGGTCTCCGTCGACTGGCCGGGCGTCAGCGTCGAATGGGCCGGCGAGGGCGACCTGTGGCCCGAGGTCCCGGTCGGCCGGCCGGAGGACCCGCCCACCCTGCGGGCCGTCTTCGTCCAGAAGGAGAAGGGCAGCTACGTCGGCCCGCTGCGCAGCAGCGAGGACCGGGTGGCGAACTTCTTCATCGACGCCCCCGACTCCGTGGCCCTGGACGAGCTGGAGGCCCGGGTCCGCGCGGCGATCACCGTACGGACCGCACCCGTGGAGCCGGCCGGATGACCACGACCGAGCCCGCGGCGGCCGCCCCCGAGGCGGCGGCCGCCCCCGGGCCCACGAAGCCCGCCCCGACCGTGCGCGCCGCCTTCACCGAGGCCCCCCTCGCGGTGAAGACGCTGCTCGCCGGGGTGTTCATCAACCGGCTCGGCGGCTTCCTCAACATCTTCCTGGTGCTGTACCTGACCTCGCTCGGGCACTCCTCGGGCCGGGCCACCCTCGCCCTCGGCGCGTACGGGGCCGGCACCGTCCTCGGCGTCCTCATCGGCGGCTCGCTGTCCGACCGGATGGGCGCCCGCAACACCACCGCCGTCAGCATGGCCGCCTCGGCGGTGCTGACGGCGGCCCTGCTCTACCTCACCGACTACGCGACCCTGCTGGCCGTCGTCGTCCTCGCCGGCCTGGCCGGGCAGATGTTCCGGCCCGCCTCGGCGGCCCTGCTGTCCGAACTGGCCGGCGAGGACCGCCAGGTGATGGTCTTCGCCATGTACCGGTTCGGGCTGAACCTCGGCGCGATGGCCGCGCCCCTGGTCGGCTTCGGACTGTTCCGGCTCGGCCACGACTCCTACGACCTGCTGTTCTGGGGCGAGGCGGCGATCGCCCTCGCCTTCGCGCTGCTGGCCTGGCGGACCCTGCCGTCCGGGCGGGGCGCCGTACGGAACGAGGGCGCGGGCAGCGGGAGCTACCGGGCGGTCCTGCGCGACCGGCGGTTCTCCCTCTACCTCGTCGCCACCCTGGTCCACACCGCGGTCTACGCCCAGTACCTCTCCACGCTCCCGCTCGACGTGGCGGCGTCCGGGCTGGCGGTGTTCTGGTACACCGTCGCGGTCTCCCTCAACGGCTTCCTGGTCATCGCCTTCGAGCTGCTGCTCACCAAGGTGACCCAGAACTGGCCGGTGCGGGTGACCGTCGGGCTCGCCTTCGCCCTGCTGGGCTCCGGCGTCGCCCTGTACGGGCTGCCGATGGGCCCGGCGGTCATCGTGGCGGGCACGCTCGTGTGGACCCTCGGCGAGATCATCGGCGGGCCGGCCATCTTCTCGTACCCGGCCGTCGTCGCCCCGGACCACCTCAAGAGCCACTACCTCGGCAGCTTCCACTTCGCCTTCGGCCTCGGCTCGGCCGTCGGGCCGGTGGCCGGCGGCTGGCTCTTCGCCGAACTTGGCCACTCCTTCTGGTTCGTCCTCGGCGGGGCCTCGCTCGTGGCGACCCTGCTCGCCCTGGCATCGCTGCGGACACCCGCCCGGCGCCCGGGGGAGTGAGCACGCGACGGCGAGGGCCGCGGGACCGCCTCACCCAGCGTCCGCTGGGAGGCCCCGGCGGCCCTCGCCGTCGCGTACCCGCACCCGCACCACCACCGCCACCACCGGCGGCGATCCGCACCACTGTCGATCCGTACTTTCCCCGAGAAAGGCCTGACATGAGCGGCAACCTCGCACTCGTCCCCCCGCCCGCCCCCGTCACCGTCTCCCCGCTGGACACCCTCCAGCAGATGGCCGACACCCTCGACACGCTGTCCCGGTACGCCGCCGAGGCCGCCCAGACCCAGACCCAGGCGCCGCGGACCCCGGAGCCAGAGCCCGGGCCGCCGGCCAGGATCGAGTACGTGCACGGGGCGGAGAAGATCCGGTACGCCATCCAGGAGGCCCTCGGCCGGGCCCGCCGGGAGATCCTCACCGCGCAGCCCGACGGCCCCCGGCCGGACGCCACCCTCGACGAGGCGTACGCGGCCGTCCGCGACCACCTCTCCCGGGGCGTGGCCATGCGCACGCTCTACCAGCACAGCTCGCGCTTCCACGAGGCCACCAAGCGGTACGTGCAGACCGTCCAGAAGCACGGGGCGCAGGTCCGCACGCTGCCGGAGTTCTTCGACCGGCTGATCGTCATCGACGGCGAGGTGTCCTTCATCCCCGCCGACGGGGACCGCACCTCGGCCGTGGTGATCCGCGACCGGGCGGTCACCGGCTTCCTCACCGACGTGTTCGAGAAGGCCTGGGACCGGGCCGAGCCCTTCCCGTTCCGCCCATGCCGGGCCGCCGACGCCGCCTCGGAGGTGGTGCCGGACATGCGCCTGGCCATCCGCAAGCTGCTGATCGAGGGCTGCTCCGACAAGGCCATCGCGCGCCGCCTGGGGGTCAGCCTGAGGTCCGTCCAGGGCCACATCTCGTGCCTGCGCGACCAGTACGGCGCGCAGCACCGCTTCCAGCTCGGCTACCTGATGGGCAAGGGCGAGGACGCCCTGCCGGCCATCGACTGACCGCTGCCCGGACGCGTACGCCCCCTCGACGTACGACCTTCCGACGCACGACCGGCACGACCCGCACGACCGGCACGAATCGCTGCCGCACGACCCGCTGACGCACGACCCACCGATGCACCGCCCACCGAAGGGATTGCCCGATGTACCAGCTCAACGCCAACGAGAACCCCTACCCGCCGCTGCCGTCGGTGGTGGCGGCCCTGGCCGGCGCCGCCGGCCGGGCCAACCGCTACCCCGACCGCTTCTCGACCGACCTGACCGAGGCCCTCGCCCGCCGCCTCGACGTCCCGACCGCGCACCTGGCGCTCGGCGCCGGCTCGGTCGGCGTACTCCAGCACCTGCTGCACGCGCTGGTCCGGGACGGCGACGAAGTCGTGTTCGCCTGGCCGTCGTTCGAGGCGTATCCGCACCTGACGGCGATGAACCGGGGCGTGGCGGTCCAGGTCCCGCTGCGGGACGAGACGCACGACCTGGACGCCCTGGCCGCGGCGATCGGCCCGCGCACCCGCGTCGTCCTCGTCTGCAACCCGAACAACCCCACCAGCACGGCGGTCGGGCGTTCTGCGCTGGAACGTTTCCTCGACCAGGTGCCGGCCGAGGTGACCGTCGTCCTGGACGAGGCCTACCGGGAGTTCGTCACCGACCCCGACGCACCCGACGGCATCGCGCTCTACCGCGACCGCCCCAACGTGGTCGTCACCCGCACCTTCTCCAAGGCCTACGGCCTGGCCGGCCTGCGCATCGGCTACGCGGTCGCCCATGAGTCCCTCGCCGCCGCGATCCGCTCCTCCGCCGTGCCCTTCGGCGTCACCGCGGCCGCCCAGACCGGCGCCGTCGCCTCGCTGGCCGCCGAGGCCGAGCTGCTGGAGCGGGTGGAACTGGTGGTCAAGGAGCGCGAACGGACCGCGACCGCGCTGCGCGACCTGGGCCTGACGGTCCCGCACAGCGAGTCGAACTTCCTGTGGCTGCCGCTGGGCGGCCGCACCGAGGAGTTCGCCGCCGCCTGCGCCGCGGCGGGGGTGGCCGTGCGCGCGTTCCCGGGGGAGGGGATCCGGCTCACCATCGGCGAGCCCGAGGCCAACGACACCGTCCTCACGATCGCGACCTCCTTCGCCTCGTCCTGATCCCGCCGCCTGTTCCTTTGCGCTGCTGCTCCGTCCCCGAAGGGCCGGGCCCCGCCGGGGCCCGGCCCTTCACGCTGGGGCGGTGGTGGTGCTCGCCCTGTCCCGGCCCGCCCCTCGCCAGGCCGGGACAGGGCAGTTCCGGGTCAGGCCGCCGTGGCGACCGAGGTGCCGGCCCCGCTCAGGTACGCCGTCAGGTCGGAGTACTTCTCGCGCAGCTTGCGCTTGAGCACCTTGCCGGTGACGCCGACCGGGAAGTCCGCCTCGGTGGCCGCGACCTCCAGCAGCCGCAGCGTCGGCTGGCCGGCCGCCGTGAGCGCCTCGTTGGCGCGCAGCAGCAGCTTCTCCGCGTCCACGCCGTCCGCCTGCGTGGTGACCACCGCGACCGGGACCACGGCCCCGTCCTCGGAGCCCGCGATCACCGCGACGTCGTCGAACTCGGGCACGTCGTTGAGCAGGACCTCCTCCATCAGCGTGGAGTACGCCGGCCCGTTCGCCGTGAGGATCTGGTCGGCGGCGCGGTCCACCAGGTAGAAGTCGCCGTTCTCGTCCTTGTAGGCCATGTCGCCCGGCAGCCAGTGGCCGGCCAGCTTGTAGCGGTAGGTGGTCTCCGAGTCGCCCCAGTAGCCGGGCGTGATGGCCGGGCCGCGGGCCGCCAGGAAGCCGACCTCGCCGACGTCCGCGTGGCTGCCGTCCTTGCGCAGCACCGCCACCTCGGCGACCCCGACCGGCTGGCCGGCGCAGCGGTCGTTGCGCTGGGAGTCCTTCGTACGGATCTTCAGCAGCACGCCCCAGCCGAGCTCGGTGGTGCCGAGCCGGTCGAAGAACTGCGCCGACGGCAGGTGCGCGGAGCGGTGCTCCAGGGTCGCGGTGATGTGCGCCTGGTGCACGGCGTCACCGATGGACACCCACGCGTTGACGCTGTCCAGCCGGCCGTCGGCCTTCTCCAGCGCCGCCAGCTCGGCGTACGAGTGGGCGAAGGCCATCACCGCGGTCGGCTTGTGCTCGGCCACGGCCGCGGCCAGCTCCTCGCCGCTGCGGTCGCTGTGCGCCACGAGCGGTGTGCCCGCGAGGACGGCGTAGACGGTGAAGGCGATGCAGCCCAGGTGCGACTGCGGCAGCGCGGTCAGCATCAGCGCGCCCGGCTGCTCCTTGAAGTCCACCAGGCGGAACTGCGGGCCGGCGACGATCGTGCCGTGCGTGTGGATCGTCGGCTTCGGGCGGCCCGTCGTACCGGAGGAGTGCAGGATGACGACCGGGTCCTCCGACACGTGCTGCCAGTACTGGCCCTCCGCCAGCGTGCCGGCCGGCGGCGCCGGCAGCTCCTCCTCCGTCTGGGTCCAGGCCAGGCCGTCGAGGATCTCGCTCTCGGCGCGCAGGTCCGCGAGGCGGGTCCCGTCGGCGTACAGGCCGACCGGGGCGGTCTGCTCGATCAGCGACTCGGCGATCGCCGCCGTGGCCTTGCTGTTGATGAGGACCGCGATGGCGCCTATCTGGGCGAGGGCGTAGAAGTGCACGGAGTACGCGAAGGAGTCCTCGAACCAGACGGCGACCCGGTCCTTGGGCTGGACGCCCTGCGCCAGGTACCAGGCGGACCAGGCCTGCGCCAGCTGGTCCACCTCGGCCAGGCTCCAGTCGTACTGCTCGACGCCCGACAGGTTGGTGATCGGCCGGGTGGAGTGGACGAAGGGCGTCGTGGGGCTCGGGCTCGCTGCGAGTGCCGAACGCAGCAGGTTGCCGCCACCGACGGTGGTGTCGGCAGCCAGCGCCGCGCGCTGCTCAAGGTCGAGAACGGTCGCGGCGAAGCCCGTGCGGGAGTCGGTCATGACGTCGTGCCTCTCTTGGGGTTGAGGGGAAGGCGCCCCGTCAGGGGCGCGAGGCTGTACTCGATTTGCGGCTCCGCCGCGTGGTCGCGACCAGCCGGGTTACGCCCCGTCAGGGGCGCGAGGAACTGCGCGACCAGCCACTGACGGCCCGCAGTCGAAAGCGGTGCGGTAGGCCCCGATAGGGGCGCGGGGAACTGCGCGACCAGCCACTGACGGCCGGCAGCTTGTGCACGTCGTGCGGGAGCGCTCTGCCCCGCCGGGGCTAGACGTTGGCGAAGATCCGCGCACACAACTCGCGATAGTTGTCCAGCTCGGCACCAAGCGCACCCCGAACCTTGGACATCAGCGCCGTGAAATCATCCTCGGTCCCGTCCTTGACCGTGTCGGCCAATCGACGTGCAGCCTCGGCGAGAGCCGACCTCGCATCGACCGCCTGCGGATTCGCCGCCTGCACGTCCCAGTACACCTCCGGCGTGCCGGAGGACACCCGGGCCAGCAGCGAGGCCAGCGTCTTGTGCGGCGGCGGCGCGATCCGCGCCACCTCCTCCACGTCGGTGCCCATCTTCGACAGGGCGAGCCCGAAGGAGAGGACGGTCGCATGGGTGAGCGCCTGCGACACGGCCGTCAGCCGGTCGTGCTCGGTGGCCTCGACCCGGACGATCCGGCCGCCCCAGCTCTCCACCAGCTCCAGCAGCTCGGCGGTCAGCGGGCCGTCGAACGCCACCGACGCGGCGACCACACGGCCCTCGAAGCCGAGGGCCGGCGCGAACATCGGGTTCAGGCCCACGGCCTCGACCCCGTGCAGGTGCGCCCGGAACTCCTCGTCCACCCGCTGCTTCACCGACAGCGTGTCCACCAGCAGGGCGCCCGGCCGCAGCGCGGCCGCCACCCCCTTGATCGCGGCGAGCGCCACCGGCTCCGGCACGGCCAGGACGACCATGTCGGCCTTCCCGAGCTCCTTCTCCAGCTGCGGCGAGAGGTCCGTGATGTCGCCGTGGATACGGCGGGCACCGCCCGGTGCGGGCGTGCCCGCCCCTGCCGGGTCCACCACACAGATCTGGATGCCGCTGCCGAGCAGCCTCTCGGTGAAGAGCCGGCCGACCGCGCCCTGGCCGCCGACGATCACCGCACGGCGTATCACGCCGTGCTCCCGGCGGGCTGCAGGGCGGTGCTGAGCACCGCCTGGACCATGGCCCGGGACTTGACCACCGTCTCCTCGAACTCCTCGTCCGGGTCGGACAGGGCGATGACCGCGCCGCCGACCCCGAAGGTGATCCGGTCCTCGGTGGCGACCAGGGTGCGGATGACGATGTTCAGGTCGGCCGCGCCGCCCAGCGAGAACCAGCCGATCGAGCCGGAGTAGACCCCGCGGGCGCCCTCCTCCAGCCGGTCGATGATCTCCATCGTGCGGACCTTCGGCGCCCCGGTCATCGAGCCGCCGGGGAAGGCCGCCCGGACCGCGGAGACCGCGGACTCGCCGTCGCGCAGGGTGCCGCGGATGGTGGACACCAGCTGGTGCACCGGCGCGTACGTCTCGACGTCGAAGAGCTTCGGTACGTGGACGGAGCCGACCTCGGAGACGATGTTGAGGTCGTTGCGGATCAGGTCCACGATCATCAGGTTCTCGGCGCGGTCCTTCTCGTTGTCGAGCAGGTCCTGCTTGAGCGCCTCGTCCTCGGCGGGCGTGGCGCCGCGCGGCCGGGTGCCCTTGATCGGCTTGGACTCGGCCGTCCGGTCGGTGCCCACCGTCATGAACCGCTCCGGCGAGGCGCTCAGCACGGCGACACCGGGGAAGTCGAGCAGCGCGCCGTACGGGACGGGGCTGATCCGGCGCAGCTCCGAGAAGGTCTCCAGCGGGTCGATCCGCGCCTGCATGCCGACCTGGTTGGTCAGGCAGACCTCGTAGCTCTCGCCGTCGTGGATCTCCTGGTGGATCTCGGCGATCCGGCTCAGGTAGCCCGCGCGGTCGTGGCGCATGCTGATCAGGTCGCCGAGCGCCGGATCGGTCATGCCCGTGGTGGCGAACGTACGCGGCGCGGAGCCGGACGCGGCCGGCGCCGGGCCGAGCGCGCGCAGCCGGGCCGCCGTACGGTCCAGCCAGCCGCGGGCGTCGAGGTCGTCCCCGGCGGCGCCGGAGCCGGCGGACAGCGCCAGCAGGTACGTCGCCCCCTCGGCGTGGTCGAAGGCCACCATCCGGTCCGCGAACAGCAGGGCGGCATCGGGGGTGTCGGCCTTGTGCGCCTCCTGGCCCCCGCTGTCGGCCTTCAGCTCGTAGCCGAGATATCCCACGTAACCGAGGTTGAATTCGAAGGGAAGACCCTCGGGCACCGGAATGCGGCGCTGCGCCAACTGGTCTTCCAGATACGTGAAGACGCTCTGCTCGACGAGTTCGTCGCGGCCGCCGGGGCGGTGGACGCGGACGGTGCGCTCCAGCACCTGATAGGTGAGGTACTCGGAAAGCGGACCGGTCCCGTCGCCCATGAAGGAGAAACGCGACAGACCGTCGATGACATTGCTGCTGTCCAGCCAGAAACCGTGGTCGTTGCCGGCGAACAGCTCGCGGTAGGCGGCCTCGGTGTCGGGCAGCAGGTCCAGCTTCTCCACGTGCGCCCGGTACGGGCCGGGGCGGCCGGTCAGCGCCGGGGACTGCTCGCGCCGGACGGCGTGGGCGAGCGCCTGGTCGCGGAAGTTGGCGAGCAGCTCCCGCCCGTACTCGCTGCTGATGGACTCGGGGTGGAACTGCACGCCCCACACCGGCAGGCTGCGGTGGCGTACGGCCATGACCACGCCGTCGGCGGTCCAGGCGGTCGGCTCCAGCTCCTCGGGGAGCTCGATGGCGGCGAGCGAGTGGTAGCGGACGACGTCGTAGGGCGAGGGAATCCCTGCGAAGAGTTCGCTTCCGTCGTGGGTGATCGCCGAGATCCGGCCGTGCATGGGCAGCGGCGCGTGGCTGACCTTGCCGCCGAAGAGGTGGCAGATGCCCTGGTGGCCGAGGCAGACGCCGAGGACGGGCAGGCCGCTCTCCAGGATCGCGCGGCGGCTGATGCCGAAGTCGCGCTCGCGCTCGGGCCGGCCCGGGCCGGGGGAGACGACGATGGCGTCGTAGTCCGCCATGTCGAGGGTCGACCAGTCGGTCTCGTTGGTGACGACCACCGGCGGGCGGCCGTTCACCTCGCCGAGCAACTGGTAGAGGTTGTAGGTGAACGAGTCATGGTTGTCGATCAGCAGCGTCCTCATGCCGCGCTCCCGGCTATCACGAGGTCCTCGACCCGGCAGGTCTCCTCGATGACCAGGTCGTAGAGCCGGCGCAGGAATTCGAGGTCTATTCCGTGATCGGCCCCGTAGGCCGCGGCCCTTTCCTGGACCAGTCCGATGCGGTGCGGCTGCATCATCGGGATTCCCTGGTCCTTCTTCACGCGGGCGATCTCCACACAGATCTCGATCCGTGCCCGCAGTTCGTCGAGAAGCCGCTCGTCGATCCGGTCCAGCCGTGCGCGCAACTCGTCAATACCGGCAGTGGCTTGCGCCGTGCCCTTCATGACTCCTACCTCCCCGGTCGGTCTCTCCCGCTCACGGAATCCGCTTCACGATTCGCTTCACGATTCGCCTCACGATTCGCGTCATGCAAGCACTGTCGCCCGGCCGGGGCGGGCGGGAGAAGAGACGGCAAGGCTCGTGAATGCGCAGTGCGCAATCACGAGCCTGGAGGGGATGCCTGGGGGAGGGTCCGGTCCCCGCTCAGCGGGCGGCGAGCGGAAGGCTGCGCTCCAGGCGGGCCGCCCGGGAGCCGTAGAGGGTGATCGACACGACGCCGAGGACCGCTGCCAGGGCGAACGCCACCGTGGCCGGCCAGCCGGCCGCGTGGTAGGCGAGGGCGCCGAGCGTACCGCCGGCGCTGGAGCCGAGGTAGTACGCCGACTGGTACAGTGCGGAGGCCTGCGCCCGCCCCGTACGCGCCGTACGGCTCACCGCGGAGGAGGCCACCGCGTGCCCGGCGAAGAACCCGGCGGTTATCAGCACCAGCCCCGCCAGGATCGCGGCCAGCGCGTCGGACAGCGACAGCAGCAGGCCGGCGGCCGTGGTCGTGACCGCGAGGTACAGCGCTCCGCGCCGCCCGGTGCGGGCCACGAGCTGCCCGGCGGCCGCCGAGGAGACCGTGCCCACCAGATACACCAGGAAGACCGACCCGATCACGCCCTGGCCGAGGGAGAACTCGTCCGCCAGCCGGTAGCCGATCACCGTGTACACGGCGCCGAAGACGGTCATGAACAGCGCCCCGACCCCGTAGAGCCGCAGCAGCAGCGGGTCCCGCAGGTGGCCGGCGACGGTGCGGCCCATGGCCCGCGCGTCCAGGGCGGCCGGGGAGAAGAACCGGGCCCGCGGCAGCAGCGCCAGGAAGACCACCGCGCAGCCGAGCGCCAGTACCCCGACGGCCGCCAGCCCGGCCCGCCAGCCGCCCAGCTGGGCGGCCCAGCCGGTCACCAGGCGGCCGCTCATCCCGCCGATGGAGTTGCCCGCCACGAACAGCCCGATCGCCCCGACCAGCGCCTTGGGCCTGACCTCCTCGGCCAGGTAGGCCATCGCGGAGGCCGGGATGCCGGCGATCGCCGCGCCCTGGACGGCGCGCAGCGCCACCAGCCACTCGATGCTCGGCGCGAGCGGCACCAGCAGCCCGACCGCGACGGCCACGAGCAGCGAGACCGTCATCATCCGGACCCGCCCGAACCGCTCGGACAGCGCGCTCAGCGGCAGCACGCACAGCGCGAGCGCACCGGTCGCCGCGGACACCGTCCAGCTGGCCTGTCCGGCGGTCACGCCGAAGCCCTCGGAGAGGGCGGGCAGGAGGGCCTGGGTGGAGTAGAGGAGGGCGAAGGTGGCCAGACCGGCGGCGAAGAGCGCGAAGCTCATCCGGCGGTAGCCGGGGAGGCCGGGGGCGAGCGGCTCGGGCGCGGCGGGCTCGGGCGCGGCGGGCTTCGGGGACTGCTGAGGAGAGGCACCCATGGTGGTGGGTGCCCCGGTATGAGCGGGAGGCATGTCATCGATAGTGGACCTCCCCCTCTTCATGCGTCCAATGCACAGACGGGAGAGAATCGTTCCACTGTTGCATCACTGCTGGTGGGAAGGGTCCATGTAGATGTCCCGTTACGAAGAAGACATCAGCGTGACAAGCATGCTGGCCCCCCGCCTGACGTACTTCGTCACGGTCGCCCGGCACGAGCACGTCACGCGCGCCGCGCAGGAGCTGGGCATCCCGCAGTCCACGCTGTCGCGGGCCGTCGTCCGCCTCGAAGAGGACCTGGGCGTCACGCTGTTCGCCCGCAAGGGCCGCTCCGTGGCCCTGACCACGGCCGGGCGGTCCTTCCTCGCCTCCGCCGAGCGCGCCCTCGCCGAGATCGCCCGCGCGGCCGCCTCCGTCCAGGACGACGCCGACCCCACCACCGGCAAGGTGGCCTTCGGCTTCCTGCACACCCTGGGCCCCGAAACCGTACCCGGCCTCATCCGCGCCTTCCGCGCCGACCACCCGCGCGTCCGGTTCGCCCTCGTCCAGAACTACGGCGAGGCCATGCTGGACCGGCTCCGCGCCGGTGAGCTCGACCTGTGCCTGACCTCCCCGGTCCCGGACGCCCCGGACCTGGCGGCGCGCCGGCTCGACGAACAACGCCTCCGCCTGGTCGTCCCCGAGGACCACCGCCTGGCCTCCCGCAAGCGGATCCGCCTGGCCGAGGCGGCCGAGGAAACCTTCGTCACCCTCGAACCGGGCTACGGCCTGCGCCGCATCACCGACGACCTGTGTGCCGAGGCCGGGTTCACGCCCCGGGTGGCCTTCGAGGGCGAGGAGGCCGAGACCCTGCGCGGCCTGGTCGCGGCCGGCTTCGGCGTGGCCCTCCTGCCCCCGCCGGCGTTCCCGCGCCCGGGCGTGGTCGAACTGACGGTCACGGCCCCGCGGGCGGTCCGCGAGATCGGCGTCGCCTGGCTGGACGGCCACCCGGACACCCCACCGGTCGCGGAGTTCAAGCGCTTCCTGCTGTCGCGGCGGGGGAGGCTGATCCCGGAGGGGTGAGGCGCGGCGGACCGAGGTCAGTGGTGGTGGGCGCCGGGAGAGGAGGGGATGCGTGGACTGGGCTGCTGACCCGGTTCCACGACCACGAACTGCCCCATCATCCCCTCGTCCTCGTGGTAGAGGAGGTGGCAGTGGTACATGTACGGGGTGTCCGGGTCGGCCGGGCCGTCGAAGCGCATCGCGAGGCGGACCGTCGTGCCCGAGGGGACGAAGACCGTGTCCTTCGGGCCGCGCAGATGGGGCGGCGGGGGCTGGCCGTTGACGTCCAGGATCCGGAACTGCACCTCGTGCACGTGGAAGTTGTGCGGCATCCCGTCGTCGTTGCGCACGGTCCAGGTCTCGGCCGTGCCGCGGACGACCGTCCCGTCCACCCGGCCCATGTCCATCTTCCGCCCGTTGATGCCGGACAGGTCGAGGTCGAAGGAGCGCTCGCGTACGGAGTCCTTGCCGTCCGGCAGCGTGTTCCGGACGAGGGCGTCCGGGAGGGGCTGCGAGGGGCGCAGGGTGTCGGCGGCGCGGAGCTGGAGGATGTCGAAGGTGTCGTCGCCGCCGCCGAAGCGCTGGTTCCAGAAGTCCAGGCCGGCGTCCAGCGGGTAGCTGCGCAGGACGGTCCGCCCGCCCGGCGCCATCCGTACGACGATCTCGGCCCGCTCGCCCGGTGACAGGCGCAGCCGGGTGGTGGCGGACGGGGCCTCCAGCAGGCCGCCGTCGGTGGCGATGTGGGTGAACTGCCGGTCGTCGTCGAAGCCGAAGGTGTAGACGCGGGCCGTGGAGGCGTTCAGCACGCGCAGGCGGACCAGCTCGTCGCGGACCGTGAAGTACGGGTCGAGCGTGCCGTTGACCATCGTGCGGTCGCCGAGGAAGCCGACGTTGCGCATGATCTGGTGGCCGTGGTCCAGCCGTGCCCCGTCGAAGCGCACGTCCTGCACGATGACGGGCACGTCGTCGACGCCGTACCGGTGGGGCAGGCCGGCCGGTGTCCGGTCGTCGTCCAGCAGGAACAGGCCGGCCAGGCCCCGCTGGACATGGGTCTCGGTCGCGCCGTGCGGATGCGGGTGGTACCAGAGCGTCGCGGCCGGCTGGTCGACGGTCCACTGCGGTGACCAGGTGCCGCCCGGCGCCACCGTCTGGTGCGGGCCGCCGTCCGCCTCGGCGGGCAGGTGCATGCCGTGCCAGTGGACGGTGGAGGCCTCGGGCAGCGTGTTGGAGACGTCCACCCGCACCTTCTCACCGCGCGCCGCGCGCAGCGTCGGGCCCAGGTAGCTGCCGTTGAAGCCCCAGGTGGGGGTCTTGCGGGAGGCGAGGAACTCCGTCTCCCCCTCCTGCATCCGCAGGCGGAACACCCGGGTGCCGTCCGCCTCCACCGTGGAGGGCGCCAGCGGCGGGACGGCCAGTTCGCGCTCGAAACGCGCCGTGCCGGCGGCGGCGATGTCCGCCCCCGTGTACAGCCAGGTGAACAGGCCGCCCACCGCCACCACCACCGCCCCGGCCAGTGCCCCGAGCACCACCAGGACCCGCTTCCACCGTGCTCTCACCGTCCGTCGTTTTGTCATGTCACGGACGCTACGGAGGGCGGCCCGGGCGGGGCGTCCGGGACGGCCCCCCGCTCGCCCCTGACCTGTCCCCGAGAGACGCTACGGGGTTGTGGTCGGGGTTTCGTCCGGGGCCGGGGCGGGGGATGTGAGGAGAGCGCGGGCGGTCAGGAAGCCCGCCTGGAACCGGGACTTGGCGCCCGCCGCCCGCATGATCTCCGCGATGTGGCGCTGGCAGGTGCGTGCCGACATGCCCAGGCGGCGGGCGATGACCTTGTCCTCCAGCCCCTCCGAGAGCAGCAGGACGATCGTCTGGCGCAGCTCCTCCGAGATCGAACGGGCATGGTCCGGGCTCACCGTCACCGGGAACGGTTCCGCCTGCAGCCACGACCGCTCGAAGACCGCCACCATGAACTGCACGACGTTCGGCTCGCGGACGACGAGTGCGGCTCCGGGTGTGTCGTGGACCGGGAGGAGAGCCGTGTGGTGGTCGAAGACCAGCATCCGCATCAGCCCGTCGCCGAGGGTGCGCACCTGCGCGCCCAGGGCCGTCACCCGCTCGACGTAGGCGGCGGTCGGGCGGGAGTAGCGGGCGGTGTGCTGGTAGAGGATCCGCATCCGGACCCGGCGGGCGAGGAGCGCCTCGTCCCGGCCGATCGCCTCCGCCAAGGCTTCCTCGGGGCGGCCGCCGCCCGGCTGCGAGGACAGCAGTTCGCATGCGCAGGACGCCGCGAGCTCCGCGATCAGGGCCCGTACGGCGCGCAGATCGGTCACCAGCTCCAGCCGGCCCGACCCGCTGACGCCGCGCTGCGCCGCGCCCGCCTCGTACTGCGGGACCAGCGCCTCCATGCGTGCGCGCAGCCGGTCCATCTCGTCGTGCGTCTCGCGCTCGCGCAGGGCGAGCGGCGCCAGCGCCCGGGCGGCCGCCGCCCGCGGGGCCACCGCGCTCCACCGGTCCGCGCCGCCGTCGGGGGCGCGCTGGAGCAGGTGCGCCGCGGCCAGCTCGGTGATCGCCGCGGCCGCGCGGGCGCCCAGCACCGCGGTGGCCTCCGACGCGCCGAACGTGTGCCGCTCGACGGCGTACGCGTAGAGCCGCCGGGCGGCGGGACTCAGGTCGTGGTCGGCACCTGGCATGTCGTATTCGTCCCGGGTCGATTGCCTTTGTAAACCCCTCGTGTTCCCGCAAGGCAGCAAGACGACGCCCGCCCGTACGCCCGGCGCCGACACCGGACCGGCACAGTGGACGCACGGCGCGAACGCCCGGCGATCCCGCCCGGCCCCGCAAGCCGCCCGCCGGGCAGGCGCAGGTGGCCGCGCCGGGACCCTCGAAGCCGTCCGACCGTGAGGGGGCGGACCGGCCGGCCGGGGGCCCCGGCGCCCGCCGCCCCGCCCCCGCGCTCCGACGGTTCCGGGGTGCCCCCAGGGCCGTCCGGCTGCCTCGCCTTCGGCTCCGCCGGCCCCGCGATTCCGGCGCCCCGGTTCGCCGATTCAGGGGCGACGGCTCCCCGGGTGTCCGGTGGCGCGGCGTTGCGGCCGGGAGCCATCGGTCGCCGTCGGCGCCGCCGGGCCGCCTCCTGGCCTTCACCAACCCGATCCGGCTGGGCGGCGGTACCGGCCCGTGGCCACCGTGACCGGTTCGGGTCGCCCGAGGTGTGGGGCCGGGCGACCTGATGTGGACTCGGACTGCGAGTGGACGGATCACAGCGCACGCAGCGAACGTCGAACAGGCGGAGGAACATCCATATGGCACCGAACAAGCCGAGCATCGTCTTCGCCCACGGTCTGTGGGCCGACGGCTCCTGCTACAGCAAGCTCATCCCCGTCCTCCAGGACGAGGGCCACGAGGTGGTGTCCGCGCAGAACACGCTGGACTCGCTGGAGGGGGACGTCGACGCCGTCCGCCGTGCGCTCGCCCGGGTCAGCGCCCCGGCGATCCTGGTCGGCCATTCCTGGGGCGGCTTCGTCATCACCGCCGCCGGTACGGACGAGCGGGTCGCCGGCCTCGTGTACATCGCAGCCCTCGCGCCGGACGCCGGCGAGACGCCCCAGGACCTGATCGGCAAGTACGAGGCACCGCCGCTCTTCGCGCACCTGGACGCCGAGGACGGGCGCCTGTGGATCAACCGCGACGGCATCTCCGACTTCTGCGGGGACCTGCCGGAGGCGGAGCAGCGGCTGGTCTGGGCGACGCAGGGGTCGGCGGCGGAGGGGGTGCTGGGCGCCACGACCTCCGACCCGGCCTGGCGGACCAAGCCGAGCTGGTTCGTCGTCTCGAAGCACGACCGCGCGGTCAACCCGGACCTCCAGCGCTTCGGGGCCCGACGCATGGGCGCCACGACGGTAGAACTCGACTCCTCCCACGTCCCGATGCTCTCCCAACCCGAAGCCGTCCTGAACGTAATCCGCTCCGCCACCGCCTCGATCTGACCCACCCCCGTCGACCGGACCCGGGTCTCCCAGGCCCGCTCGGGGCCGGGCCCCTTCAGGGGCGCGGGGCTGTTCTTGATCTGCGGCTCCGCCGAGCGGGCGCGACCGGCCACGACGGACCGCGGGTCCGCCATGGCGGGCCTGGCCCCCGAACCGGGGTGGGGGCACCCCCTGACGGAGTCTGGGTGAGGGCCCGGGGCGCAGCCCCAGGTGCCGGCCGGCGGGGGGCGGCCAGGCCCGCTGGGGACCGGGCCCCGTCAGGGGCGCGGGGAACTGCGCGACCAGCCACGACGGACCCGCGGGTCCGCCACCGCCGGCC
>NZ_WTFF01000210.1 GCF_019400985.1 Streptomyces bambusae
CGACGCGTAAGATCGTCGGCAGCGTCGGATGTGTATAAGGGCCAGCCCGGGCGCCGCTGCGCGCCGAGGGCACGCCGACCGGCGGGGCGCGGCCGGCGGCCGCCGCGCTGCCCCTGACCTCGCGGCTGCTGGACGAGCTGGGCCTGGCCCGGGCCACCCCGGCGTCGCTGATGGCCCGTTGGGCGGAGGCCACCGACCAGGGGCAGGCCGTCGGGGGCCTGGCCGAGGTGGTGCTGGGCACCGGTCTGCGCGGCCCGGTCGGGGCCGAGCTGGTGGCCGACGGGCCGCACCTGCTGATCGAGGGCCCGCCCGGCAGCGGCCGTACGGAGCTGCTGCGCAGCGTGGCCGCCTCACTGGCGGCGGCCGCCCGGCCGGACCGGCTCGGGCTGGTGCTCCTGGACGGGGCCGGCGGGGAGCGCGGCGAGGGGCTGGCGCCGTGCACCGAGCTGCCGCACGTCTCGGCGCACCTGGTCGCCGCCGACCCGGTGCGGATGCGGGAGTTCGCCCAGGCGCTGGGCGCCGAGCTCAAGCGGCGGGCGGAGCTGTTGGACGGCGTGCCGTTCGCCGAGTGGCACGCCTCGCTCACGGTCTCCGAGCGGCTGGTCGCCCCGCGCCGCCCGGCCCCCGGCGACGGGCGCCCCCCCACACACCCCCTCCACGCCCCGCGCCGCCCGCCCCGGCCGGCGGCGACACCCGCCGGGACCCGGCCCGCGCCTGACGGGTCCCGGCCCGCGCCTGACGGGCCCGCGTCGTACGGGTCCCCGGACGCACGAAAGCGGGCGGGGCCGGCCCTCACCAGGAGGACCGGCCCCGCCCGCCGGGTCCGGCTGCGAGCTGTTCCGTAATTGCGCACAGTCGATCTTGAGGTTGTGTAGCACCGCCATGGCGCGGGTGGTGTCGTTGATCGTCTTGCCGTGTCGGCGGTGTCCGCGGAGGGCATCGAAGTCCTTGAGGCGGGCGATGCCGTGTTCGGCTCGGGCCCGGCGCTTGGTGAATGGCTTGCTCTTGGTCTTGCTGGTGATGACCTCGGGTGCTCACGTAACGTGTCGTAGGTCAGCTAATGCGGTGACGGGGGTGACGAGGGATGCGGGCTGCGCAGACGCGGAAGTTCCGGGGCAAGAACCAGGCCCCGAAGTGGACCAAGCCGAACGACGGGCAGGTGTCCGTGATGGTGCTGCCGCTCGCCGTCACCGACCCCGCCGACCTTGCCCGGCTGGAGAAGCTGTACGGGGCGATGTGGTCGATCAAGCGCGCCGTCCAGCGGGACGTCCGCGCCAAGGTCGATGCCTACTGGGCCGCGCACCACGAGAGGGAGGAACGGGGCGCGAAGGCCGTACGGCAGCGCCTCGGCCTGTTCCGTGAGGCCCTGGAGCGGTGCGCGTACAAGCACCTCGAAGACTCCGGGCACCTCAAGCACCACGCCTCCAAGGCCCTGGCCATGCACATGGCCGATGAGGTGTGGAACGGCGTGCAGCGCCACCTGTTCCCCGACGCCACCGGCCGCCGCTCCGGACGGCCCAAGGTCGGCCGCTGGTATCGCTTCACCCGCATTCCGGGCCGGGCCCGCTCCCACACCACCGCCAACAAATGGGAGACGTTCCGTCTCGTCGGCACCCTGACCGGTCACGTGATGGCCTGCACCGACGGCGGGCAGCGCGTGCTGATGCAGCCGCGCCGAATGCCGACACCGGCCAAGCCGGACGGCCGTGTGCCCACCGACAAGGGCATGCGCCGGGCGAACTGGTGGGACCACGCCGGGCCGCTCGCCGTGGTGTTCGCCGGCGGCCCCGCGGGCAAGCGCGGTGACCTTGTTCTCCCCGTCCGTATCCCCCAGGGCTCCGGGCAGTGGGCGCGGGTACACCACTTCCTCGACAACCCCGGCCGCTGGCACAAGGTCGACCTCGTACGCCGACGCAAGGCGTCCGCGCCGGGCGGCTGGGTGTACGAGGCGCACCTGATGGTGCTCGGGCCTGGGTACGCCTCTCCGGCCGTACAGCTGATGCGCGACCGCGCCGCCCGGCTCGACCGCATCGGCGGAGTGGACGGCAATGTCTCCAACCTGTCCGTGGTGTCCTTCCCCGCCCAGCTCGACGGTGGCCAGCCGGTCTCCACGGAGATCACGCTGACCGGCGCCGAGCGGGCACGGCTGGAGAAGGAAGCGAATAAGCGTCGGGGTCGTGCGCGGGCGCTGGAGCGCTCTCGCAGGGCGACGAACGCCGGACAGTACGGGCTGTCGAAGAAGCAGCAGCGACGGGCCGAGCGCCGCGCCGCCAAGAGCCTGAAGCCCAAGGCCGTCACGGTGCCCGGCGGTGCCCGCGCTGCCCGCTCGGATGGGGTGCCGAAGCAGTCGTTCCGCGGCGACCGGCTGTCCACCCGCTACCGCGACCAGCGCGCTCGCCAGGCCGAAGCCGCCGCCAGCAGTGCCGAGCACCGCCGCCACCGCGCCCGCCTGGTGGCCCGGGAGATCATCGCCGCCCACGGCCCCGTGCTGGTCGTGGAGGACTGCGACATCCGCACCTGGTTCCGGCTGTGGGGCAAGCGTCTCTCCCAGACCACACCCGGCATGCTCATCTCCGCCCTCACAGTGGAGTGCGAAGCCGCCGGGGGCCGCCTGGTACGGGCTTCCACGTGGAGTACGGCCCTGTCTCAGCACTGCCTGTGCGGCGAGCGCGTACGCAAGACCCTCCGCGACCGGGAGCACAAGTGCACCGCCTGCGGCCTCGTCGGCAAGCACGACCTCGTATCCGCCGCCCTCGCCGCCTTCGTCCGCTACACCGACGTGGACGACCCGAAGACCGCGTTCCTGGATACCACCGCATCCAGGAACGCCCAGATCACCTATGCCCAGGCGCTGGAAGAAGCGCTGCGGGAGTCAACCACACCGAACCCGAACACCCCTCGGGGTGCGGGACGCGTGGCAGTACCACGGCAACGTGGTGCCTCTGCTCCCCGAATCGCCGGACAGCGGAACCGAGCAACCCCGGATGAGCCGCGCCCCGTGCGCGACCACACCGGAGCGCCCGGTCCCCGCACGGCGTACAGTCCACAACTCACCCTCTGGTGAATTGCGGATCAAGTCTTAGAACAGCCTCAGCTTGTCGTCCTCGATGCCGCGCAGCGCGTCGTAGTCCAGGACCACGCACTCCATGCCCCGGTCCGTCGCCAGGACGCGCGCCTGCGGCTTGATCTCCTGCGCCGCGAACACGCCCTTGACGGGCGCCAGGTGCGGGTCGCGGTTGAGCAGCTCCAGGTACCGCGTCAGCTGCTCCACGCCGTCGATCTCGCCGCGCCGCTTGATCTCGACCGCCACCGTCCGCCCGTCGGCGTCCCGGCACAGGATGTCCACCGGGCCGATGGCCGTCATGTACTCGCGCCGGATCAGCGTGTACCCCTCACCCAGGGTGTCGATGCGGTCGGCCAGCAGCTCCTGGAGGTGCGCCTCCACGCCGTCCTTGATCAGGCCCGGGTCGACGCCCAGCTCGTGGGAGGAGTCGTGCAGGACTTCCTCCATCGTGATGATGAGCTTCTCGCCCGCCTTGTTGACGACCGTCCAGACGCCGGCCTCGTCACCCGTCCCCTCCTTGAGGGTGCACGGCGGCGACATCCAGTTGAGGGGCTTGTACGCCCGGTCGTCCGCGTGGATCGAGACACTGCCGTCCGCCTTCACGAGGATCAGACGAGGTGCCGAGGGCAGATGGGCGGTGAGCCGTCCCGCGTAATCGACGGAGCAGCGGGCAATGACGAGACGCATGGTCGGCAACGCTACTCGACGGAGACCCCTCCACGCGATTCGCCCCCGAAAGCCCCGTTCGCCGATGGCGCGTTGTATGCGCATTCTCCTGGTGCGGCCCCCGGCGGGCGCCTACCGTGTTAGCGGGAGGTTGTCGAACGCGCACACTGCGTCGCCGCGCGCGGTGCGGCCTCCTTCCCTGCCCGTAAGACCCCGGACATCCGATGGCCGGGGTCGCGAGAGGAGAACCCATGTCGCTCGACGTCTCACCGGCCCTACTCGAACAGGCCGAGCGAGGCGAGGTCGACGAAGCCGCCTTCGTCGACTGCGTCCGGACCTCCCTGCCTTTCGCCTGGGAGATGATCAGCTCGTTGGTGACCCAGCTGCAGGTCGACGGCGGAGAGTTCGCCGACAACCAGACGCCGCCGCCCGACGAGCAGGCGCGCGGCCAGCTGCTGCGCGCGCTCGCGAGTGACGCGATCCGCGGTGCGCTCCAGCGGCACTTCGGAGTACGGCTGGCCTTCCAGAACTGCCACCGCGTCGCGGTGTTCCCGCTGGACGCCTCCGCCGACGACCGCCTCACCAAGTTCACGTCGATCCGCGGCCAGCTGCTCAACCAGTCGCCGGAACTCCGCGACTGCTGAGTACGCCTGAAGGGGGGCCTAGCTGCCGCTCCGTATCCGTATCCGTATCGCCGGAGGTGCGACCGATACCGGAGCGGCGGCCGTAGATGCATGCAGGCCGGGGCGGGCCGGAGGCGGAGTACGTCAGCCGAGGCGGGGCAGGACCTCGGCGCCCAGCCGCCGCAGGTTCTCCTCGGTCGCGGCGAGGTCCCCGGAGCCCTCGGTGACCAGCGCGAAGCGGGTGATCCCGGTGCGTTCGGCGGTCGCCGCCAGCCGGTCCGCGGCCAGCCGGGGCGTGCCCACCGGGTGCAGGTCGCACAGCAGCTCGGTGTACGCGACGGGGTCCCGCATCGCCCGGTGCCGGCCGTCCACGGTGACGTGGGCGTCAAGGCCCTGCTTCAGCCAGCCGGGCATCGCCTTGAACAGGGCCTCCCGGGCATCGACCGTGCGGTCCGCCAGCTGGCAGACGCCCGCCGAGACGTGGCCGGCCCCGGCGACGACGGAGGGCGCGTGCCCCGCCGCGCGCGCCGTCTCCTGCCACAGTGCGACCATCGCCGCCTTCTCCTCGTCCCCGACGTGCATCCCCAGCAGCATGGGCAGCCCGCGCTCCGCGGCCGTGCGGACCGAGCGCGGCGAGGTGCACGCGACGATCACTTCCGGACTCGTCGTGTCCGGCTCCAGCGCCTCCGACGGACGGGGTACGACGGCCACGTCGCGGAAGTCGAACCGGCCCCCCGCCCCGCCCACGCGCGGCTCGGTCAGCCACCGCCGCAGCAGGTCCAGGGCCTCGGGGAAGGAGTTCTCGTACGCGTCGAGCCCGCCGCCGAACACCTCCAGGTCCACCCAGGGCCCGCCCCGCCCCACCCCGACGGTGAACCGGCCGCCCGAGGTCAGGTGCAGCAGCGCGGCCTGCTCGCCGAGGGCCACCGGGTGGGTGTTGGGCAGGACGCTCACGGCCGTGCCCACCCGCAGCCGCCGGGTCCGGCCCAGCAGCAGCGCGGCCAGGGTCACCGCCGAGGGGCACACCCCGTACGGCACGAAGTGGTGCTCGGCCAGCCACACCGAGTCCAGCCCGGACTCCTCGGCCACCTCGGCGGTCCGCACCGCCCGGTGCAGCGCCTCTCCCGCCCCCTGACCCGGGAACTGGGCCGCCAGTACAAACGCTCCTACGCGCATCGCCTTCTGCCTCCTCGCTGCTGACGCGGCCTCCCCCAGGTGGACCGATGGCGGTGTCCTTGAGTCCGATCGTCGAGTCTTCTTCCGGCAACAACGTCTGACACGTGCCAAAGGCACGGCCTGACACGAAAGTTATTGAGATTGTCGGGGAAACCCTTCCGACCACCCTGCGGGTACCCGCGCTCGCGGCGCGTAGTCTGGGAAAAGTCCCTTGCCACCGCCGAACCGTGAGGTATACGTGTCTCCGCGCCACAACCGCCCCAAGGGCGGCCAGCCCCCGGCCGACCGCTCCGGGACGAACCCCGACCGCTTCGGGCTGGAGCGCACCGAGGAGTACCAGGGCGAGGACTGGAAGGTCCGGCACGTCTCGGGGGCCAGCGCGGCGGGCAAGCGCTACCGCTGCCCGGGCTGCGACCAGGAGATCCCGTCGGCCACCCCGCACGTGGTGGCCTGGCCCGAGTACGGCGGCGTGGACGACCGGCGGCACTGGCACAAGGCCTGCTGGAATGCGAAGGACCGCCGCACCTCGCGGGTGCAGCGGTCCCGTAACGCTCCCCGGTACTGAGGGCCGGACCCGTCACGCGGCCTTGCGGGCCACGTGGCGGCGGCTTCAGGAGGCGGGACTACACGTCGCGGCGGCCGGTCGTCACGTACGAGAAGGCCACCGCCGTGCCCGTGAGCACGACCAGCAGCGCCATGTGCACCCAGTCCCCGGGGGTCGTCGCCACGTCGGTGTTCGGCAGCCCGAAGAGCTGCATCAGCGCGGCGGGCGCGTTGTAGCGCAGGAAGAGCACCCCGACCGGTTCGAGGGCCTCCCAGATGCTGAACATCCCGCCGAACAGCGGCGGCAGCAGCACGATGCCGAGCATCGCGACGACCCCGCCGGCCGAGTGCCGCACCAGCGTGCCGACCGCGAGTGCGAGCACGCCGAGCAGGGTGACGTACAGGCTGCCGCCGAGCCCGCCGACCAGCTCGGCCCGCAGGTCGTGCACGCCGGCGGGTGCGTGGTTGTGCAGGACGGCGGCGGTCAGCCCGACGACGGCGACGGAGCCCGCGACCGCGGTGAACGTGACCCCGGCGAGGACCACGTACTTCGCGGTGAGCACCCGGAAGCGGTCGGGGGCGGCGGTGAAGGTCGTACGGATCAGCCCGGTGCCGTGCTCCGAGGTGATGGTCAGCACGCCGAGCGTCATCACCGACAGCTGCCCGACCAGCAGCCCGAACAGCGCGGGCCCGGTGAAGGGCATGTTCACGTAGTCGATGGAGGTGGTCCGGGTGACGGCGAAGAGGCCGATGCCGGCCACCAGGGCCACCATCGACCCGAGGGTCCACACCGTCGAGCGGACCGAGGTCATCTTCGTCCACTCGGACGCGATCGCGTGCCCGAGGTGCGGTCGCGCCTCGGGCAGCGGCGAGACGTAGCCCGCCGGGTTCCCGGTCGGTGCGGCCGGCTGGGTCGGGGCGGTCATCGAGCGTCCTCGGGTTCGGGTTCAGGTTCGGGTCCGGTGCCGCGGGCCAGGTCGCCCGGGCGGCGGGGCATCAGGAAGGGCCGGCCGCCCGCGCCGGGCGGCGGGGGAGCGTAGAAGGCGGCGGCGGTCGTGGCCGGCACCTCCGGCGGCGCGTCCTCCTCCCACGCGGGCACGGTCAGCGGCTCGGGCTCGAAGAGCTCGGCGCGCGGGTCCTCGGTGGAGGTGTACTCGACCGCGCTCTGCGTCAGGCGCATGTACGCCTCCTCCAGGGAGGCCTTGTGCGGGGACAGCTCCCACAGCCG
This sequence comes from Streptomyces bambusae, assembly GCF_019400985.1. Taxonomy (GTDB): domain Bacteria; phylum Actinomycetota; class Actinomycetes; order Streptomycetales; family Streptomycetaceae; genus Streptomyces; species Streptomyces bambusae_A. The sequence goes on from NZ_WTFF01000210.1 coordinate 7,301, forward strand.
TACGTCCGCCTCGTGCGCGAGGTCGGAGATCTGCGGCAGCGCCAGTCCGGTGACCCGCAGCGCGCCGTCCGGTTCGCGCAGCACCCGGCCGCCGGCCTTGACCAGGGCCTCGCCCAGGGTCTGTGTGCCATGCGGCGCGGTGTCGGCCGCGCGGACCCGGGCGAAGCCGGCCGCGTTGTGGGTGATGAACTCCTGTACGCCCATGTCGGCCAGCAGCCGGCCCCGCCCGATCACGATCAAGTGGTCCGCGGTCAGCGCCATCTCGCTCATCAGGTGCGAGGAGACGAACACGGTGCGGCCCTCGGCGGCCAGCTGCCGCATGAGGTTGCGCACCCACAGGATGCCCTCGGGGTCGAGGCCGTTGACCGGCTCGTCGAAGAGCAGTACCTGGGGGTCGCCCAGCAGGGCGGCCGCGATGCCGAGCCGCTGGCCCATGCCCAGCGAGAAGGCCTTCGTACGCTGCCGGGCCACGTCCTGGAGCCCGACCACGCCGAGCACCTCGTCGACCCGCTTCTCCGGGATGCCGGAGAGCTGGGCCAGGGCCAGCAGGTGGGTGCGGGCCCGCCGGCCGCCGTGCACGGCCTTCGCGTCGAGCAGGGCGCCGACGTGCCGCTGGGCGTTCGGCAGCTCCCGGAAGGGCATGCCGTTGATCGTGACGTGGCCGGCGGTGGGCCGGTCCAGGCCGAGGATCATGCGCATGGTGGTCGACTTCCCGGAGCCGTTGGGCCCCAGGAAGCCGGTCACATGGCCGGGCCGGACCTGGAAGGAGAGCTGGTCGACCGCGGTCTTGGCGCCGTAGCGCTTGGTCAGGCCGACTGCCTCGATCATCCTCTGCCCCTTGCCATGCGGACGGATTTCGTCCGGGTACGGCTTAAGAGGATATCGAGCGCCGTTCGGTTCCGTCCTGGTCCGGACCCTGAGGAAGCCCTGAGCCGACCCCGAGGACGGCCCGGAGGCGGGGGCCCGTCCCCGACCGGGCGGCCGGTCACGGCCGGGGCCCGGCCGCGGTCAGGTCAGCCCCCGGCCCCGGTGAGGCCCCGGCCCCGGTGAGGCCCCGGCCCCGGTCAGGCGTCGCGCTTCTTCAGCACGAGCAGGCCGCCGGCCACCGCGGCGAGCGCCCACAGCGCCATGATCCCGAGTCCGCCCCACGGGCCGTACGGGACGTCCGGGCCGGCCGGCACGGTCTGCATGATCGCGGAGCCGGCGCTGTTGGGCAGGTAGTAGGCGACCTTCCGGGTGGCGTCCACGACGCCGAGGACCATCGGGAGGATCAGGATGAACGCGATCAGGATGCAGACCGAGGCCGCCGAGTTGCGGAGCATCATGGCGATGCCGATGGCGAACGCGGTGAGCAGCGCGAGGTAGAGGCCGACGCCGGTCACGGCCCGCAGCACGTTCTCCCCGTCCAGTCCGACGCTGTGGTCGCCGAGGAGGGCCTGGCCGAGGAAGAAGGACACGAACCCGGTCGCCAGGCCGACGACGAGCGCCAGCCCCGTGGCGACGGCGACCTTGCCGAGGAGGAGGGTCCCGCGCCGGGGTACGGCGGCCAGCGAGGTGCGGATCATGCCGCTGCTGTACTCGGTGCCCACCACCATGGCCCCGAAGACGAGCACGGCGAGCTGGCCCAGCATCATGCCGGAGAAGCTCATCTGCGTCGCGTCGAAGGTGGCCCGCTCGACTGCGGGCAGCTGGTCCCACGTGGCGTCGACCAGGGCGCAGAGGCCGGCGCCCATGGCGGCGGTGACGGCCAGGACGGTGGCGAGCGTCCACCTGGTGGAGGCGACCGTACGGATCTTGGTCCACTCGGAGCGGAGGATCGGGGACAGGGCCATGGTCACTCCCCGCCCTTGCGTGCCTGCTCGAAGCCGGCGCCCCAGGCGGGGACGTCGGCGGGCCGGGCCGGGTTGTCGGCGGCCATGCCGGGGGCCGCGACCTGGGCCGTGCCGGGGGCGGGCACACCGAGGGCTCCCGGTGCTGCGGGGGCTCCGGGTGCTCCGGGGGCGTGGGCGTGGTACTCGACCGCGTCCGCCGTCATACGCATGAACGCTTCCTCCAGTGAAGCCCGCTGCGGGCTCAGTTCGTGCAGCACGATCCGGTGCTCCGCGGCCAGTTCGCCGAGCCGCTCCGGGCCGGCCTGGTCGACCTCCAGGCTCCCGGTGCCGGGGACCTCGACGGCGGCGATGCCCGCCTCGTGCAGGACGTCCTTCAGCCGCTCCTGCTGCGGGGAGCGCAGGCGGACGTAACTACGGGAGTTCTGGTGAATGAATTCGGCCATAGAAGTATCGGCCAGAAGTCGCCCTTGACCGATGACGATCAAATGGTCTGCGGTCAGGGCCATTTCGCTCATCAAGTGGGAGGAGACGAAGATCGTCCGTCCCTCCGCCGCGAGACCCTTCATCAGATTGCGGATCCAGAGAATTCCCTCCGGGTCCAGACCGTTGACGGGTTCGTCGAACATGAGGATCTTCGGGTCGCCGAGGAGTGCGGCGGCGATTCCCAGCCGCTGCCCCATGCCCAGCGAGAAACCCTTCGACTTCCTCTTCGCCACGGCCGTCAGTCCGACGAGGTCCAGGACTTCCGCGACCCGGCTCGCCGGGATGCGGTTCGACTGGGCGAGGCAGAGGAGGTTGTTGTAGGCGCTGCGCCCGCCGTGCATGGCCTTGGCGTCCAGCAGCGCACCGATGTGCTTCAGCGGCTCCGGCAGGTCCCGGTAGTGCTTGCCGTCGATCCTGACCGTGCCGCTGGTCGGGCTGTCGAGGTCGAGCATCATGCGCATGGTCGTGGACTTCCCCGCCCCGTTGGGGCCGAGGAAGCCGGTCACCACCCCCGGTTTGACCTGGAAGCTGAGGTGGTCCACGGCAGTCTTGCTGCCGAATCGTTTCGTGAGGCCCTCGAGCTCGATCATGCAGGTCACGCTAGAACGCCCGAGGGCCCTGCGCCAGTTCGAACGGCTGTCGCAGGGCCCTCGGCCACGGGGGTGGTGGTTCCGGCACCGGTGCCGGAGCGGTTCCGGCGCGGGGCCGGAGTCGGTACTAGCGGCTCTGCTGCGCCGGGACGCCGCGGGAGACCGGCTCGTCGTCCATCGCCGGGCTGGCGGCGGCCACCGCCGCGCCGGTCAGCGTCGCCAGCATCTCGCGGACGTTGGTCAGCTGCGCGTTGATGGAGTCGCGGCGGTTGGTGAGGGCAGCCAGCTCGCGCTCGGATTCGCTGCGGATGCGGTCGGCCTTGGCGTTGGCGTCGGCCACGATGTCCTCGGCCTGGCGCTGCGCGGTCTCCACCGTCTGGCGGGCCCGGCGCTCGGCGTCCGTACGCAGCTTCTCCGCCTCCAGGCGCAGCTGCTCGGCCCGGTGCTCGATCTCGGCGAGCCGCTTCTCGGCCTTGGCCTGGCGGGAGGCCAGGTCGCGCTCGGACTGCTCGCGGCGCTTGGCCAGGTTGGTCTCGAAGTCCGCGGCGGCCTGGGCGGCCTTGGCGCGGGTCTCCTCGAAGAGGGCGTCGGCCTCCTCGCGCTTGGAGGCGGCGTCCTTCTGGGCCTCGGCGCGCAGGGTCGCGGCGTCGCCCTTGGCCTTCTCGACGATCCGGACGCCCTCGTCCTCGGCCTTCGCCTTGCGGTCCACGGCGAACGACTCGGCGTCGTTGCGGACCTGCTGCGCGGCCGACTCGGCGAGCTCGCGGTGCTGCTCCGCCGCGCGACGGGCCTCCTCGCGCAGGTCCTTCGCCTCCTCCTCCGCCAGCCGCAGGATCTTCTCGACCCGGGCGCCGAGGCCGGCGTACGACGGCTCCGCGTCGGTGACCTGGGCCTGGGCGTTCTGCGTCTCGAGGTGGAGTTCCTCGATGCGCTTCTCCAGGGAGTTGATGCGGGACAGGGCGCTGTCACGGTCGGCGACGAGCTTGGTAATGCGGTCGTCCACCTGACCGCGGTCGTAACCACGCCGCACGAGCTCGAAGCCGAAGGGGGAGGATGTGTCGCTCATGGGGATCCTGTCGAAGTGAGACCGATGAGGTGCTACGTGAGGTGTTAAGGGGAATCCTAGGCGCCGGACCGGCGTGTCATCGAGTCAATCCAGGTTTGCTCTGGACAATGACACCCCTTTTGAGTGGCAAGACGACGGAATGCTTGTCACCCGTACGCCTGAACTCCCATCAGGAGTGCACCCCGTGCACACCTCGGACACACCTCGAAGACACCGGCTAGCCTTCCGACGACTTCCCACCCGACCGGTTGGAACCCGCCGTCGCGCCGGCCTTGACGCCCCCCGCGCCCTGCCCGCCGATGGAAGACTTCCCGCCGCCCGAAGGCGCCTCGAATGATTCCAACGCCTCAAGGACGTCCTGGACACGGGAGATCTCCGCCTGGATGTCCTCGCGCCTGCGCACCAGGACCTCCAGCTCCCGCCGGCCCTCGTCGACCAGCCGCTCCGCCTCGGCCTGAGCCTCCGCTCGGATCTTCTCCGCCTCGCGGACCAGCTCGGCCTTCTTCTGCTCGGCCTCCTTCAGGAGCGCCTCGGCCTTGCGGACCGCGGCGATGCGCACCTTGCCCGCCTCGCTGCTCGCGTCCGAGACCAGCGCCTTGGCCTTCGCCTCCGCCTCCGCGCTCTGCTCGGTCGCGGCCTTCACCAGCTTGTCGACCCGCTCGCCGGCCGACTTCATCTGCTCGGCCGACTCCCGGCGGGCCCGCTCGTGCAGCTCCTCCACCTCGGACTCGACCCGGCCGCGCAGCTCCTCCGCGCGCTCCCTTATGGCGGCGGCGTCCGACCGCGCGCCCACCAGCAGCTCGTCCGCGTCCGTCCGGGCCTTCTCGACCAGCGAGTTGCCCTCCACGGTGGCCTCCGTGGTGATCCGCTTCGCCTCCTTGCGCGCCGCGTCCACCATCGCGTCGGCCTGCTCCTCGGCCTTGGTCGTGGCGGCCAGCGCCGCCTTGGCCGCGTCGCCGGCGAGCTTCTCCGCCTCCGCCGTGGCCTCCGTGACCAGCCGGTCGACCTGCTCGGCCGCCTCCGTACGCCGCTTGTTGGCCGCCTCGCGCGCCTCGTCCAGCAGCCGCTCGGCCTCCTCACGCGCCTCGGTCCGCACCCGCTCGGCGTCGGCCGCCGCCTCCGCCCCGGCCCGCTCCGCCTCGGACCGGGTGCGTGCGGCGTGCTCCTGCGCCGACGACAGCGCCTCGGACGCCTCCGCGCGCAGCCGTTCGGCCTCGGCCGCGGCCTCGCCGACCGTGCGCTCGTTGTCCTTGCGGGTCTCCTCGACGAGCTTCTCCGCCTCCGAGGTCGCCTCGCCGATGAGCCGGTCCGCCTGCTCCGCGGCATCGCCGCGCAGCCGGCCCGCCTCCGCGCGCGCCTCGTCCATGGTCTGCTCGGCCTCGCGCTCGGCGCCGGCCAGGGTCTCGGCCGCCGCGGCCGTGACCCGCTCCGCCTCCGCCGTGGCGTCCCCGACGATCCGGCCGCCCTCGGCGCGGGCGTCGTCCAGCGTCTGCGCGGCCTCGGCGCGCAGCCGTTCGGCCCTGTCTCTTATATCCATCTGACGCTGCCGAAGATCGTAAGCGGGTATTGACTGGTGTGTGACGCAGCATTCAAGTATAATCGGAGGTAA
>NZ_WTFF01000211.1 GCF_019400985.1 Streptomyces bambusae
CCGCCGTACCGCTCGCCGTGCTGCTCTTCCTGGCCCGCCTGCTGCTGCGCCACGGCGCCGCGACGGCGGCCGGACCCCGCCGGGCCCCGGTCCTCGTCGCCCTCGCCGCGGCGGCGGTGTCCGCCCCGGCCGCCGCGGCGGGCCTCCTGGTCCACGCCGTCTTCGCGTTGTCCCGCGCATCCGCACACGTAACCACATAACCGGATCCCCCTCGTAAACGAGGGGGCTTTCAGCCGAACCGGCTGAGGCCCGTGTGTTACCAGCACCAGCCAACGACCAAGTAGGAGGTGACTGACGTTGGCTACGTTCCGCGTAGGCGGGAAGACCCACCAGGCTGTGCTTCCTCAGCAGCCTGCTCTGGAACTCGGCTCAGCAGACAACCCAGGGATCGGGGACGAAACGGGAGTCGAGCACCGCACTGCGGTACCCGGCGCGGGACATGTGCGAGAGGAGATCTCCGGTGGCTCACCTGCTGCCGGGGGCGTCACCCCCGAGCCCCCTGGGGGCGGGGAGGAGCCGCGTGAGCGGCACCCGTTCGTGTTCGTGCTCGACAAGCACGGCACGCCGTTGCAGCCCTGCACGCCTGCCAGGGCGCGCAAGCTGCTCACGAAGGAACGCGCTGTTGTCCACCACCACACCCCGTTCGTCATCCGCCTCAAAGACCGCACCGCCGCCGACTCGGAGACGGACGGTGTCGAGGTGGGTGTCGACCCCGGCTCCAAGCACACCGGGATCGCCGTGTTCACCGCCCAGGCCGGGCAGCGCCGTGGCCGGTACGCGCTCCAGCTCGACCACCGCGGGGCGACGATCCGCAAGAAGCTGGAGCAGCGCTCGGCCTACCGGCGCGGACGCCGCACCCGCAACCTGCGCTACCGGGCACCGCGCTTCCTCAACCGCAGCCGCCCCGATGGATGGCTCGCCCCGTCCCTGCGGCACCGTGTCGACACCACCACGTCGTGGGTGGCACGGCTGGCCCGCTGGTCGCCCGTGCGGGCCGTGCATGTGGAACGAGTCGCGTTCGACACCCACGCCCTCAGCGCGGGCAAGCCCCTGGAGGGAGCCGAGTACCAAAACGGCACCCTCCACGGCTACGAGGTCCGCGAGTACCTACTCGCCAAGTTCGGCCGGGCGTGCGTGTACTGCGGCGCCACGAACGTTGCGCTGAACATCGACCACGTGCAGCCCCGCAGCCGGGGAGGCGGCGACCGGGTCTCGAACCTCGTCCTGGCCTGCGTCCCGTGCAACGAGCGGAAGTCGAACCGGCCCGTGGAGGAGTTCGCCCCGAAGCGGGCGGCCGACATCCTCAAGCGCGCCAAAGCGCCCTTGAGGGACGCCGCAGCTGTCAACTCCACCAGGTGGTCCCTGTGGCAAGCCCTGGACGCGGTATGGCCCACCCACACGGCCAGTGGCGGCCGGACGAAGTGGAACCGCACCCGCACCGCACTCCCCAAGACGCACACCTTGGACGCTCTCGCCGTCGGCAAGCTCGACTGCATCACCGAAGCCGTTCGCCTGGTCCTGGTCGCCGGATGCACGGGCCGCGGAACCCACGCCCGCACCCGGCCCGACAAGCACGGCTTCCCCCGCCTGCGCCTGCCCCGGCACAAGCAGTTCTTCGGCTACGCCACCGGCGACCTCGTCCGAGCCGTCGTCCCCACCGGCAAGAAGGCCGGTACCCACACCGGCCGTGTCGCCGTACGGGCAACCGGCAGCTTCAACATCACAACCCGCCACGGAACCGTCCAAGGCATCAACCGCAAGTACGTCCGTCTGCTCCAGCGGGCCGACGGATACGCCTACACCACCCAACCCGAAGGGCCGTCTGCGGCAGCGCGGTAGGTGACGACGTTTCGCCCTGGCGGCGAAACCTCGCTCCCTGCCCTGCTCCGCAGAGGCTCCAGTTCCTCCCCCGCGTAAACGAGGGGGTATCCCTGGAGGAAAACATGATGAACGGGCAAGCCATCGAGCAGGGGGCCGTGCGATGAGGGTGCTGCTGATCGGAGCCAACGGATACCTCGGCCGCTTCGTCGCCGACCGGCTGCTCGCCGACCCCGCCGTGCAGCTCACCGCGCTCGGCCGCGGCGACGACGCCGACGTCCGCTTCGACCTGGCCACCGGCAGCCCCGGCGCGCTGACCCGGTTCCTCGACGCCGTCCACCCCGGCGTGGTGATCAACTGCGCGGGCGCCACCCGCGGCGGGGCCCGCGAGCTGACCCGGCACAACACCGTCGCCGTCGCCACCATCTGCGAATCGCTGCGCCGCAGCGGCTGCGGCGCCCGGCTGGTCCAGCTTGGCTGCGGCGCCGAGTACGGGCCCAGCCAGCCCGGCTCCTCCACGGCCGAGGACGCCGTCCCGAGACCGGGTGGGCCCTACGGTGTCAGCAAGCTGGCGGCGACCGAGCTCGTGCTCGGATCCGGCCTGGACGCCGTCGTGCTGCGGGTCTTCTCGCCGGTGGGGCCGGGTACCCCCGCCGGGTCCCCGCTCGGCCGGCTCGCCGAGGCCATGCGGCGGGCGATGCAGTCCGGCGACAACGAGCTCAAGCTCAGCGGACTGGGCGTGCAGCGCGACTTCGTCGACGTACGGGACGTGGCCCGCGCCGTGCACGCGGCCTCGCTGTCCGCCGCCCAGGGCGTGGTCAACATCGGCACCGGCCGCGCCGTCCGGCTGCGGGACGCGGCGGCCGTACTGGCCCGGGTCGCCGGCTACGGCGGCGCCCTGCACGAGCTGGACCTCCCGCAGCAGCCCGGCCACGCCGGTCACCCCGGGCACTCCGGTCACCCCGGCCACGGGGGCCACCACCTCGGCGGCCGGCCCGGCATCGGCGCGCCCCGCTCCGAGGCCGGCGCGGAACAGCTCGCCGCGACCCCGCCGCCCGCCGCGTACCCGTACCCGGACGGCTGCGGGGTCTGGCAGCAGGCAGACGTACGCACCGCCCGGGACCGGCTCGGCTGGCGGCCCCGGATCAACCTGGAGGAGTCCCTCGCGGACATCTGGATGGAGGCGGCATGCCGTATCTGACCACCCCGCCCGGCCGGCTGGCGGCCACCGAGTCCGGCCGGCTCGGGCTCGGCAGCCCCGGGTACGCCCACCCGCTGGTGGCGCCCGTCGAATGGGCCGAGCTCACCCGCCCCGGCACCCCGCTGCACTGGGCTGTGCTCAACGTCACGGACGGGCCCGGCCGGCGGCCCGACCCGCACTGCACCGAGGCCGCCGCCCGGCTCTGCGACGCGGGCGGCACCCTGCTCGGCCATCTCGCCATGCGGGACGGAGACCGCACGTTCGGTGAGATCGTCTCCGACGCGCACCGCTACCTGGACTGGTACCGGGTCGGCGGCTTCTACCTGGACCGGGTCCCCGCCGGCCGGGCGGAGCTGGACGACGTACGGCGCGTCGTGGACACCCTGCGCACGCTCGGCCCGGGGCTGCACTTGGTCCTCGGCCACGGCACCCACCCGTACCCCGGCTACGCCGGGATCGCCGACCAGCTCGTCACCTTCTCCGGCAGCTGGGCCGACTACCGCTGGTCGCAGGTGGCGGAGTGGACCTCCGAGCACCCGCCCGAGCGCTTCTGCCACTTCGTGCACGGGGTCCCGCGCACCCACCTGGAGGAGGCCCTGCGCGTCGCGCGCTGGCAGGGGGCCGGGACGATCTGGTTCACCGACCGGCAGGGGGTGGGCGACCCCTGGGCCGGGATGCCCGCGTACTGGGACGAAATCGTCTCGCGTATCGGACCGGGTGTCTCGGAATGAAGAAGGGCGTGGCACTGTTACGGGTAGTGCAACCATCAGTCCGCTCCCCGCGTCCGCGTGGGGATGCTCCTTATCTACGGAGTGCCCGTGTCGCTGCCACCCCTGGTCGAGCCAGCTGCTGAGCTCACCGTCGACGAGGTCCGTCGGTACTCCCGGCACCTGATCATCCCGGACGTCGGGATGGACGGCCAGAAGCGCCTGAAGAACGCCAAGGTGCTCGCCGTGGGCGCGGGCGGCCTCGGCTCGCCCGCCCTCATGTACCTGGCCGCGGCCGGCGTCGGCACGCTCGGCATCGTGGAGTTCGACGAGGTCGACGAGTCGAACCTGCAGCGCCAGATCATCCACAGCCAGGCGGACATCGGCCGCTCCAAGGCCGAGTCGGCGCGCGACTCGGTCAAGGGCATCAACCCGTACGTGGACGTGGTCCTGCACGAGGAGCGGCTGGACAGCTCCAACGTGATGGAGATCTTCAGCCAGTACGACCTGATCGTCGACGGCACGGACAACTTCGCCACCCGCTACCTGGTCAACGACGCCTGTGTGCTGCTGAACAAGCCGTACGTGTGGGGCTCGATCTACCGCTTCGACGGCCAGGCCTCGGTCTTCTGGTCCGAGCACGGCCCCTGCTACCGCTGCCTCTACCCGGAGCCCCCGCCGCCGGGCATGGTCCCCTCCTGCGCCGAGGGCGGCGTCCTGGGCGTGCTCTGCGCGTCCATCGGCTCCATCCAGGTCACCGAGGCGATCAAGGTCCTCACGGGCACGGGCGAGCCGCTCGTCGGCCGCCTGATGATCTACGACGCCCTGGAGATGCAGTACCGCCAGGTCAAGGTCCGCAAGGACCCCGACTGCGCGGTCTGCGGCGACAACCCGACCGTCACCGAGCTCATCGACTACGAGGCCTTCTGCGGCGTCGTGTCCGAGGAGGCCCAGGAGGCGGCGCTCGGCTCCACGATCACTCCCAAGCAGCTCAAGGAGTGGATCGACGAGGACGAGAACATCGAGATCATCGACGTCCGCGAGAAGAACGAGTACGAGATCGTCTCGATCCCGGGCGCGCGGCTGATCCCCAAGGGCGAGTTCCTGATGGGCACCGCCCTCCAGGACCTGCCGCAGGACAAGCGGATCGTCCTGCACTGCAAGACGGGTGTCCGCAGTGCGGAAGTCCTCGCCGTTCTCAAGTCCGCGGGCTTCGCGGACGCCGTGCACGTCGGCGGCGGCGTGATCGGCTGGGTCAACCAGGTCGAGCCGCACAAGCCGGTCTACTAGGCGCTGCCGGTCTACTAGGCGCCGGTCTACCAGGCCCCGCCGGGCACTGGCGCTGCCGTACGGGCCGTACCGCGTGATGCGGTGCGGCCCGTACGTATGTCCGCCGTCGCTTGTCTGCCGTCGGGGCGGGGCGGGGCGGGGCAGGCCAGGCGTCAGGCCGCTTTGCACACGGTGCCGGCGCCGGGCACCTTGCCGTCCAGCAGATAGGCGTCCACGGCGGCCTTCACGCACCGGTCACCGCTGTTGTAGGCGCCGTGCCCCTCGCCCTCGTACGTCAGCTCCACGCCCACCCCCGGCCCGAGCCGCTCCGCCATGTGCCGGGCGCCCTCGTACGGCGTGGCCGGGTCGCCGGTGTTGCCGATCACCAGGATCGGCGCGGCGCCCGGGGCGTTCACGTCCGGCGTCTCCCAGGCCCCCTTCACCGGCCAGCCGGTGCAGCCCAGCAGCCCCCAGCCCAGGAAGCCGCCGAAGACCGTCGAGGCCTTCTTGAACTCCGGCAGCTTGTCCCGGGTCTGCTCCAGGGTGTAGCGCTCCTTGGAGTCCGCGCAGTTGATGGCGGTGTTCGCCGCGCCGATGTTGCTGTAACGGCCGAACCGGTCGCGGCCGTTGAGCAGGTCGGACAGCACGAGCAGCAGCTGGCCCTGGCCGCCCTCCGCCTCGTCCAGCCCCTGCTCCAGATAGGGCCACAGCTCCTTGGAGTACAGCGACTGGGCGATCCCGTTCGTCGCGGCGGTCTCGGTCAGCGGCCGGTCGCCGATCCCGGGGATGGGCTTGGCGGCCAGGCTCTTCTGGAGCTTGACGATGTTCTCCTCGATCTCCTCGGCGGTGCTGCCCTGGAGCCGGCAGGCGTCGCCGCGGTCCACGCAGTCCTGGGCGAAGTTCCGCAGCGCCAGCTGGAACCCCTTGGCCTGGCCGAGCGCGCTCTCCTCGGAGTTCTTGGTCGGGTCCACGACCGCGTCGAAGACCGCGCGGCCGACGCGCTCGGGGAAGAGGTGGGCGTAGACGCCGCCGAGCTCGGTGCCGTAACTGATGCCGAAGTAGTGCAGCTTGTCGTCCCCGAGGGCCTCCCGCAGCGCGTTCAGGTCGCGGGCGGCGTTCTCGGTGCCGACGTGGGGGAGCAGCTCGCCGGACTTCTTCTCGCACGCCGCCTGGTACGTGCGCTGGGCGTCGAGGAAGGCCTTCAGCTGGGCCGGGGACTCGGGCGTGGAGTCCGTCGCGTAGTAGGCGTCCAGCTGCTTGTCGTTCTCGCAGGTCACGGGCGCGCTGCCGCCGACCCCGCGGGGGTCGAAGCTGACCAGGTCGTACCGCTCGTTGAGGGTGGCGTACTCCTGGGCGGCGCCCGGCAGGGTGGTGACGCCGGAACCGCCGGGGCCGCCGAAGTTGAAGACGAGCGAGCCGATCCGCCGGTCCTTGTCGCGGGCCGGGAGCCGGATCAGGGCCAGCGGGATCTTCTCCCCGTCGGGCTCGGCGTAGTCCAGGGGGACGTCCAGCGTGGCGCACTGCCAGTTCGCCCCCGGGGACTCGCCGCCACCCTGGGTGGCCGAGGGGACCGGGCACTTGCCCCAGTCCAGCTTTCCGGCGCCCTCACCGCCTCCGTCGCCCCCGCCGGAGCAGGCGCCGGTGGTCAGCAGCGCGGCGGCGACGGCGGTGGCGGCGGTGACCCGCAGGGCGTGTCGTGGCATGCCCCCATCCTGCGTGCGGCGCAGCGGGCGCGCCCCCGCCGTGGGCCATGCGGGTGGCGGCCCTGCGGCGCCTGCTTGCACAGGCAGCCCGGTCTTCTGGTCTGGTGGTGACCATGAGCGACAACGGCGGACACGTCACGATCAACGAGGCGGCGGCGCTGACCGGCACCGCCCCCCGGACGCTGCGGCACTACCACGGGATCGGGCTGCTCCCGGAGCGGGAGAGCTACGGGTACGACGACATCGTGCGGATCCTGTGGGTGCGGCGGAAGGTGGAGCAGGGGGTCGCCCTGGACGACGTACGGGCGGAGCTCGACCGGAAGACCGACCAGGACGACCTGCTGGCGGAACTGGAGGGCTCGCTGGCCGAGCAGGACGCGGAGCTGCGCTCCCGGATCGCGGAGCTGCACCGGCTGCGGGGCGCGCGCGGGCACCTCGGCGAGCTCGCTTCGCAGCTGGCCGAGACCGCGGGCCGGCCGGTCGAGCTGGAGCACCGGGGGCACCCGCTGGGGGCGGCCGTGGCCGAGCACGAGGCCGTCACCCGGCACGTCCTGGCCCTGCACCCACGGCTGCGGACGGAGCAGCGGCGGCTCCAGGCGGAGCTGCTGGAACTGGCGGAGGCTCCGGTGGACGACCCGCGGGTGGAGCGGCTCGCGCACGCCTACTTCGTCCACATGCAGGCGATGGAGGCGGCGGAGCGGGCGGCGAGCTTCCCCGAACCGGAGTTCGTGGACGACAGCTTCACGGTGGACGCGGCGGGCAGCGAACTCGGCGCCCCGGAGCTGGAGTCCTACGCGCCCGTCCCGGGCCACATCTCCCCGGCCCAGGCCCGGTGTGCAGAGCTTTTGGGGCGGCTGATCGCGAAGTGGGCCTCGGACCAGGCGTAGGGCGGGGCCGGCGGGTCGTCGGCCCGTCGGCCCGTCTTCCGGCCCCGGGTCCCGGGATGCCGGCCCGAGGCCGGGAGGCGGAGTCGGGAGCGCCGACCGCCGAATTTGCCGTCCTGGCAAGATTCCTGGGCCGGTGCCGCCACCCGGTTCGAGCATGGCCGGGCACCCGATCGACCCGGACGGAAGGCGGCATCCGTGGCCACGACATCGAGCTCCACATCCACATCGGCGTCTGCTCCGGCTTCGACGTCCCCGGCCGGTCCACCCGGGCTGAGCGCGCGCCGGCGCTGGACGGTGCTCGCCGTGTGCGCGCTGAGCATGTTCCTGGTCGGCGTGGACACGACCATCGTCAACGTGGGGCTGCCCGAGGTCGGGCGGGGCCTGGGCGTGGGCACGCGCGGCCTGGAATGGGTCGTGGACTCCTACACCGTGGTCCTGGCCAGCCTCCTCGTCGCCGCCGGCGCGCTCGCCGACCGCTTCGGCCGCCGCCTGGTGTTCCAGTGCGGACTGGGCGTCTTCGGCGTCGCCTCGCTCGCGTGCGCGCTCGCCCCGTCGCTCGGGTTCCTCGTCGCGGCGCGGGCCGTCCAGGGCGTCGGGGCCTCGATGCTGAGCCCGGTGGCCCTGGCGATCGTGGTCAACGCGATGCCCGACCCGCGTGAGCGGGCCCGGGCGATCGGCGTCTGGGCCGCGGTCTTCGGGCTCAGCATGGCGGCCGGCCCGGTGACCGGCGGGGCGCTCGTCGAGGCCTTCGGCTGGCGGTCGGTCTTCTGGATCAATGCCCCGGTGGTCGTGGTGGCGCTGGTGCTCGTCGCGGTGTTCGTCCCCGAGTCCCGCGGCCGCCGCGACCGGCGCCTCGACCTGCCCGGCCAGGCCCTCGTGACCCTCGCCCTGTGCGCGTCGGTCGCCGTGCTCATCGAAGGCCCCCGTATCGGCTGGACCTCACCCGCGGCCGTGGCCGGCTACGCGCTGGTCGCGGCCTCGGCGGCCGGGTTCGTCCGGGTCGAGCGGGGCCGGCCCGAGCCGCTGATGGACCTCGGGCTCTTCCGGCGGCCGGTGTTCGCCACGGCGGTGCTGGGCGCCGTGGCTGTGTTCGTCGCGCTGAACGTGAGCCTGCTGCTCACCACGTTCCAGCTCCAGCAGGCCCGCGGCTGGAGCCCGCTCGCGGCGGGTACGGCGACCTTGCCGATGGCGCTCGGGGCCACGGTGTGCGCGCCGTGGTCCGGGAGCCTGGTGGGGCGGCTCGGCCCCCGCCGTCCGCTCGTCCTCGCGGGCACCTTCACCGCCGCCGGCGGGCTGTGCCTGGTGGACCTCGGCCCGGACACGGGCCTCCCGCTGCTGCTGGCGGCCTTCCTGTGCCTCGGCATCGGCTTCGGCTTCGCCAACGCCCCGCTCACCAACACCGCGGTCAGCGGTCTGCCGGCGTCCCGGGCCGGTGTGGCCGGGGCGATCACCTCCACCGCGCGGCAGATCGGTGCGGCGGTCGGCATCGCGGTGGCCGGGGCCCTGGTCGCGGACGTCGCCCCCGGGGACCTCACCGCCGCCGCCCGCCCGGGCTGGCTCCTGGTGGCGGCCTGCGGCCTCTGCCTCTTCGCCGCGGCCGCCGCCTCCCGCCCGGCGAAGCCGCGTACGAACCAGATCGGTACGAACCGGATCGGTACGAACCAGATCGGTACGAACTAGATCGATTCCTTGCGGGTGAGGTAGTTGAACGACAGCCAGCCCGGCAGGACCGGCAGCCAGAAGGTCATCAGGCGGAACAGCAGGACGGCCGAGATCGCGATCTCCTTCTCCAGCCCCGCTGCGATCAGACCCAGCGTCAGCGTCGTCTCGACCGCGCCCACGCCGCCCGGCGTCGGCGCCGCCGAGCCCAGCGCGTTGCCCGCGAGGAAGACCACCGCGACGCTCGCCAGGCTCAGCGTCTCGCCCCCGCCGAACGCCCGGACCGACGCGTCCAGGCACAGTACGAAGCAGCCGGTCAGCAGCAGCATGCCGCCGATGCCCGTGACGAGCTTCTGCGGCCGCTGGAGCACGTCCAGCATGCGCGGTACGACACCCGCGAACAGCGCCCGTACCCGCGTCACCACGAACTTCCGCAGGAACGGGATCGCCGTCACCACCAGCACCAGCACCGCGACCGTGAGCAGCCCCGCGATGACCGTCCTGGACGGCGTCATCTGCGGGGTCTTCTCCGTACCCGTCAGATAGCCGAACGCCAGCAGCAGCAGGATGTGGCTGGCCAGACCGAACAGCTGCGAGGCGCCCACGCTCGCCACCGCCAGCCCCGGCCGGACGCCCGAGCGCTGCAGGAAGCGGGTGTTCAGCGCGACACCGCCGACCGCCGCCGGCGCCACCAGCTTCACGAACGAGCCGGCCACCTGCGCCGTCACCGTCCGCACGAACGACACCCGCTCCGGCACGAAGCCCAGCAGGCTCATCGCCGCGGCGACGTAGCTCAGCGCCGAGAAGGCGACCGCCGCCCCGACCCAGCCCCACTGCGCCTCGCCGATGACCCGGCCGAAGTCGACGTGCGTCAACTGCGTCAGCAGGAAGTACGCGGCGAACGCGCCCGCGATGAAGGAGACCAGCGTGCGCGGCCGGATGCGCTCCAGCCGGGCCGGTTCCACCGGCGCCTGCGGCCGGATCAGCAGCACCTGGCGGCGGATCTGGCTGAGCAGGTCCTCCTCGCGCGCCTCGTCGAGGGCCTCGTCCAGGGCCCGCTTCTCGGCCTTGCGCTCGGCCTTCGAGTCGGCCTTCGAAGGGGTCGCGCGCTCCGCCTTGGCCAGCCGCGAGGACTCCAGCACGGCCTCGCGCTCGCGCTGGGCCCGCTCCCGGGCGAGCCGGCGCAGCGTGGCCCGCGTCGAGCGGCTGAGCGCGATCGGCTGGAGCAGCGGCAGGCAGTCCGCCACGGTGTCCATGCCGAGCACCTCGACCGCCGCGGCCACCGAGCGCTCCGCGCCGACCCGCAGGCCGAGCGTGGTCAGCAGCTGCGCGACGTCCATCCGCAGCACCAGATCGCCGGCCGCGATCTCGCCGCCGCGCAGGTCGGTGAGGGTGACCCTGCCGGAACGATCCACCACCAGGGCGTCACCCGTGAGCCGCCGGTGCGCGATCCGCCGCGACTGCAGGAACCGCACCTGCTCCCACGCGTTGCGGATCAGCTCGTCGGTGATCTCCTCGTCCGCGAGCGAGTCCAGACAGCGCCCGTCGAGGTGCTCGTACACGAGCATCACGGCGTCCGGGCCCAGCTCCGAGGTGGCGATCAGCTTCGGCGCGTTCGCCCCGGCCGCGATGGCGGCGTACGCGAGCAGCGCCTCCTGCTCCAGCGCCTGGCGCAACGACTGCAGGCTCCGCCGGGTGGTGATCCCGCGCAGGGTCAGCCGGCGCCAGACCCGGTAGAAGAAGCCGTGCGCCTGCTGCTCGCGGTCCACGACGGTGACGTCGAGCGGCGCTCCGTGCTCCAGCGTGACGTGGTAGCGGCGGCCCCGGTCGTTGTGCTCCTGGACCTCCGTGCCGTCCAGGGTCTCCGCGCGCATGGCGCTGACCGGCTGGAAGCCGACGCGGCGCAGGCCGGCGAGGAGGTTCTGGCCGGTGGGGCGGACGTTGGGCGAGCCGACGGCGTAGAGCGTGCCGTACGCGACGGTCCAGCCGATCAGCACGGTGAGGATGATCGAGAACGGGGTCGTGTAGCCGCCGACGAGCATCGCGAAGGCGTCGAGCAGCAGCACCGCCCACAGCGCGACGCGCCAGCGCGGCCGCCGGGTCATCCCGACGGCGGTCATGTACGCGATCACGGGCGCGAGGTAGCCGTGCACCGGATCGGTCAGGGCCTCGCCCACGCCGGTGGGGCGGGTCAGGGCGTCCTGGACGGTGTCGGACGCGGCCCGGGAGACCCACAGGTCGGTGGCGAGGGTCACGCCGTGCGCGAGGACGGCGGCGAGCACGCCGTCGGCGATGCGCAGGCCGTCGCGTTTGATGAGCCGTTCGATGGCGAAGGCGACGGGCACCAGCAGCACCGCGATGCTCGACACCAGACCCGCGACCTTGATCAGCAGGTCAGGGGCCTCCTCGGTGCCCGAGCTGATGTCGGCCTCCAGGCCCGAGGTGGTGCCGTGGGCGAAGGCGGCGAGGGCGAGGACCAGGGCGATGCCGAGGATGCCGACGAGCAGCCGGACCAGGTCGGAGGGCCGGTGCACGCGGGCGGCGAGCAGCGGCTCGTCCACCTCGACGCGGTCGGCGCCGGGGTGGCCGTCGGCGGGGTGGTGGTCGGTGGGGTGGTCTCCGGCGTGCCGGCCGTCGGCGTGGCGGTCACCGCGGTCGGCGGGGCCGGTACGGGTCCTGTCGGCCTGGCCGTCGGCCGCGGACGCGCCTGCGGACGTGTCGCCGGAGGTGCCTCCAGGCATGGGTGCGGACGTGCCTCCGGTCCCGCCGGTCCTGCCGTCGGACGTGCCGTCGGCCCGGTCGCCGCCGCCGCGGCGCACGGGCTCCGGGTGTGGCGCAGTCGTCGCGCGGGTGTGCTCGGCCCCGGCCGCCGCGGCGTCGCTCCGCGCGTCGTCCTGAGGGCTCACACCCTGCTCCTTCGCCGTCACTTCCGTCTCTTCTTGATCACGTATCACGAGTCACCGCCCGGAAGATGGTGGCACGGACGGGCGGGGCCGCGAGGCATCAGGGGTGCCCGAGTTTGCGGAGCAAATCGTTCCGCAGGGCTGTCGGCGCGGTGCGGCACCATGGGCCGCATGGACGAGCTGCCGGAGTACGCGGAGCGGGTGCTGGAGGTCGCCGAGCGGATTCCGCCCGGCCGGGTGATGACGTACGGGGACGTCGCCGAGTGGCTCGGCGAGGGCGGACCACGCCAGGTCGGCCGCGTCATGGCCCTCTACGGCGGCGCGGTCCCGTGGTGGCGCGTGGTGCGTGCGGACGGCGTACCCCTGCCCGGCCACGAGCTCCGCGCCCTGGCGCACTACCGCGCCGAGGCCACACCGCTGCGCGAGGCGTCCGCCGGACCGCGGATCGACATGCGGCGGGCGCGCTGGGACGGACATGACGGGGCTCACACCTGACAGCTTCCGCCATCCGGCGCCGCAGCGGCAGACCGAAGATGCGGACGAAGGCCCGTACGAGGTACCGGGCGGGGGCGCGCCGACCGCGCGCGGGGCGCGGACCGGCCGGCGGGCCCGGGCCGGTTCCGGGCCGGTCCCTTTATCCACTCTGCGCCCGCGGCCGATCACCCGGTGTTGGTTGCAGGGTGGCGCGTTGGCGTACACAGCACTGATCGCTAGGCAGTCG
>NZ_WTFF01000212.1 GCF_019400985.1 Streptomyces bambusae
GCCGAGGACCGCTTCCCGGCCGCAGACCGCTTCCCGGCCGCGGCAGCGGCAGCGTCCCCGGCCGCGCTGCCGTCCCTGGTCACGCCCCCGCCGCCGGCCGCGCCGGCTGCCGCCGAGGAGGACCCCCGCCCGCACATCCATGCCCTGGCCACGGCCGGCCGGCACCCGGAGGCGGCCACGCTGGCGCAGGCCTGGGAGGCCCACGCCCTCCAGGCCTGCGGCAACGACTCGCCCGAGGCCACGCACTGGCGCGAGATCCGTGCCGACCTGGCCCGGATGGCGGGAGACTTCCCGCTGGCGACCCGGCTGTGGATCAGCGCGGGGCGCACCCGCCTCGCCCAACAGCCCCCGGACGCCACGGAGGTCCTGGCCGCCGCGGCCGGCGCCCTGTACTGCTGGACCCAGGTCCACGACCACCGCGCGGCCGCCGAGGCCGGCCCGGAACTCGTCGGGCTGCTGGACGCCCTGCCGACGATGGACCGCGACCTGATGGCCCGGGTGCGGCACCGGCTGGAGTCACTGGAACGCATCTCCAGCGGAGGCTGAGGGTCAGCGGTAGGGGAAGAGCTGCCCGCTGCCGTTGCAGACGGGGCACACCCGCCGGGTGCCGCACAAGGGGCACCGGCCCAGGCGGTCCGGGTCCCTGCGCCCACCACCGCCCCAGCCGGCCGAGCCGCCCATGACCCAGCCGCGGCCCTCGCAGCACGGGCACCACCCCAGCCCGTCGCACTCGTAGCAGAGATCCCCCGCGCTCACCGTCTCCGCCGTCCGTACCGGCTCGGGGCGTACGTGGGGCCGCTCCGGGTACAGCGCGACGGGCTTGGTCCTGCCGCGGTACGCCAGCACTCCCGTCCCGCGCGCCGCCGAGACCCTGATCTCCATGCCGTCGAGGGTGCCGGTCACGACGGACTCCAGCACGGTGTTGCGGTCGCCGGGCGCCGGGCCGGCGGTGCGCCAGCCATCGGCGGCGAACAACTCGGCCGCGCGTGCCACGGCCTCGACGGCGGACACCCCCTGCGGGCGCACGACACCCGAGAGAGACTGGTGGAACGTCGCCGGTACGGTGCCGTGGTCGACGAACGGTGCGTACTCCAGCGGGAATTCGGGCACCTGTCCCGGAGTGAGCCGTGCCGCCAGCTCCTTGAGGTACCCGCGCAGGCGCTCGGTCTCCTCGGCGAGGCGCCTGCGCGCCCCGGGTATTTCCTGGCTCATCCCGACCGCCCCGTCCCCGCCGTCACCCGGTCCCGTCCCCTGCACGCCGATGGTACGGGCGGGCGGGCACGTTCACGGCCGACAGGGGGCGCGCCCCGCTCACGCCCCGCGTCGGTGGAGGGCGTCCAGCAGGGCCAGGTCCTCGGGGGACAGGCGCAGGGCGCCGGCGGCGACGTTGGCCGCCAGGTGGCCGGGGTTGCCGGTGCCGGGGATGGCCAGGACGTGCGGGCCGCGGTGCAGCGTCCAGGCCAGCCGGACCTGCGCCGCGCTCACCCCGTGCGCCCGCGCCACCGCGAGGACCTCGGGGGCCTCGGCGTCGGCCCGCGCACCGGCCTCCCGCCCGGCGGCCGCGATCGAGTAGAACGGCACGAAGGCCACGCCCTGTTCGCCGCAGGCCCGCACGAACTCGTCGTGCTCGGGCCGTATGCCGATGCCGTACTGGTTCTGCACGCACACCACCGGCGCGATGGCCCGGGCCTCCGCGAGGTGCTCCGGTGTGACGTTGGAGATGCCCAGGTGGCGGATCAGTCCCGCCTGGCGCAGTTCGGCCAGCGCGCCGAAGCGCTCGGCGATCGAACTGGTGCCCACCACCCGCAGGTTCACCACGTCGAGGTGGTCCCGGCCGAGCTGGCGCAGGTTCTCCTCGACCTGGCCGCGCAGCTGCTCCGGCGTGGCGTGCGGCAGCCACTCGCCCGAGGGGTCCCGGCCCGGCCCCACCTTGGTGACGATGACGAGGTCGTCCGGGTACGGGGCAAGCGCCCGGTTGATCAGCTCGTTCGCGGAACGCAGCCGGGAGAAGTAGAACGCCGCGGTGTCGATGTGGTTCACACCCAGCTCCAGCGCGCGGCGCAGTACGCCGACGGCCCGCGCGCGGTCCCCGGGGACCGCGTCCACGTCGAAGGCCTCGCCGTCCTGGGCCAGGCGCATCGCGCCGAAGCCGATCCGGTTGATCTCCAGGTCGCCCAGGGTCCAGGTACCCGATGCCGCTGCGGTGATCGTCTCTGAGGTCATGCCGGAATGATCTTCGATTGCCACGCACCCGTCCAGTGGCCCCGGCCCGGGCAGCTGCGGCCGCGGCAGCGACTTGGCAGTGACTCGGCGGTGACGGGGCAGCGACAGGGCAGCGACAGGGCAGCGACAGGGCCCCGGCTCGGGCGGGCCGAGCCGGGGCCCAGGAGGGCGAGCGCGTCAGCGGTCGTCGCGCATGTCGTCCATCATGTCCTCGTCGCGCATCATGTCGTCCTCGCGCCCCGTTCCCCGGGCGGCCTCTCCGGACCGGCGGCTCCGGTCTCCGGTGCGCATCTCGTCCGGGCCCTTCCCCTTTCCGGGCTCCGGCTCCCGGCCCCGCCGCTGCTCCTCGCGGCCCTTGCCGGGCGTCTGGCGCTTGTCCTGCATACCGCCCATGACGGTTCACTCCTCACGGAAGGGAGGACGTCCTCGTCCTCCTCGCTCCCATGACGCTGCCACCGCCGGCCACTGATCGCATCTCCGCGACTACGCAGTGTCGCACCCGCGGTGCCCGCAACGGCCGGCGCCGCAGGCGCGGGGGGATACCAGGAGGGGTGCGTGCCTGCGGTCGCCGGGGCGGCCGCCCCGGGCCGCTCACCACAGGCCGGCCGCCGTTTCCAGCATAGGCCGGACGGGCAGACGCCGTGCTGCCGGCGGACACCGGCCGCCGGGCGGCACGGCAAGGGCGGTGATCACCATGGCCAGACCGGTCTGGACCGGCGTACTGAGCTTCGGGCTGGTGAGCGTACCTGTCGGCCTGTACACGGCGACCGACAGCCACACCCTCCACTTCCACCAGCTCCAGCGCGGCACCTCCGACCGGATCCGCAACCGGCGGGTCAACGAGCGCACCGGCAAGGAGGTCGAGCTCGACGACATCGTCAAGGGCTACGACACGGGCGAGGAGTACGTCCTGGTCGAACCCGCCGAGCTCGACGACATCGCGCCGGGCCGCTCCAAGTCCCTGGAGATCAGCGGTTTCGTGGACCTGGACGACATCGACCCGATCTTCTTCGACCGGACCTACTACATCGGCCCGAAGGGCAAGGAGTACGCCAAGACCTACGCCCTGCTGGAGCGGGCCCTGGCCAGGAGCAACCGCGCCGGGGTCGCCACCTTCGTCATGCGGGGCCGGGAGTACCTCGTCGCCCTCAAGTCCGAGGACGGCCTCCTGACGCTGCACACGCTGCACTGGGCCGACGAGATCCGCGACCCCCGCGAGGAGATCCCCGATCTGCCCGCCGCGTCGACGAAGACCAGCGCGAAGGAGCTGAAGATGGCGGAGCAGCTGATCTCCGCACTCGGCACGGACTGGGACCCCGAAGCCTTCCACGACACCTTCCAGGAGAAGGTCGCCGCACTGGTCGAGGCGAAGCGGGCCGGCGAGACCGTCGAGAAGGCCGAACTCCCCGCCGAGGCCACGAACGTGGTCGACCTGACCGAGGCCCTGCGCGCCAGCGTCGAACGCGCCCGCGGCGACAAGGGCGCACCCCGCCGGCGGCACGGCCGTACGGGCGGGCGGCAGCCGAAACGCTCCGACCTCGAGTCGATGACCAAGGCGGAGCTCTACGAAAAGGCGGCGACGGCCGGCATCCCCGGCCGCTCGGCCATGACCCGCGACGAGCTGATCGAGGCGCTGGGCAAGGGCGACAAGGCGGCAGCCTGAGCGCTCCGCTGGAAGTGTGGTGATGAAACCGCGGGCCGGTGGGGGCTGGTCGTGCCCACGCGGCGGAGCCGCATGTGCGGACAGCCCCGCGCCCCTTACGGGGCGCGGTACCGCACGGGACTTCGCTGAGCCCGCTCAGCGGCGGCAGCCTAGCGCGGGCCCCCTTCCATCTCGTCCAGCTCGTCCGCCTCGTCGGCCCCCTCGGTCCCGCGCAGGCGCAAGGGCCCGCGGATGCGGTGGGCGCGGCGGACGCGGGTCGCGTCCGCCCGGCGGATCCGGTCCTCGTCGGCCGGCGGCTGCGAACCCGTGCCGGTCCGTGAGGCCGCCCCTGGCGGCCTGCCGTGGTCGTCGGCGATGCCGCCCTCGTGCTGGAGCAGCGCCCGGCGGTCCGTCGCCGGCCCGGGCGGATCGGTGTCGGGCGCGCCCTCGGCCGGCATCGCCGCGCGCAGAGCGCGTTCGGTCCGCGCCGGATCGGGGACGGACACCGCTACCCGACGGAACGGCGCGTCGGGGCCCAGCTCCATGCAGAGCGCCGGGCCCGTGGACTTCACCGCGACGAAGTCCTCACCCTCCGGCAACCGCCTGACGCCCACACACCGGCCCGGACGCCACATCCCCCGGCCGGCCGCCCCGCGCAGCACCCGCCACCAGCTGGGCTCGACCCGGACCCCGCGCAGCGCCGGGACCGGCACCCGCAGCTGCCGCCGCCGCGCGGCGAGCGCCTCCTGCGGGCTCAGCCGGACGACGACCTCGCCACCTTCAACCGAAACGCGCGACATGGAACGCACCCCACTACTCCACTCCGCTGCTGTGCGACACGGGGCGTCTGCCCGCGAACGCGCCGGATATGGCCTTCCGGCGGAGCCGAACGCCCGCCCCGAATGCCCACCGTCACCGCCGCTCACGCGGTGCGGCGAGCCGTCGCGCGTCCCGGGCCGGTTTGCTGCCGGGGCGCCGGGGCAGACGACGGGTGCCGCCGCCCCCGGGACGGCGCGTACGGGGCGGAGCCGGTCACGCGAGCGCCGGCCCGCGACACGGAGGTGTCACCGATGGACGCGAGGGGAAGCGCCGGAGCCACCGCCGCACAGGCAGGCGGGGAGGGCCAGGGGTACGACGCGAGTCCGTACCTGCCGGGCGGGGGCGGCATCGCGGGGCTGCGGCGGGCGGCCGCGGACTGCCGGGGCTGCCCGTTGTTCCAGGACGCCACGCAGACGTGTTCGGCGCGGGCCCGGCGCATGCCCGCCTGGTCCTGGTCGGGGAACAGCCGGGCGACCAGGAGGACCGGCGCGGCGAGCCCTTCGTCGGCCCGGCCGGTCACGTGCTGCGCAGGGCGCTGGAGGAAGCCGGCCTCGGCGAGGAGCACGCGTACGTCACCAACGCCGTCAAGCACTTCAAGTTCACCAGGTCCGGCCCGGGCAAGCGCCGCATCCACAAGGCGCCCAGCCTGCGCGAGATGACGGCATGCCGGCCGTGGCTGGTGGCGGAGCTGAGCCTGGTCGACCCGGACGTGGTGGTGCTCCTCGGCAGTTCGGCGGGCAAGGCCCTGCTCGGGAGTTCCTTCCGCGTCGGCGACCACCGGGGCGTACTGCGCCCGATGCCCGCGCTGGACGGCTTGGACGGCTTGGACGGCTCCGGACCGGCGCGCACCGGCGGCGCGGCCGCGCGCCACGGGCAGTTGCTGGCGACCGTTCACCCGTCGTCCGTGCTGCGGGCCGACGACCGGGAAGCCGCGTTCCGGGGCCTGGTCGCGGACCTGGCCGTGGTGGCGGACGCCATGGCCTGACCCGTTTGCGGGCCCTCCCTCCGAGGCGGATCGTGGAAAGGGGCGAAGGGGCGAAGGGGCGACCGGCCGAGAACCCGGCCAGGAGGAGGAAGAGCCGTGTTTCCGTTCCCCGGCGCATATCCCACGATCCTGCAACCCGACGACAAGGTGAATGCCGCGTTCGAGCAGGCGATGAACGGGTTGACCGGGGCCGAGCAGGACCACGTACGCCTGATGCCGATCACCATCGCCCGTGTACAGCCGGGCACCGGGAGCTATCCGTCCGCCGGGCAGTTCCAGCAGGAGGTGGACTACTCCGCCAGCCTGCTCAAAGTGGCCGTGATGTACGCGGCGTTCGAACTGCACCGGTTCGTGACCGCCGTGTCCCTGCTCCCGGGCGGCCCGTCGTTCGCGCCCGTGGACCAGTTCCTCGACGCGGTCGCGGCCGACTTCGACGGGCACATCCTCGACGCGGTGCCCCGCATCAGGGACTTCCCGGGTATGCCGCGCCAGCACGTGGTGCCGGACTACAAGAACATCTTCCGGGTCCATGAGGATCCTCTGATCCCGGTCAAGATCGTCGAGTTCCACCCGACGTTCGAGCAGCATCTGCACAGGATGATCCGGGATTCGGAAGCCACCCCGTCCGCGACCCACTGCATCCAGGCACTCGGGTACGGCTACATCAACGGCGCTCTCCTGCACGGCGGGTTCTTCCGGGAGCCGGACCTGAGCGGCATCTGGATAGCCGGGGACTTCAAGCCCAGCGGCCGCAAGGACGTGCGCATCCCCTCGGTGAACGACGGCGACGTGGCCCAGGCGACCACCACCTTCGACATGGCGAATCTCTACGCCCTGATCAACGAGGAGATCCTCACGGGAGTCGGCGGCTTCAGCCCCCGTATGCGGGACCTGCTGGCCAACCCGAGGAACGCCTGGTTCGTCACCCCTCCGCCCAACTGGGACGACACGTTCAACGTCGTCGTCACGCACACCAAGGTGGGCTTGGGTCCCTTGAAGGCCGGCGGGGACGTGTTCTCCGAGGGGATCATCGTGCACGAGAAACGGCACGAGGCCGACTTCGTGGTCGTCTACCAGGACCTGCGTCTCGGGACACAGGAAGCGTTCGGCGCCGTGGCCAAGCTGATCGAAGCCACCATCGACGCCGTCCTGGCCTGATGACCGGCACAAGACCGAGACGCCATGACCGAGACGCCATGACCGACACGCACTGACGCCCGGGCCGCCGGCCCCGATGCTCAGACGGCCTGCCACACCGTGGTGACGTTGCAGAACTCCCGGATGCCGTGCCCCGACAGCTCCCGCCCGTACCCCGAGCGCTTGACGCCGCCGAAGGGGAGGGCCGGGTGGGAGGCGGTCATGCCGTTGACGTAGACGCCGCCCGCCTGGAGGTCGCGGGCGAAGCGCTCGATCTCGTCCGCGTCGCGGGTCCAGACGTTCGAGCTGAGGCCGAAGGGCGTGTGGTTGGCGCGCTCCACCGCCTCGTCGAGGTCCGCCACGCGATAGAGCGTGGCCACCGGGCCGAACGTCTCCTCCTGGTCGATCCGCATCGTCTCCGAGATGTCGGCCAGGACCGTCGGCTCGTAGTACCAGCCGCGCTCCATGCCCTGCGGGCGGCGGCCGCCGCACAGCACGCTCGCGCCCTGCCGCACCGCGTCGTCCACCAGCTCCTCCAGGTCGGTGCGCCCCTGTTCGGTGGCGAGCGGGCCGACGTCGGTGGAGTCCTGCATCGGGTCGCCGACGCGGAGCGCGGCCATGCCGGCCGTGAACCGCTCGGCGAACTCGTCGTAGACGTCGGTGTGCGCGATGAAGCGCTTCGCGGCGATGCACGACTGGCCGTTGTTCTGCACGCGCGCGGTGACGGCCGTCTTCGCGGCCTGCGCGATGTCGGCCGAGGGCATCACGACGAACGGGTCGCTGCCGCCCAGCTCCAGGACCGTCTTCTTGACCTCGCTGCCCGCGACCGAGGCGACCGCGCGCCCCGCCGGCTCGCTGCCGGTCAACGTCGCGGCGGCCACCCGGCTGTCGCGCAGGACCGCCTCGACCGCGCCGGCCCCGATCAGGAGGGTCTGGAAGCAGCCGCTCGGGTACCCCGCCCGGGTGAAGAGCCCGCCCAGGTAGAGGGCGGTCTGGGGGACGTTGGAGGCGTGCTTGAGCAGGCCGACGTTGCCGGCCATCAGTGCGGGCGCGGCGAAGCGTACGACCTGCCAGAGCGGGAAGTTCCACGGCATCACGGCCAGCACCACGCCGAGCGGCCGGTAGCGCGCCCGTACGGCCCTGGCCCCGCTGTCCCGGACGTCCGCCTCGGCGGGCAGCTCGTCGGCGAGCAGGGACTCGGCGTGCTGCGCGTACCACCGCATGGCCTTGACGCACTTGGCCGCCTCTGCCCGCGCGGCCGCCAGCGGCTTGCCCATCTCGGTGGTCATGGTGCGCGCGATGTCCTCGATGTCCGCCTCCAGGAGGTCCGCGGCCCCCGTCAGGAGCGCGGACCGCTCGGCGAAGTCCGTCGCGCGGTAGGAGGCGAAGGCGGCCGCCGCGTCGGCCAGGCACCGCTCGATCTCCTCGGGGCCCTGGGCGTCGAACGTACGCACCGTCTCACCCGTGGCCGGGTTCACCGTGGCAATGGGCATGGCCGCCTCTCCACACGCAAAAAGGACCTACGACATGCAAAAGCGACCTACGAAACGGGCTCCCTGCGCCGGTATTGTCCGGATCAGGTAGTGGGGGTCGCCTTCCGGTCTCCCGACCTTCCGGCCTCTCAGCCCGACCGTCGACGTCGGCTCGGGCGGACCATCCTGCACTTCCGCCAAAGTCGGCTACTCCAGTCGAACTCCCTCGCTCGCCTCGTAGGCCTATTAAGAGGATATCCCTCCCAGAAGGGGATGAAACCTCCCGTACGGCTATTTGTTCCACTCTGGTTCCACCCCGCGCGCCCTCCCCGCCGACCCCTCCCGCAGCGTCCATGCTCGCCTACGGAGAGCAACGGCTGGAGCGATGGAAAGCGACGGACAGCTCACGGGAGGAGCGCCACCGGTGCCGCTGACGAGGGCGACGAGGGCGAAGGAGACGAGAGCGGCGAAGGAGACGAGGGCGAAGGAGCGGGCCGCGCGACAGGCCGGGTGGGCGGCGCGGCGGAGCTTCCTGCGGCTCGACGGGCGGCTGCCGCTCGCCGAGGCCGCGAGCGGGGGCCTGCGCAAGGCCTTCCCCGACCACTGGTCCTTCCTGCTCGGCGAGCTCGCCCTGTACAGCCTGCTCGTCCTCCTGCTCACCGGCACCTGGCTCACCTTCTTCTTCCAGCCCTCCCTCCAGCACCTGCCCTACACCGGCGCCTACGAGCCGCTGAGCGGCCTGCCGGTCTCCCGGGCGTACGCGTCCACGCTCGAGATCAGCTTCGAGGTCCGCGGCGGCCTGCTGATCCGTCAGATGCACCACTGGGCCGCCCTCGTGTTCGTGTTCGCCATCGGCGCCCACCTGCTGCGGGTGTTCCTCACCGGGGCCTTCCGGCGGCCGCGGGAGGTCAACTGGACGGTCGGCGTGACGATGTTCCTGCTCGCGCTCGTCGAGGGCTTCGCCGGCTACTCGCTCCCCGACGACCTGCTGTCCGGCACCGGACTGCGGACCGCGCAGGGCATCATGCTCTCCCTGCCGGTCGTCGGCACGTACCTGTCGTTCCTCGTCTTCGGCGGCCAGTACCCCGGCGAGGACATCGTCTCCCGGCTCTACCCGGTGCACATCCTCCTCGTCCCCGGGCTGCTCGTCGGCCTGGTCTCCCTGCACCTGCTGCTGGTCTTCCACCTCAAGCACACCCAGTGGGCCGGCCCGGGCCGCAGCGGCCGCAACTCCGTGGGGCCGCCCCTGTTCCCCCACTACACGGCCAAGTCCGCCGGCCTCTTCTTCCTCGTCGCGGCGGTCACCGCGGGACTCGGCGGACTCGCGCAGATCAACCCCGTCTGGGCGTACGGGCCCTACCGGACGGACCAGGTCTCCACCGGTGCCCAGCCGGACTGGTACGTCGGCTTCCTGGAGGGCGCCCTCCGGCTGATGCCGGGCGTCGAGACCCGGCTGTGGGGGCACACGCTGATGTGGAACCCGCTGCTGCCGGGCGTCGTCCTGCCGGGCCTGTTCTTCGCGGGGCTGTACGCCTACCCGTTCCTGGAGCGGTGGCTCGCCACCGACCGGGGTGAGCGCCACCTGTGCGACCGGCCGCGCGACCGCCCCGCCCGCACCGCCCTGGGCGTCGCGGTCCTCACGGGCTACGCGGTGCTGCTGCTCGCCGGGGCCCAGGACATCCTCGCCTTCATCACCGAGATCCCCGTCGCGGGCCTCACCTGGACCTTCCGGTGCGCCCTGCTGGCGCTGCCGCCCGCCGCCTTCTGGCTGACCCGGCGGGTGTGCCTGGCGTTGCAGGTCCGGGACATCGAACTCCTCACCTCCGGCCTGGAGACCGGTGTCGTACGGCAGTCCGCCGAGGGCGGCTACCACCCGCGGCACGCCCCGCTCACGGCCGAGCAGGCCTACCCCCGCCTGGTGCACGCCGTGCAGGAGCCGCTGCCCGAGCCGCCGGCCGAGTGGGAGGGGCCGGCTCCCACCGGGCGGCTGCGGCGCGCCCTCAGCCACTGGTACACCGCCGACCAACTGCCGCCCCCGCTGGCCGAGGGGCGCCGCCGGCTCGTCGAGGACCTGCTGAGCGGCCCGGACGAGCCGCTCCCGGCGGCGCAGGCTCCCGGGCCGGGGCCGGGGGCGCGGCCCGGGGCGGGGCGCGGGTCCGACGACCCGGCTCCGGGGGCGAGGCCCGGGTCCGAGTAGCGGTCCGTCGCTCCCGCACCTCCTGGAACGGCCGTCCAGGACTCCGCCTGCTACGACTCCGCTGCGCCGCCCCGGAAGACGAACCCGTAGATCCCCGGCGCCAGCACCCCGAAGCCGATCAGGGCCAGCCACAGCCCCTGGGCGACCCCCAGGCCCACCAGCGCCGTGCCGGCGGCCGTGCACACAGGGGCGAAGCTCCGGGCCGGGAAGAAGAAGCCGCGGCCTTCCGCCGCCGAGATCTCGGCGCGCTCGTCGTCCTCGGGGCGGGGCCCGCCCCGGCCGGCCTGCCGCCACAGGAACAGCGCGACGAGCCCGGACATCAGCAGGGACACCGTCAGCGCGGCGATCCCGGCCGGATCGGCCGAGAAGGCCGCGTAGACGCCGCCCGTGACCAGGAAGAACAGCGCGACGCCCGTGAACAGCCAGGCCTCCGCCTTCATCAGGCCCTCACCTCCGGGTGGTGCAGGTCGAACGCGGGGGAGTCGGAGCGGATCCGGGGCAGCTCGGTGAAGTTGTGCCGCGGCGGCGGGCAGGACGTCGCCCACTCCAGCGACCGGCCCCACCCCCACGGGTCGTCCCCCTCCACCGGGACCCCGTACCTCGTGGTGCGCCACACGTTGTACAGGAACGGCAGCGTCGACAGGCCCAGCAGGAAGGACCCGATCGTGGAGAGCGTGTTGAGCAGGGTGAAGCCGTCGGCGGCCAGGTAGTCGGCGTACCGGCGCGGCATGCCCTGCTCACCCAGCCAGTGCTGCACCAGGAAGGTGAGCTGGAAGCCGGTGAACAGCGTCCAGAAGTGCACCTTGCCCAGCCGCTCGTCCAGGAACCGGCCGGTGAACTTGGGCCACCAGAAGTAGAAGCCGGCGAAGGTGGCGAAGACGATCGTGCCGAACAGCACGTAGTGCAGGTGGGCGATGACGAAGTAGCTGTCCGTCAGGTGGAAGTCCAGCGGAGGGGAGGCGACCAGCACCCCGGTGAGCCCACCGAGCAGGAAGGTCACCAGGAAGCCGATGCACCACAGCATCGGTGTCTCGAAGGAGAGGGAGCCGCTCCACATGGTCCCGATCCAGTTGAAGAACTTCACCCCGGTCGGCACCGCGATCAGGAACGACAGCAGGGCGAAGAACGGCAGCAGCACCGCCCCCGTGGCGAACATGTGGTGCGCCCACACGGTGGCGGACAGACCGGTGATGGCGATGGTCGCGCCGACCAGGGCGACGTACCCGAAGATCGGCTTCCGGCTGAACACCGGCAGGATCTCGCTGACCACCCCGAAGAACGGCAGCGCGACGATGTACACCTCCGGGTGCCCGAAGAACCAGAACAGGTGCTGCCACAGCAGCGCACCGCCGTAGGCCGGGTCGAAGACGTGCGACCCGAGCTTCCGGTCCGCCTCCAGGACCAGCAGGGTGGCGGCCAGCACCGGGAAGGCCAGCAGGGCCAGGATCGAGGTGAACAGCACGTTCCAGGTGAAGACCGGCATCCGGAACAGCGTCATCCCGGGCGCCCGCAGGCACACGACGGTGGCGATGAAGTTGACCGAGCCGAGGATCGTGCTCAGGCCGGACACCACCAGTCCCATGATCCACAGGTCGGCGCCGATGCCGGGGGAGTGGACGGCGCTGTTGAGGGGCGCGTACGCGAACCAGCCGAAGGCCGCCGAGCCGTTGGCGGTCAGGAAGCCGCTGACCACCATGAGGGCGCCGAACAGGTACACCCAGTACGTGAAGGCGTTCAGCCGCGGGAAGGCCACGTCCGGGGCGCCGATCTGCAAGGGCATCACGGCGTTCGCGAATCCCGTGAAGGTAGGCGTGGCGAAGAGCAGCATCATGACCGTGCCGTGCACGGTGAAGAGCTGGTTGTACTGCTCCTGGGACAGGATCTGAATGCCCGGGCGGGCCAGCTCCGCCCGCATCAGCAGCGCCAGCAGCCCGCCGAACAGGAAGAACCCGAAGGCCGTGACGAGGTAGAGGTAGCCGATCACCTTGTGGTCGGTGGTCGACAGCAGGCCCAGCAGCCGGCTCCCGAAGGCGGCCCGGCGCGCGGTCGCCCCGCCGTCGGCGTCCAGGACCGGGGTGTTCTCGACCGACACCAAGAAGGCCTCCCGAAGTGCGCCACGGCCGCTGCGACGGCCCGCAGCGCCCACCCTCCCAGCTGCCGGGCGGCGCGCCCCAGCTGCCGGCAGGCCCCGGGGGCCACTGCCCGCAGGGCCCCGGCCCGATGGGCCGCCCGATGCAGCGCAGCATGGGCGTCCAGATCCCGGTCGGCCAGCCGATGGGCCAAACCCTGGGGCGACAGCAGCCGCCGTAGGCACTGCCTCTGGGCACGCGCCAAACCGAGCCCCGGCTGGCCGCCGCACGTCCCGGGGGGTGACATCGCACCT
>NZ_WTFF01000213.1 GCF_019400985.1 Streptomyces bambusae
GGCTTCCCGACGGCGGAGCGGGCTTCCCGGCCCCGGGTGCGGGCTTCCCGACCGCAGGTGCGGGATTCCCGGCCCGGGTGCGGGCTTCCCGACCGCGGGCGCGGGCTTCCCGACCGCGGGTGCGGGGCCGGGAAGGCGGCCGGGGCGGCCGGTCAGGGCGGCGGCCCGGCGCCCGGTGGGCGGCGGATCAGCAGGGGCGGATGTGGTAGACGGGAGTCCACGAGGCCGTCCCGGTGTCCTTGGCGACGTTCGACCAGCGCTCGGATCCGTTCTCGTTGTAGAAGCGGGCCCGGGTGCCCCACGTCTGGTTGTTGTTGAAGGTGCCGTTGCCGATGCCCCAGAAGTCGTAGTAGCCGCAGTAGTAGTAGTCGTAGTTCTTGCCCTGGCCGTCCGTGATGCACAGGTGGCCGTTGTCGCAGGCCAGGGCCGCGCCGAGGCTGCCCGGTGCCGGGAGGGTCAGGGTGCCGCCGGGCATGGAGAGCTTGTTGGCGCCGATCTGGCGGGTGCCGGGCTGCTGCGCCAGCACCGAGTCGACCTCCGCCTGGAGCTCAGCCGCCTGAGACGTCGTCAGTCCGGCCGCTTTCGCCTCGGCGGCGAAGGCGGACCGCTGGGATTCGGCCGAGGCCGACGCGCTGCCGGTCATGGACAGGCCGGCGAGCAGAGCTGCGACGGCGGTCAGTACCGTCGGAAGGGTACGCATGCGCATGCTGTTCTTCCCCCTGGTTCCGTGGACGCCTCGGGTGCCGGTTCCCGACCGGGAAGCGGCCGTCAGGCGCACCACCCATCGTGGAGAAGCCCCGCTGCGGCATGAAGGCCGGAACGCGTCACCCCTCTCGCCCCAGAGGGCCCGGGGCAGCGCAGCCGCCCCGCGCGCCGAAACGTTCCTCCGGCCGTCCCTCGCGCCCCGATCGGTGCGCTGCGCACGCATCCGTGTGCAGCCGGAAAGAATCGTCGGTCGCGTCCGCACGGCCCGCCGGGCGGATCCGGCCACCGACAAGTGGATTCCCGTCACGCGCGTCGTGAAATCGTCTAAAAAACTGTTCTAGAAATATGCTCCGGCGGGCCAGACTCTCCCCATGACCGGTCACACCCCCGGCGAACCGCCGGCACCGCACGAGCAGTGGCCCGGCGTCGCGCACCCCTGGCCCGCTCCCCCGGCCACCGACGGCCACCACGCCCACTCCGCGCCCGCCGGCTTCGGGCCTCCGCCCCCACCGTTCGAGCAGCGCACCGTCGTCGACCACCGCCCCGCACGGCGCAGGTGGTACACCGGCCGCCCGGCCGTCATCGCCGCGGCCCTGGCCGCCGTCCTGCTCGTCGGCGGCGCAGCGGCGTACCTCACCCTCGGCAGGGACAAGCCCACGGAGCCGGTCGCGCAGGGCGGCAACGCACCGCCCGGGCCGTCCGGTTCGCCCTCGGTCGACCAGGGCGACGGCCGGGGCGCCGGCGGCGGTCCCGACTTCGACCCCAACGCCGGGATCCGGCCGGGCGAGGCCCGGGTCTGGGTGCGCGACAACCAGACGCAGGTCCCGTCGGGCACCCTGCAGTACGGCCCCTGGCGGGTGGGCGACGTCGTCGTCAAGGCGATGTACAAGGAGGTCACCGGCTACGCGGTGGCCGACGGCCGGGAGAAGTGGAAGGTCTCGCTGCAGACCCCGCTCTGCGGGGCGCCACAGGCTCCCGCCGCCACCGGCCGGCTGGTCATCGGCGTCAGGCAGAGCGACTCGGCAACCGCGAGGTGCACGGACCTCCAGCAGGTCGACCTCACGACGGGCACCCTGGGCTGGAAGATCACGGTCCCCCAGGAGAACCCCTACGACACCGGGCTCGGCTTCGACATGGCGATCGCCGGCGACACCGTGGCCCTCGCCCGCTCCGCCGTCATGAGCGGTTTCTCGGTCGCCGACGGCCGCAAGCTCTTCGGCACGGCGAACACGAACGGCTGCTACCCGACCGCCTTCGCCGGCGGCGGCCAGCGGTTGGTCGTCGTACGCCACTGCACCGACCCGAAGGATCCCGGCGGGCCCGGACAGGACATGGTCCAGGAGGTGGATCCGGCCACGGCCAGCCCCCGGTGGAGCCACCAGTACGACAAGAGCTGGCGGCTCGGGCGGGTCCTCACCATGGATCCGCTGGTCGTCGCCCTGAGCGACAAGAACCGCAAGGTCTGGGGCATCACGGCCTTCGCGGCGGACGGCAAGGTGCGCTCAGAAGGCGAGTTGGGCTTCGGGGTCAGCGGCCGGTGCAACGGGTTCGGCAACGCGGGTGACATCCAGGGCTGCTACGCCGCCGCGGCCGACGCCGACACGCTCTACCTCGGTGCGGGACGCCCCGGCAAGAGCCTCGGGACCGACGACACCAACCAGGTCGTGGCCGTGGACCTCAACACGGGCAAGGAGCGGTGGCGCACCGCCGAGCAGCCCAAGGGCCGCACCATGTGGCCCCTGGCCGTGGAGAACGGCCGCGTCGTCGTGTACGTCGCGGCCGGCAGCGGCGCCGCCGCCTCGGTGGTGTCCCTCGCCCCGGCCGACGGCGCCTCGCAGCCCGTCCTGCAGAGTCCGGCCGCGGCCGCCGGCCCCCAGAGCGCCCTCTACCCCTTCAGCCTCCGGGCCGGCTGGGCGGGGGGACGGGTGTTCGTGCTCAACGGCTCGGTGGGGAGTCCCGACACCAGGAAGGTGAGCATCGCCCTCCTCTCCTTCGGCACGTAGCCCCGCCCGGGCCGAAGGGCACACTCGTACGCAGCACACACGCACGCCAGGAGGGGCACCGTGCACAACCCGCCGGACCACAGCCACAACCCGTACCCGCAGCAGGGCTACGGCCCCGCACCGCAGGGCCGGGCCGGCGGGCCGTACCCGCCGGAGCCCGCCACCTTGTATCCGGAGGGCGAGGGCGGGACGCCCCGGCGGACGCCGGACCAGGACAGGCGCAGGACCGTGGTCGTCGCGCTCTGCGCGGGGGCGGCGGTGCTGGCCACCGCCGCGGCCACCGGCGTCGTGGTCCTGCGCCACCAGGGCGGGGACGGCCCCGCGCCGGCAGCCTCCGGGGCCTCCCCCTCCGGGAGCGCCTCGCCGGCCCGCCCCGGCACCTCGAAGCCCCTCGTCGCGGGATGGAAGACGGTGGTCAATCCCGCGCACGGCACGGCGTTCGACGTCCCGCCGGACTGGGAGGTCCTCGCGCCCAGCGTCTTCAGCGGATTCACGGACCACAAGGACGCGAACAAGGTGCTCGTCGGGCACTCGGCGCCTGCCTTCTACAAGTCCAAGTGGTGCAGCATCGACGCGAACGGGGACGGCCACGTCGAGGACGTCCGGCTCGGGTCGGCCGGCACGAAGGGTGCCGACGGCGCCAAGGACACCGCGGAGGTCGCCGAGAAGACCGCACCGACCTGGGTCTACGCCGCGTACAGCCAGCCGGACAAGAGCGTCGTGAAGTGGGACAAGCCCGTGGACTACACGACGAAGGCCGGGGTGAAGGGCAGTTACGTCAAGGCCCGGTCCGAGGGCGTGCCGCAGTCCAACCGGTGCGCCGGCGACGGCCAGGCCGTCGTCTTCGGCTTCCGGAACTCCAAGGGCGGTTTCGTCGCCTGGAACTTCTACGGCCGCACCGGCGTGTCCGGGGCGGTGGCCGACGACCTCATCATGAAGATCATGAGCACGGTCCGGCTGGCCGGCGACCCGGTGGAGCCCACGCCGCTGCCCTGAGTATGTTGTGGCCATGGCTGACGACTGGCGGACGGACCGGATCGGAAGTGCTCTGCGAGGCGAAAACCCCGCAGTTCTGCGGCGCTTGGACGCGGGGTTCGCGGTGATCGGCGATGTGCAGTTCCTCCCGGGCTACTCGGTGCTCCTGGTGGACGATCCCACGGTGGAAAGACTGTCGGACCTGCCCAGGGACAAGCGGCTGGCCTTCCTGTCCGACATGGACCGACTCGGAGAAGCGGTCGAGCGCGTATCCCGCCGTACGGATGCGGCCTTCCGGCGGGTCAATCTGGAGATCCTGGGCAACACCGACGGGTTCCTGCATGCGCACGTGTGGCCCCGGTTCGAGTGGGAGCCGGCCGACTTGGTGCGCAGGCCGGTGTGGCTCTATCCCCGCGACAGGTGGACCGACGAGCAGCACTCACTCGGTCCGCAGCACGCCCCGCTGCGCAAGGCGATCGGGGACGAGCTGGACCGCTTGCGCTCGCACCCTACGGGCGCCAGTACGCCGAGGGGTCCGGCTGATCGGTGAAGCCGAGGTCGGGAGAGGCGGTGATCTCACGCGCCGGCTGTCGGTGTCGATCGTCATCATGGGAGACATGACCAACGCGAACCTGACCACCGGCGGTATCTGGCGGCTCCACAACGGCGACCAGGAGATTGCCCGGCTGACCGTGACCGGCGCCGATATGCCCTGGACGCACGCCGAAGTCGAGACACTTCCTGGTTTTGAAGAGTTCCGTCCCCTCTTCAGTGAGCAGGAGCGGGCTGTCGACGAGGAGGACTGGGAGCGGGCCGACGCCTGCTACATCCAGATCCGCAGTGCGCTCACCCTGACGTTTCCCGACGGCCGGCCGGTCACCGAGTTCATGCTGCACATCCACGACGACGGCACCGCCGGCTGGCGCTGGCACGACGAGCCCTCCGACGCGGTGGGCCCGTGACGACCTGGGGTCGCCTTCGCGACGCACCGCGCCAGGCTGCTCAGCGCCTTGTCTCGTACCTGGTCAGGACCACGCCGCCGGGAAACGTCCGTGTCTCCAGCAGGTTCAGGTTCACCCAGCTGTCCAGCGCGGTGAAGAACGGCGTGCCGCCGCCCACCAGGACGGGGTGGGTGGCGATCACGTACTCGTCGATCAGCCCGGCGCGCATGGCCGCCCCGGCGAGCGTTGCGCCGCCGATGTTCATCGGGTCGCCGTCCTCGGCCTTGAGCCGGGTGATCTCGGCGATCGCGTCGCCGGTGACCAGGCGGGTGTTCCAGTCGACCTTGTCGATCGTCGAGGAGAACACCACCTTCGGTGTGTCCCGCCAGGTCCGCGCGAACTCGATCTCCGCCGGGGTGGCGCCCGGCTGCTGGTCGCCGGTCGGCCAGTAGGAGCTCATCGCCTCCCACAGCTTGCGCCCGTACAGCGACAGGCCACACGCCTGCTCGTGGTCGAGCCACCACTGGAACAGCTCGTCGCTCGGCGGTCCGCTCCAGCCGATGTCGTCGCCGGCCGCGGCGATGTAGCCGTCCAGGGTCAAGTTCATGCCGTAGATCAGTTTCCGCATGGCCCAGCCTTCCGTGCGCGGGTGTCCGGCGTAGGGACCAGCGTGGCGCGGGAAACTCATCGATGCGCGATCCGGCTCGCCGGTAGTCCTCGTGCTCGGGGCTCAGCGTGCTGGATTCGGCCGACACGGGCAAGCCGCGCAGCGGGGCCGGGCCGCGTCGGTCCGGCCGGGCTGCGGTCAGCGGCTGTGGTGGCGGGGGCCGGCGCCGGCCGGGCCGGGCAGGACACCGGCCTGGGCGGCGGCCAGGATCGCGTCCGCCTGGGCCTGGGTGAGCTTGCCCTCCTTGACGGCCTGCGCCAGGCGCTCGGCGAGCTTCTGGCGGA
Organism: Streptomyces bambusae; assembly: GCF_019400985.1. Lineage (GTDB taxonomy): Bacteria > Actinomycetota > Actinomycetes > Streptomycetales > Streptomycetaceae > Streptomyces > Streptomyces bambusae_A. Next base: position 5,576 of record NZ_WTFF01000213.1, read on the forward strand.
GCGCCTCGGCGGACGGCCGCCCGCCCTCGGTCCCCTTGCCGTCCTTGCCGTGCTTGGCGTGTTCCTCGCGCTGGGCGGCCCGGAACTTCTCCAGGGACGCGGTCACCTTCTCCACCGGCACGCCGAGGTCCTTGGCGAGCGCCTCGGCCAGCGCCTTCTGCCGCTCGGCGCGGTGCTCCGCCCCGGCGGCCTTGCGCTTGTCCTGGCCTGCGCCCTGCTGTCCGTCCGCCTGGGAGGCAGCGGGCCGTGCCGAGTCCTCGGCGGAGGCGACGGCCGGGAAGGCCAGGCCGATGCCGGCCAGGACCGCACCGGCGGCGATTGCGGCGCGCTTGTGGACGTTGTTCATCGTTGCCCCTTCGGTGATCACGATCTGCGGTGGCCAGCCTGGCACCCGCGGCTGAGCGAGGGCTGGGGAGAACCTGGGAATCAGCTGTGGATCCGCGGCGGGGAGGCGGGAGCTGGTGTTCCGACGCTCCGGCGTGCCCGGCGGGGGGACGGGCCTTAACGTGTGTTCCGTGCGCCACACCCCCGCTGCCGTGGCCGTGGCGGCCACCCTGTGCGCGGCCGCGCTGTCCTGCGCCGCCCAGTCCGACAAGCCGCGGCTCCAGGCCCCGCCACAGGCCCCGCCGGCGTTCGCGGCGCAGGTGACGGCCGTACCGGCGGGGAAGCTGGGGACCACCCACCGGCCGGGATGTCCCGTGGCGCCCGAGCGGCTGCGGCTGATCCGTATGAGCCACTGGGGCTTCGACGGCAGGGTCCACCAAGGCGAGCTGGTCGTCCACGAGGACGCCGTCGAGCCCCTGCTCCACGTCTTCGAGCGCACCTTCGAGGCGCGCTTCCCGATCCGCAGGATGCGGGTGATGGCGGAGTACGGCGGCAGCGACACCCGGGCCATGGCCGACGACAACACCTCGGCGTTCAACTGCCGGCGGGTCACGGGGGATCCACGGCGGCTGTCCCGGCACGCGTGGGGCGATGCCGTGGACATCAACCCGGTCGAGAATCCGTACGTCGACGTCCGCGGCACGGTCCATCCCCCGAACGGCCGTACCCACCTCAGCCGCGACGACGGGCCCCGGCCCGGCCTCATCCACCCGGGTGACCGCGTCACCCGGGCCTTCCGCGAGGTCGGCTGGTACTGGGGCGGCCGCTGGGCCAACCGGGACTACCAGCACTTCTCCGCCACCGGCGGCTGAGTCCGTATCCACGAAGGAGATTCGATGAACTGGACACTCGAGGTCGTCCCGGTCCCGGTGACCGACATGGACCGGGCCAAGGCCTTCTACGCCGACGGGGTGGGCTTCAGGGTCGACCTCGACAGCGAGGTCGCTCCCGGGGTCCGCATCATCCAGCTGACCCCGCCGGGCTCCCGGTGTTCGATCGTGCTGCTCCAGGGAATGCCCCCGGCGCCCGGTACGCGGCAGACGGCTCCCGGCGCCCTGCACGGGCTCCAGCTCTGCGTCACGGACATCGAGGCCGCCCGGGCCGAGCTGACCGGCCGGGGTGTGGACGCGTCCCCGGTCCGGCACCTCGGTGCGACCGGCTGGGCGGACGGGAAGGGGCAGACGTGGAACTCGTTCCTGACCTTCGAGGACCCCGACGGCAACGGATGGGTGGTCCAGGAGGCGCCGTCGGAGCTGGCCGAACGGTGAGCGGCGGGCAGGCACGTCGGCCTGTGCCGCGTCACCGCCGGCCGTGCTCGGGCGACCGGGCCGGCCGGCCGGCCCGAGGTCAGCCTGTCAGCCCGTCAGCCGGTCAGCGCACCCGTGCCGCGAAGGCCTCCGGGGCGCTGCGCTGCACCGGGTTCGCCGGGGCGGCCGGTGCCGATGCCGCCGGGGCCGTGGTGCCGCACAGGGCCTGGTCGCGGTAGGCGACCATGGCGGCGTCCGCCGGGTGGTCGAGGATCTCGGTGCCCTCGGCGTTGAAACGCTGGTACTTCATCAGGTTGTGGCCGAGGGTGAACTGCCGGGCGCCGTCGGGGCTGGACAGCGACCAGGTGCCGGCCCCCCACACGGCACCGTCGTGCCCCCAGGCCGGACCGCACGGGGTGTCCATGGAGTAGATGCCGAGGCCGTAGCGCATGACGACCGTGCCGGTCGCGGGGTTCTTGACGTCGACGGTGGTGCGCATCTGGTCCAGCTGGGTGCGGGGCAGCAGGTCGCCCCGGAGCAGGGCGCGGTAGAAGGTGTTGAGGTCCTGCGGGGTGGAGATGAGGGCGCCGGCCGTCCCCGCCCAGGTCATGTTGTACTCGCTGTAGTCGCGCGGCGGGTCGATGAGGCCGTAGAAGTTCTCGTACATGCGGGCGTGGGGGCCGCGGATCGTGGGGTCGGTGCCGGGGAAGTAGGTATTGCGCAGGCCGGCCCGGCGGATGACGTCCCGGGTGATCAGGCGCTCCGGGTCCTCGCCGGTGACCTTGCGCAGGATCTCGCCGAGTATCACGTAGTTGGTGTTGGAGTACGCCCAGTCGGTGCCGGGCTCGAAGGCCTGCGGGCGGCCGAGGCCGTAGCCGATCAGCTCGGCCGGGCGGATCGTGCGGTAGCGGTGGTCGTCCAGGCTCCGGGTGGACGGCTGCTGGAGGGACGGGAAGGCGTCGGCTATGAAGTCGGCGATGCCGCTGGTGTGGTTGAGCAGCATCCGTACCGTCACCTTGCGGCCGCGCTCGCCGGGTACCAGCTCGGGTACGTAGTCACCGACCGGGCGGTCCAGTTCGATCCGGCCCCGGGCCGACTGCTGGAGGACGGCGACGGCGGTGAACGACTTGGTGATGCTGCCCACCCGGTGGCGCAGGTCGGGGCGGACGGGGCGCCCGGTCTCCACGTCGGCGACGCCGGAGGCTCCGTCGAAGCGGGCCCAGCCGTCGCGCACGGAGGAGAACACGCCGTAGATGCCCGCGTCGTGAATGCTGTTCAAGTGCGAGGTGAGTGCGGCGCGGTCCAGCGGCGGGCGGAAGCCGGGGGCCTTGGCGGTCACGGACGCGGCGGTGTCCGGACCGACCGTGCCCGGACCGACCGTGCCCGGGCCGGCGGCGAGCGCCGCGGGAGCCAGGCCGGCCAGCAGGGCGGCGGCGAGGGCACTCGCGGTCACGGTCCGGCGCAGTCGGAGGGGGCGGCCGGAGGGGGCGGGATGCACGGCGACTCCATGGATCGGCGGGATCGGGCCCGACCGGGCCCGATGATCTCGGACGTCTCGATTCTTCCGCCCGGAACCGTCCACACCCTCCGCCCTCAGGACGAAGTGCGTGCGGACATCCGTCAAGCCTCAGGAGGACTCGTTCATTGACAAGCCGTTACATATGTCATGGGGAACCGGTGAAGGCTCTGACGTCCCCGGCCGCCCCGGAGCGCTCACGTCCCCGGCCGCCCCCGGAGCGCTCACGCCCCGGGCCGCCCGGCCTCCTCCCTCGCCCGGGCCCAGGCCAGGGCGAACATCTCGTGCGGCGGCAGGGGGGCCAGCAGTCGTACGAAGGGGCCGTGCACCGACGTGCCGTGGACGGTCGCGAGGTGGGCGGCCGTCTTGGCGCCCTCCAGCGGGAGGTGCGGGGCCTTCAGGTCGGTCCACTCCCCCGGGACGTACGCGGTGCGTCCCGCGCGGGGCCGCCTGCCGCCGACGACCGCCCCGGCGGTCAGCAGTTCGGCCTGGGCCGCCTTGTGCCGGTCGGCCGTCCAGTCGTTCCAGCGGCGGACGCATCTGTCGGTGGGGCGGGCCAGCGTCAGCAGCTGGAGGTACAGCGCGGCGGCGTCCGCCCCGGTCCCGAGGGTACGGGCGACCTCGGCCACCAGGTCGGGGGCGCTCAGTGCCGGGTTGGTCTCGTACCCGCCGGGGCTCACCGGGGTGGTGGCCGCGCGGCCGGCCAGCCGGGCGAGACCGTCGAGCTCGGCCCGGAGGTCCGACAGGCGCCTGCCCAGCTCGGGCAGCCGCAGGTCGGTGCACAGCCGCATCGCCCGCTCCACCCGCTGCGGGTCGGCCAGGGCGGCCGGGCGTACGAACACGTCACCGCGGGGGGCCGCCACGACGAACAGCCCGTCGTCGTGCAGGGTGGGCGGCTCGGCGACCTCCGCGTCGAAGGGCTGCGGACACGGCAGCGCCGCGCCCTCGTACGGGGCGAAGCCGGGGGCCTCGGCCAGGGCGGGGGCCCGCGGGTAGAGGACCGGGACGAGGGTGCCGGGGTCGTCCAGGACCGTCCGCAGCCGGCCGTACAGGGCGAGCGCGCCGGTGGCGGCCGGGTCGCCGACGGGGCGCTCGGTCAGCGCCCAGGAGATCACCGAGGCGGCCTGCCGGTGCGCGGGCCCGCTGCCGCTCACCCAGGCGCCGGGCGTGCCGTCGGGCTCGACCAGGCGGAGGCGGATCTCGCCGGAGGGCTCGGGGCGCAGGACGAAGCCGTGTTCGCCGATGGCGCTGCCGCGGGCCTCGGGGGCCCGGCCGGCCGGGAGGGCGTGGGCCCAGTCCCCGGCGAGGCCGAGGTCGTCCTCCAGCTGCTGGGCCAGCCCCTCGTCGACGTACGGGGTCGCGCCGAGCAGCCCGGCCCACACCGTGGCCATCCGCTCGGCGGCGGCCGTCATCCCGCCGGGCTGCCACAGCTCGGCCGGGTCCTGGGGCATGCCCGCCGCGAGGAGGGCCCGCCGGCCTTCGGGGCCGAGCCGGTGGCGCAGTCTGTCGTACTCCTGGGCCTGGATCTTGGTCAGCTTGTACGGCAGCTTGCGGAGCATGGTGAGGTGGTCGTCGTGGCGGTCCCGGCCGGGCAGGCCGGCCAGGGCCAGGAGGGCGACCGGGCGCCGGACGCCGGTGCGCCAGCAGAAGACGTCGACCGCTTGCGCCGGCACGGTCAGCGGTCCGTGTTCCGCGAGGAGTTCCAGCAGGCGGGGCAGCCGCCGGGTGTCGTCCCCGGCGACGGTGAAGGTGTGGCATTCCTGCGCGTCGGCCGGGGCCGGGTCGGCGGCGCGCTGGAGGAAGCGGGCGAGCGTGCCGCGCGGGGCCGCCGCGGCCACGGCCGATCCGGCGGAGCGGCAGGCGGCCAGGGCCTCCTCGGTCGCGCGGCCGGTGCGCCAGGCGCTGCCGGCCTCGGCGAAGGGCTGCCGGCTCCAGGTCTGCAGCAGGCAGGCCAGCGCCGCGCGTTCCTCGTCGGGGGTGTGGCCGGCGGCGGCCCGCCAGGCCACCGCGTCTATCCCGCCGCCCAGGACCGCCCATTCGGCGGGCTGTGCGGGCAGGGCGAGGCGCCGGGTCTCGTCGTCGATCTCCCCGCGCAGGTGGCGGCCGTCGGCGGCGACGGCGGTCAGCAGGGCCGGCTGGCGCCGCGGGACGTGGGCCTCGTACGGCCGCAGGTCGGGCAGGAGCCCGCGGAGGGCGGGGGTGAGCACGGTGTCGGGGACGGCGGCGGGGAGGGTGACGACCGGGCCCGACCGCATGATGCCCACGCGGCGGGACAGCTCCTGGCGGCGGCGCAGTACGTCGGCGGCGAGCCGCGCCGCCCGTGCGACGCCTTCGGCGATCCGGGGCTCGGTCACCCCGGGGAGGGACGGCGCGGGGTCCTCGCGCAGGGCGGCGTCGAGCAGTGCGCGTACGGCGGTGTCGTCGACCGTGCGCAGGGCCTTGGAGGCGGCCTCGTCGCGCGGGGTGAGGAAGTGCCAGAACGCGGGCGGCGGCACGGGGCCCGCGTCCTCGCCGAGGGTGGCGGCGGGGCCGTGGCGCCGGCGGTCGCCGGGGAAGCCGCGGACCTGCCACAGCAGGGAGTTGTCCTCGGCGGCATGGCAGCGGACGGTGACCTCGTCCACGAGCACCGCGTCCTCGCCGCCGGCCGGCATGCCGAGGATGCCCCAGGGGCGACGGCCCCAGGTCCGGGTGCGGTAGTAGGCGCGCCGGCCGTCGAGGGACTCCAGCAGGAAGGCGCGGGGAGAGTACCCGCTCCAGGGGGTGGCGTTGAAGACCCGGCAGCCGACGAGCCGCCCGGACTGCCCGAGCGGTGAGGCGGGCGCGCCGTCGGGCAGCGCGGCCAGTGTCTGGTTGTCCTCGTAGTCCGTGTATCCCGGGGGGACTTCGCCGCTGCGGAGGATCTCCGGCGGGGTGCGGTCGCCGGTGGGCTCGCCCGTCAGGGGGTCGACCCGGGTGCGCTCGTCGTGCGCGTGGAAGACGGGGGCGCTCCAGAACCGGCGGCCGTCGCTCATCATCAGGTCGCGGTGGCCGATGCCCTCGCGGTCGCCGGGGCGCACGACGCGCTCCCCGTCGTGCCGGCCGGCGCCGTCCGGGGTCTCGAACTGGTAGCCCAGGCCGCCCTGGATGGTTCCGCCGTAGGGGCGCAGGCCCAGCTGGTGCTCCGGCCGGAAGACGTCCTGCGGGCGGCTGGCCCAGTAGGCGTGCTCGCCCCAGTCGTGGCGCTCGTGGGTGGTCCAGGCGACGAGGTAGTCGCCGCCGACGTAGTGCACGGAGTGCGAGGTGGCGTCCTCGGGCACGCGGAAGGTGCAGGATCCGCGCTCGCCGGCGTGGTCGACGGCGACGGCGCGGGTGTCCCCGTAGACCGTCAGCACGGGCCAGGTGGTGGTGACCCGGACCGTCTCGCCGGGGGCGAAGCCGGCCAGGGCCGCGTCCAGGGCGGGCCAGCCCAGCTCCTCCGGCAGTCCGGCGCGCAGGGCGCGGGCCAGCGGTCCGGTCAGGTCCAGCGCGGCCAGGGCCTCCTCGATCCCCTCCAGGGCGGTGGCCGTCGGCCGGTCCAGGAGCTCCCGCAGCTCGTTCACGGCTTCGTCGGCCGCGCCGAGGCCGCCGCCGCGCAGGGCGCCGATCAGCCCTTCGACGCGGGTGTGCACCTCGGCGGCGATGCCCGCGTTCTCGGGGAGCTTGGTGATGGCCGTGCCGCCGCCGCGCAGCCCGGCGTGGACGGTGCCCTCCAGCCGGCGCCCGAACACCGGGTCGGCGGCGAGGGCCTTGAGGTCGCGCCGGGACCGCTCGCCCCAGAACTCCAGGCCCACGGCGGGGCCGGGGTCCTCGACGGCGATGCCTTCGGCGAGGCAGACGTCCAGCAGGTCCGCGTCCAGGCCCTGGTAGCCGTACCGGTCCTCGTGCAGCCGTACGGGGGTCCCCGCGGCCTTGATCCGGGGCGCGAACAGCGTCGCCAGCTCCAGGAGCTCCGCCGGCATCGGCTGGCGGGCCACTCCGCCGCCGGACGGGCGGTGGCCGTACGCCCGGGCGAACCGGCGCAGCCAGTCGGCGAGCCCGCCCTCGGGCTCGGCCCGGCCGGCGGCAGCGGCCTGCGCCGCCCCGGAGCGCAGCAGCCCCCGCAGCAGCCGCA
>NZ_WTFF01000214.1 GCF_019400985.1 Streptomyces bambusae
TGCTCGCCACTCTGTCTACGTTCTGCTCTCATACAGCTGTCGACCACCGCACGTCAGACGCGTAAGTTCGTCGGCAGCGTCAGATGTGTATGATAGACAGGCCGGGGTGCCGGGGCGCCGGGGCGCCGCCGGAGGCGGTGCCCCGGAGGCGGTGCCCCGGAGGCGGTGCCCCGGAGGCGGTGCCCCGGAGGCGGTGCCCCGGAGGCGGTGCCCCGGTGGTGGTACCGGGCGGGGGCGGGTCAGGCCTCGGAGTTCGCGCGGCGGCGGCGGGCGGCGATCATCAGGGCGGCGCCGGCGGCCAGGGCGGTGCCGGAGGCGGCCGCGGCCCAGGCGGTCTCGTCGCCGGCACCGGTGGCGGCAAGGGTGCGACCGCCGTTCGCGGTCGTGTTGACATTGCCCGTGCTCGTGCTCGTGCTGCTGCCGTTGCCCGTGGCGACCGTCTGCTGGGCGTTCGTGCTGCCGGTCTGGCCGGTGCCGGTGGTGCCCTTGTTGCCCTGGGCGTTCTTGGCGGCCTCCTCCTCGGCCTTCTTGTCCAGCGCCCGGGCCTCGTGCTGGCCGACCTGGAGGAACTTCACCCGGTCCTCGGGCGTGCCGTTGAGGGCGGCGAGGCCCTTCTCCTTCACCACGGGGCCGCCGGTGCTCATGAGCTGCGCGATCAGGACCCGGTTGTCCTGGTCACGGGCCTCGTGCTGGCCGGTCTCCAGGAACTTGGCCCGGTCCTCGGGGGTGCCCTTCAGGGCGGCGCGCCCCTTCTCCTTCAGGATCGGCCCGGCCTTGTCGATGATCTGGGCGATCAGCACCCGGTTGTCCTCGTCGCGCAGCTGGTGCTGGGTGACCTCCAGGAAACGGGTCGCGTCGGCCAGGGTGTGCTTCGAGTGGAAGAAGTCGTCGATCCCCTGGCGCAGCTTCGGACCCGCGTTGTCGTACAGCCGGGCGATCTCGATACGGGCGTCGTCGAGGCGGATCACGGGGACCTCGACCTCCAGGAACCTGCGCATGTCGGCGGCGGTGCCGTTCAGCGCCTTGTTCGCCGCCTGGCGCATGTACTCGGTGCACTTCGGCTCGGCGAGGATCTTCTGGATGGCGGCCCGGTCCTCCTCGGCCTGCTTGGCCGGGTCCACGGGCGTGTCCGCGGGCTTGTCGGCCGGCTTGGCGGGCGTACGGTCACCCACGGCCTGGTCCGGGGCGGTCGCGGGCGGCGCGGCCGGGGTCTCGGCGGCGAAGGCCGGGGAAGCGAACAGGACGGCCGGAGCAAGGGCGGCGGCGGTGACGGCCGCGCGGATCCGGGACGACTTCAAGGCAGCACCCTCTTTTTTCATCTTTGATCAACGATTCCGGGGTCACTGTATAGAGGTGCGCCGGGGCCTCGGCGAACCGGTTGATCCGGAATTGTTCATTCAGCGCGGGCGGTAGACGGTGAGGGCCTCCGGCAGCCCCTCCAGGACGCAGGACGCGGGCGCGACGGCGTACTCGCCGTCGTAGGCGAGCGGGGTCCCGGGCGGGATCCCGGCGATCCGCAGGCTGCGCAGCCGGGTGGCGGTGTGGACGGGCGACCGGGTCAGCGGACCCGCGAGGGCGGCGGCCAGCAGCCGCGGCCCGGGGCGGCCACCGCCGTGGACGAGGCGTACGTCGAGCAGTCCCTCGCCGAGGGTGAGCCGGCGCCGCGGCGTCGCGCCGGAGCCGTGGTACACGCCGTTGCCTGCGAAGAGCAGCCACACCGAGCGCGGCCGGCCGGCGAGCCGCAGCCCGACGGGCCGCCGGGACCGCAGCACCCGTACGGCGGCCAGCAGCGCGGCGGCCCCGCCGCCGATCTGCGGGGCCCACTCCAGGCGGTAGCGCAGGAGCTCGGGGTAGGCGCCGATGCTGAAGGTGTTCAGGAAGTACCCCGCCCGCCCGTCCTCCCCTCCCCCCCCCCCTCCCCCCTCGGCCGGGCCCGGGGTGAACCGGCCTACCCCCACCCGCACGGCATGCCCCGCCGCGACCGCGCGGCACGTGTCCTCGGGGCCCGTGAGCCCGAGGTCGAGGGCGAAGTGGTTGAGGGTGCCGCCGGGCAGCACCGCGAGCGGGATGCCCGCCCGCAGCGCCGCGGTGGCGCCCGCGTTCACCGTGCCGTCCCCGCCGTACACACCGAGGACGGTCGCCCGGCCCGCGGCCTCCTCCAGCACCGCGCCCAGCTTCCAACTCGGGCACCGGACCAGCTCGGCCCGGGGCAGCGCCGCGCGTACGGCCGCCAGCCCGGCCGGGGCCGCCGTACCCGCCCCGTTGTTCACGACGACGACCAGGCCGGCGCCGTCCGGCAGCGCGGGCGCCCCGGCCGCCGGCCGCTCGTGGCCGGGTACCGCCCGCGTCTCCTCCACGTCCCGCGCGAGCCGTCGCACAGTGGCCCCGGCGGCCACCCCCAGCGCCGCCCCGGCCAGCACGTCGGTCGGGTAGTGCACCCCGGTGTACACGCGGGAGAAGGCGACGGCGACGGCCACCGGCGCCACGACCGCGCCCCAGCCCGGGTGTTCCAGCGCGAGCCCGGCCGCGAAGGCGAAGGCGGAGGCCGAGTGCCCGGAGGGGAAGGACGTGGTCGTCGGCTGGGTGGCCAGCTGCCGCACCGCGGGGACCCCTTCCAGCAGCGGGCGGGGCCTGCGCACCGACCACTTGCCGACGGTGTTGATGGTCGCCGAGGCCAGCGCCAGCGAGGCCACCCCGCGGGCCGCGGCCCGCCGCGCGGAGGCGGATCCGAACACGGCCAGCACGGCGGCCGTGCCGCCCCACAGCACCCCGTGGTTCGCGGCCCGCCCCAGTCGGGGCAGTACCCGGTCGGCCCCGGGCCAGTGCCGCCGCGCCACCGCGTCGAACAACGCCCGGTCCCACCGGCCGACCGCACCCCACCAGGTCAGCGGGTGCGCGTGGGTCTTCACCCCCGTCGCCGTCACCCGCGCAGCCCTCGTCCCCGTCCCCCTCCCCGTCGTCGTACTCGTCCCCGTCGTCCCCGGCGTCGTCCCCGTCCAGATCGGCATTTCGAGCGCCTACCCTGCGGACCGGCGCCTTATTGCGGGCCCGACCATGAACCACCTCCTGAGCACACGGATCATCCATCCGCCGGATCGGGCGAGGAACTCCCCGACCGGCCCGCCGCTCGACCGAGGCCCTCCCCGACCGGCCCGCCCATCGGCCGAGCAACTCCCAACCGGCCCGCCGATCAGCCGAGGACCTCCCCAACCTGCCCGCCGGATCGGTCGACGACCGGCGGCCGGCGGCCGGCAACGGCGGGCGGCGGGCTAACCGGTCGGGTCGTCCTCCCCGTCCAGCGGGCGCTTGCGCACCAGCAGGACCACCATCCCGCCCAGGACCACCAGGCCCACCGCCAGCGCGGCGATCACCGGGGTGGCCGCCGAGCTGCCGCTGGCGGCCAGCCGGTCGTCGGCAGCGTCGGGCGAGGTCGTGCCGGTGCCCCCTGCTGCTGCCGGCGGCACGGCCGGCACGCCCGCGCCGCCCTGAGCCGCGTGGCCGCCCTGGCCGTGGCCCTGGGCCTGGGACTGCACCGCCAGGGCCTGCGGCCAGACCGCGGCCGCGGTGGCCGAGGCCGCCGACTCGCTGGAGCCGGCCACGATCTGCGCCTGGGTCCACTCCCCGCTGGTGAACACCCGCCCCACCGGGACCCGGGTGGAGCCCTGGACGGTCACGGAGGCCACCCCGTCCGGCGTGCCGGCCGGGACCTCGAACCACAGCCGACTGCCGTGTCCGGCGGCGGTCACCGGCTGGCCCTGCGCGTCCACCACGCGTACGCCCATGGCCTGGGCGGCCGCGTCGGGGGTGACGGTCACGCTCTGCGCGCCCGTCCGCACGGTGACCGGCCCGAGCCGGCTGCCGACCGGCCCGGTGACCTGGGCCGGGTCCAGGCTCAGCGAGGCAGGCGGCTCCGCCATCCGCCCGGCCTCCTTCTGGAGGTAGTCGGCCAGCTTCTCCGCCGCCGGGTCGGCCGCCTCCACCTGCGCCCCGTCGGCCAGCCGCCAGATGGCCACCTGCGTCCCGGCCGCCTTGGCCAGTCCGGCCAGGTCGTTGAGCTGGGGGTAGGAGTGCTCCAGGACCCACCGGATCCGGCCCGCCTCGCCGTTCCCGCCGAGCGGGCTGCCGCTCCACGCCGTCTCCGTGTAGCGGGCCTGGGGCTGGGCGAAGCCGGCCACGCCGACCCCGTACGTCTGGAGCATCCCGCCGCCGTCGACCCGCATCTCGTAGAGCCCGGCCGGGATGTGCCGCACCGCTCCGTCCTTGGTGCGCAGCACCGCCTGCCCGTACGTCTTCAGCCCGTCCAGCACGGCGGTCGCACCCTCCGGCGCACGGCGCGCGGCCCCGTCCCCCTCCGCGGCGGCGGCCGGGGACCCGGGTGCGGCGGCGAGGGCGGCGGCGAGCAGCGCCACCGCGAAGGGCCGCCGCGCGGCGGCCCGCGCCCCACCACCACCGGTGCCACCACCGCCGGTGCCACTACCGCCGGTGCCACCACTGCCGGTGCCGCCACCGCCGACCGCCCCCGCGAGCTCCGGCACGGATCCGGATGCAGATCCCGGTACGGACTTCGATACGGACTTCGATACGGATCCCGATACGGATTCCGATGCCGGTCCGGACGTAGGTCCGGACGTAGGTCCGGAAGCGGATCCGGAAGCGGATCTGGAAGCCCGCCAGGAGGCAGGCCGGGACTCGGCTGCGGCAGGTTCCGCACGGTGTGCGGACGTGGCGGATTCAGCAGGAACAGCAGTGGATTCGGCAGGAACAGAAGAAGCGGGAACGGCAATCGACACAGTCTTCCCCTTCGGGCCACAGCCCCAGATGCCCGTGGATACCGGGGAATCCTATAGGCCTCGAACACCTAGACCACCGCCGCCTTCTGAGCTTCCATCAGCGGCGCGTCGACCTTGATCACCCGACGGAAGGCAGCGGTACCACGGCTGAGGTCGTGTCCGGCGGCCAGCGCGTCGATCTCGGCCGACACCCACCGCTGTCCCTCCCCCTGCTCCTCGCGGACCCTCAGCCGGCCGTGCAGCACCAGCGGCTCGCCCACGGACACCGAGGCCGCCAGATTGGCGGCCAGCGACCGCCGCGCCCACACCGTGTAGAAGCTCGTGGCCCCGTCCGACCAGGCCTCCTTCTGGCGGTCGTAGAACCTCGGCCGCACGGCGAAGCGGAATCTCGCCGACGGCCCGTACGGTGTCTCCCGGTAGTCGATCTGCGTCGCCACATGACCCACCAGCGTCACCACGGTCTCGTTCATCTCCGGCCCCCTCCTCGTCGTGCCAGGCCCCGCTGCCGGACCCCGTCGCCCGGCGCGTGGAATCCAGATTGCGCCCGACCTGCCCCACCTCGCCCAGCCCTGTGGATTACCGACGGGTTGTGGACAACTTCGTCCCCCGCACGGGTCCCGTTCCCACGACGCTCACGTACTGCTCCCGGACCTCCTGGTACCGCAGCAGCTCCGCCGCCACCGGCTCCAGCACCCGCGCCCGCCCGCAGCCGGCCGCCGCCTGCCGCAGCCGCTGCTCGGCGTCCTGTCCGTACCTCCGCGCCGGGCCGCGCGCGGCCATCGAGCAGGCCCACTCCACCAGCGGCCCGCCGACGATGCCCGCCGCCATCAGCAGTACCGGCGGCAGCAGGCGGGGTTCCAGCACTCCGACGATCTGCCCGACCAGCCACAGCCCGCCGCAGATCTGAAGCAGCGTCATGGATGCCTGCGTCAGGACCGCCACGGGCCACCACGCGGGCCGTGGCGGCTTGCCGGCCGGCACACCCGCCGTCACCGCCAGCTCGTCCAGCTCCTCCGGCAGCCGTACCGCCCCGCGCGCGGCGGTCTCGCGTACGGCCTGGGCCCACGGTTCGGGCAGGCCGGCGGCCGCCTCGTCGGCGACGGAGCGCACCGCCTGCTCCACCCGCTGCCGCGCCGTCACCTCCTGTTCGGCCGGCGGCTCCGGCTCGGCGCCGAACGTCCGTCCGCCGATCGCGGCCAGCGCCGCCAGCCCGCCCAGCCGCTGCGGGGCGCGCCGGGTCTCGTACCAGCGCCACAGCCGCAGCCACGGCGTGCCGCACGCCTTGTTGGCGTTGCGCCGCCAGGCACGTTCCGCGGCGAGCCCGGCCGCGTACGCCCCGACCGCCTCGGCGAGCCGGTCCTCGAAGTCCGCCCGGGCCGCCTCCCCGATCTCCGGGCGCCCGTCCGCCACGTACAGCGGTCGCAGCCGGGCCGCCGCGCGGTCGACGTCGGCGGAGATGCGCCGGGTGGCGGCGCCGCGCTCCTGGGTGAACTGGCCGAGGAGTTCGCGCAGTTCCCCGACCCCCTCGCCGGTCAGCGCGGACAGCCCGAGCACGGTCGCGCCCGGCTCGCCGTGCTCGCCCAGCGCCATGCCGTCCTCGTCGAGCAGCCGGCGCAGGTCGTCCAGGACCTGGTCGGCGGCGTCGCCCGGCAGCCGGTCCACCTGGTTCAGGACGACGAAGGTGACCTCGGCATGGCCGGCGAGGGGGCGCAGGTAGCGCTCGTGGAGCACGGCGTCGGCGTACTTCTCCGGGTCCACCACCCAGACCACCGCGTCGACCAGCGCGAGCACCCGGTCCACGTGCGCGCGGTGCTCGCCGACCGCGGAGTCCAGGTCCGGCAGGTCCACGAGAACCAGCCCTTGGAGCGCCCCGGCCGCCTCGCCCGTCTCGCGCGGGCGCCGACGCAGCCGGCCGGGGATCTCCAGCCGGTCGAGCAGGCCGGCGGCGCCGTCCGTCCAGCTGCACGCGATGGGCGCGGCGGTGGTGGGCCGACGTAGTCCGGTCTCCGAGATCTGCACTCCGGCGAGTGAATTGAAGAGTGTGGACTTGCCGCTTCCGGTGGCACCCGCGACCGCCACGACGGTGTGGTGCGGGGACAGCCCGCGGCGCGCCGCCGCCTCGTCCAGCACCCGCCCCGCCTCGGCGAGGGTCCTGCCGTCGAGCCGGGTCCGGGACAGGCCGACCAGGTGGCGCAGTGCCTCCAGGCGGGTGCGCAGGGCCTGGTTCTCCGGGCTGGCCGGCGGCGCGGGTGCCTTGCCGCCGTCGCTGCCGCTTCCGCTTCCGCTGCCGTTGCCGGAGACGGCCCGGACGAGCGCCTCGTCGGATTCGGAGCCGAGGCCGTCCTCCAGGGCTCCGTCGTCGCCGTCCCGTCGGGAGCGTGCGATGAGCCCGTCGTCCCAGCGGTCGTCGGTGCGATCGGCCAGTGCGGTCACCGCGTCACCTCTCCTTCTGCAGTACGGACAACGCGGCGATCAGCTCGGCCTGGGGTTCCGGGGTCACTTCGAGCCCGTCGAGCGGGGCGAGGCGGCGGTCGCGTTCGGCGCGCAGCACCTGGTCGAGGTGCTCGCCGACGAGCTCGCCGCCGCGGTCGCGCAGCCGCAGGGCGCCGTGTGCGCCGATCCGCTCGGCGAGCTTCTCGCCCGCCGGCCGGGCCCGCTTGCCGCCGAGCAGCGCCGTCACCAGCAGTGCGGCCACCCCGTCGGGGTCGGGTGCGGGCTGTCCGGCGAGCTGGGCGACCTCTTCCTCGGCCAGTTCCTCCAGCACGCGCCGCCAGTGCCGTACGGCCATCCCGATCCGTTCGCCGGCCTCCCGGTCGGGCGCGGGAACGGGGACCGCGCCGGCCGCGGGCTCCTTGCGCCAGGCCTCGGCGATGCGCTCGTCGGCGGCGGCGACGGCGCACTGGATGAGCGCGGAGAGGCTTTCGGCGAGGGAGTCGAGCAGTTCGTCGGCGGAGGTGTCGAGGGGGTAGCCGCGCCAGCGGGTGAGCGCGTCCCCGGCGAGCACGGCGCCCGCGTCCAGCCGGGCCCGTACCCGCTTGCCCTCCCTCCTGTACGCGTCCTCGACGGCGGAGGTCAGCCGTACGGCGGCGGCGTGCTGGGCGGCCACGGCGGAGGCGAGCTCGGGCATCCGGCGGCGGAGGGAGTCGAGCACGCCGAACGCCGTCCGGCCCACCACCTGCTGCCGGGCGGCCGGGTCCTGGGCGTGGTGCAGCAGCCAGGCGGCGAGCGGGGCGACCGCGCTGGCGGGCAGCAGCCCGCCGCCGCCGGCCGACTCGGGCAGCTCGGGGATCGTGAAGCGCGGTACGTCGCCCAGCCCGGCCCGGGTCAGGAGCGCGCCGTACTGCCGGGAGACGTCGGTGAGCACCTGGTGCGGCACGCGGTCGAGGACGATGACGAGGGTGGCCTTGTACTCCTTGGCGGTGCGCAGGAGGTGCCAGGGCACGGCGTCGGCGTAGCGGGAGGCGGTGGTGACCATGACCCACACGTCGGCGGCGCAGATCAACTCGGCGGCGAGGGTGCGGTTCTCGACGACGAGGGAGTCGATGTCGGGCGCGTCGAGCAGGGCGAGGCCGCGCGGCAGGCTGCTGACGGTCTCGATGCGCAGTTCGCGCGCGGCGCCGTCGCGCGCCGCCTTGGCGGACGTACGCCGGCCGGAGGCGCCGAGCTCCTCCTCCTCGTCGGCGGGGAGCCAGACCCGCAGGAGGTCGGGGAGCACGCGCATGCCGGCGAACCAGTGGTGGTCGTCCGGATGGCAGACCAGTACGGGCGTACGGGTGGTGGGCCGCAGCACCCCGGCCTCGCTGACCTGCCGGCCGACGAGGGAGTTGACGAGGGTGGACTTCCCGGCTCCGGTGGAGCCGCCGATGACGGCGAGCATGGGCGCCTCGGGCGACTTGAGGCGGGGTACGAGGTAGTCGTCGAGCTGGGCGAGCAGCTCCGCCCTGGTCTGACGGGCGCGTGGCGCACCGGGCAGGGGCAGCGGCAGACGCACGGAGGCGACCCGGTCGCGCAGGGCGGACAGGGCATCGAGCAGCTGAGGCCGAACATCCAAGGTCACCACATGCGAAGAATGCCCAATTTGTGACCTTTTTTGAAGCTTATACGCCCTCTGCGCGCCGACGGCGACTCCAGACGACTCCAGCAGGACATCCGGGACACAAGGGGTGAGGCGGGCGCAGGCATAACGACTGCACAACACCCGGGGCGCCGCGGCGCAAAAGCGGTGCGAGAATCGCACCTGCCTGCGATTATCGGGACCGCTTCACTGAACCTCCACATCGTGGCACGCGAGTGAAGCAACCGGGACAAGGCGACCGGAGCCCTATCCTTGACCCGGCACGGCCCGAAGTCCCACCCCCACCACGGGGCTCCAGACCACACACGGTCACCTTCCGGCCCCCGTAGCTCAGTGGATAGAGCAGGCGCCTTCTAAGCGCTTGGCCGCAGGTTCGAGTCCTGCCGGGGGCGCTCTTCGCACCACAGCCCTCCCCGGACCACGGCGGAGGGCTTTTTCGCAGGTCAGGGCACATTAGCGCGGGGGCGGTAGTGGCGGCGTAAGGGCTGGTGTCGCCGGCCCCGGACAGCCTGGCCCCTTGGGGTGAGAACGGCCGGAATCGACCCCTTCGCGCGGGCCGGGCACCGTAGGCTGGCCGGGTGATCCGTACCGTGGTGCTGGACGTGGGCGAGACCCTCACCCGCGACGACCGCTACTGGGCGTCCTGGGCCGACTGGCTCGGCGTATCCCGGCACACCCTCTCCGCACTCGTCGGCGCGGTCGTGGTCGACGGCCGGGACAACGCGGACGCAATCCGGCTTCTCCGGCCCGGCGTCGACATCTTCGCCGAGTACGCGGCCCGGGCTGCGGCCGGCGCCGGGGAGCAGCTCGACGAGACCGACCTGTACGAGGACGTCCGGCCCGCGCTGGCAGCGCTCCAGGCGGCCGGGGCTCGCGTCCTCATCGCCGGGAACCAGAGCCGCCTCATGGGTGACCTGCTGCGTGCCCTGTCCCTGCCGGCGGACCTTGTGGTGACGTCCGGCGAATGGGGCGTGGCCAAGCCGGACCCGCTGTTCTTCGCCCGAGTGCTGGAGGTGTCCGGCGCCGGGCCGGACGAGACGCTGTACGTGGGTGACCATCCCGCCAACGACATCGTCCCGGCCCGGGCGGCCGGCCTCCGGACCGCGCATCTGCGTCGGGGACCGTGGGGGTTCTGGTGGGCCGACGACCCGGATGTCCGCGCGATGGCCGACTGGTCGATCAACTCACTGCACGACCTGCTCGACATCGTCAAGGCGTAGACAGAAGCCTTGTGCGCGTGTCAGGGCAGGTGTGACAGCAGTAGCTCGGTGAGGCGTTCCGGTGCGCGGAGCGGCAGGTAGTGGTCGGCGTTCGGGATCGTCTCGCCGTGGGCGCCGGGGATGTCGGTGACCAGTCGTTCGGCGATCACCGCGATCTCCGGGTGGTCGTGGTCGCCGTGGACGACCAGCGTCGGCGCGGCGATGTCTGCGAGGTGTGGTTCGGCATCGCGGCCCGGGGAGACGACGCAGTGCTGTTCGCTCACGATCCGCCGCTCGGCGTTCGCGGCGACCATCGTCTCGATGAGCTCTCCTCCGGGAGCCGTACGGCCCATGGATGCCCAGACCGACAGTTCCAACTCGGCCAGGGTGGCCGTCTCGTGCGCGCGCCGGGCCGCGGCATAGGCAGTCAACTCGGGGCTGTCCGGCCAGGCGTGACCGCTGACCGAGGCGCCGACCAGGGCCAGCGCGGCGACGCGCTCCGGGTGGGCGAGGGTGAAGTCGAGCGCGGTCTCCCCGCCCATGCTCAACCCGACCAGCGCGGCTCGGCGAAGGCCGAAGTGGTCGAGGACGGCGCGTAGATCCTCGACGTCGCTGAACGGCTTGTCCGGAGGTGTGGAGCGGCCCAGCCCGCGGGCGTCGTAGCGGATCACGTCGTGGTGGCGGGTCAGCTCGGGAGCGATGGCGTCCCACAGGCGGGAGTCCATGCCGGCGCCGTGCAGGAGCACGACCGGGCTTCCGGTGCCGTTGCGCTCGGCCCAGAGCCGACCGCCGTCGGGGGTGGGTATGCGGACCTCGCGCGGAGGCCTGTCGGATCGTTCGTGGGAGTCGGCTGTCACGTTGTGATCATTTCAGAGCGCTCAGCCAGGAGGCCGTGTGCGAAGTGGATGCGTGGCGCGGCGCGGTGGCGGGGGCTGGACGATCCCCTGCTGGTTCGGGGAGGCCGATTCGGCCTCCGGCGGGGATCGTCGGCCCCGGCCGCCGCGCCGCGCGGGGTGGGTCAGGCTGCCGGGGCGTCCTCGGGGCTGACGCCCAGGGCGCGGACCGCCTGGTAGTAGGTCCAGGCCGTGGCGTCGCAGGAGGTCTTCTTCGCGCCGGTGTACTGGGCGCAGACGCGCTTGAGGTCCGCGTAGAACGCGTCGTCCAGGCGCGGCTTGTTGGCGGTGAACGTGCCGGCCGCCTTGTAGTTGCGGTAGCCGAAGTCGTGGCGGGCGCAGGCCGTCTGGAAGGGGAACCCGAAGGGGTTGTCCGGGGACTTGCTGCAGTAGTCCGTGGACCAGTCGAAGTTGTAGGCGGCCCACCGGGTCTGGTTCGCTCGGGCCGCCAGCCAGGCGTTGTAGCTGGTGGAGCTGGTCTGGGTCCAGCTGCTCAGCACCAGCGGCTTGTCGGCGGGAACGGCGGCCGCCGCGGGGGTCGCGAGCACCATGACCCCGCCCAGGGCAGCGGCGGCGACGGCGGGCGCCAGGACGGGGCTGAAACGTCGTCTCATCACGTACCTCCGTGAGTCGGATACGGGAACTCACGGGGGAAGGTAGGGGTGCCGTCTTTATTCCGGCTATACGCGCGGACAACTACCAACACGTGTGGGTGATACAGATGTTGACGGAACGTCGGAACATCGGGACGGCGTGCGGCGTTACGACGACGACAGGGCCGTCGCCGTCGCGCGGGCGAAGGCCTCGGGGTTGTCCAGCATGATGCTGTGACCGCAGTCGGGGATCGCGACGACCGACACGCCCGCCGCTTGGAGCGCTTCGGCGCCGACGAACGGGGCGTCGGCGGCCGACAGGTCCTGCACCCCGCGTGTGCACGGCAGTTCGACCCAGTGGATCCGGTCGCCCTCGGGGGTGACGGCGGCACTGCGCACGCCCTGCCCCTTCTTGTCCCGGTACGACCGCATTCGCCGGCGAGCCGGTCGGACTCCCGGTTGGACTCCCGGTCGGGCTCCTGATCGGATTCTGGTCAGGTCACGTCGGGTTCTGATCGTTCCGTGATCGTTCCGGTGCAACGTACTACGCTCGGTGGGTGATCGCGTACGTGAGCCGACTGGACGGCACCGCACCCGGGTTCGACGCGTTGGCGGACCGGCAGGGCCCCTCCGTGTGGTCGTTGGACACCACCTTGGACGTGGTCGGCGGCCTGCGGGTCGCCGATGCCGCAGCCACGCTGGACGCCGCCGAGCGCGAACGGGCGGGGCGGCTGCTGCGGCCCGGTGACCGGCACCGCTACCTCGCCTCGCACCTCGGGCTGCGGGTGCTGCTGGGCGGCGTACTCGGGGTGGCGCCGGAGGAGGTCGAGCTGGTCCGGGAGGACTGCCGGTGCTGCGGCGAGCCGCACGGCCGGCCGGCCGTGGCCGGGGACGGGGTGCAGTTCTCGCTCTCGCACAGCGGGGACATCGCCTACCTCGCCGTCGCGGACGAACCGGTCGGCGTCGACGTGGAGAAGGTGCCGTCCCCGGCCGCCGTGGCCGACGTCCTGCCCACCCTGCACCCGGCGGAGACGGCCGAGCTGCGGGCCCTGGCCGACGCCGGCCGCCCGCCGGCCCTGGCCCGGCTGGGGGCGCGCAAGGAGGCGTACCTCAAGGCCACCGGAGCGGGCCTCGCCTTCGGCGTCGACGAGCCGTACGTCGGCTCCGCCCCGGCCCCCGCCCCGCTGCCCGGCTGGAGCCTGGCCGACCTCCCCGCCCCGGCCGGGTACGCGGCGGCCGTCGCGGTCCGCGAGCGGGACTGACCCCGGCGGGCGCGGCGGCGCGGGACACCGC
>NZ_WTFF01000215.1 GCF_019400985.1 Streptomyces bambusae
GCACGACCCGGTCGAGCGGCGGGCCGGCCATCCGCGCCACGTCCGCCCGCGCGGCGTCGAGCCGCAGCAGCAGCGGCCCGGCATGCTCCAGCAGGCGCGTGCCGGCGGGGGTGGGCCGCACGGGGCGCCGGGTCAGCAGCTCGGTCCGCAGGTCACCCTCCAGGGCGGCGATGTGCTGCGACACGGCGGACTGGGTGTACCCGAGTTCCCGCGCGGCGCCGGAGAAGGAAGCGAGCCGCGCCACGGCGACGAACGTACGGAGCAGATGCGGATCCATGCCCCCAGCATGCCGATCCCCACCGGGGCGGCCGAGCCCGGCCACCCCGGCGCCAGGCCAAGCCAAGCCGATCCGGACCGGACCGTAGTGGACAAGATCAACAACCCTCATCAGCAGTGCTTATCGACCATGCACAAACAATCGTTGGCGCTGAAGGCCGGGGCGCCTCCACCATGGGTCCATGACCACCACCACCGCACCCGTAGCCAAGATCGCCCTCGTCGGGGACCGTTCGCCGCACGTCGTCTCCCACGCACGGATCCCCGGGCTTCTCGACGCCCTCGCCGAGCGCGACGGGCTCGTGCTCGACGCCTACTGGGTGCCGACCCCCGACGCCGAGACCGAGGCGTTCGGCGCGTTCGATGCCGTGTGGGTGCTGCCCGGGAGCCCGTACGTCAGTGAGGCCGGGGCGCTGGCCGCCGTGCGGGCCGCGCGGGAGGGCGGGGTGCCGTTCCTCGGGACGTGTGGCGGGTTCCAGCACGCGCTGCTGGAGTACGCCCGCACCGTGTGCGGGATCGCCGGGGCGACGCACGCCGAGAACGAGCCCGACGGTGAGGACCCGCTGATCGCCCCGCTCGCCTGTTCGCTCGTCGGCCACGAGGGGATCGTCCGGGCGGAGCCGGGCTCGCTGGCCGAGGCGCTGCTGGGCGCCGAGCGGTCCACGGAGCGCTACCACTGCGCGTACGGGCCCGTCGCCCGGCACCTGCCGGCGCTGGCCGCGCACGGGCTGCGCCTGTCGGGCCACGACGAGGACGGGCAGGTACGGATCGTGGAGCTGCCCGGGCACCCCTTCTTCGTCGCCACCCTCTTCCAGCCCGAGCTGGCCGGGGACGGGACCCGGCCCCATGCGATCGTGCGGGGGCTGGCCGCGGCGGCCGTCGCCCACGCCGCCGGCACCGCCTCCCGTCGGGTTTCCCGTCCCTCCGCCGGGTGACCGCCCTCCACATCCCGGCGCGGAGCGGTCCCGCTGATCCGCTATGCTGTGCGTGCACATCGAACGGGCGGTACGCCGCCCGTCGTGGTGGGTGTAGCTCAGCTGGTAGAGCACCTGGTTGTGGTCCAGGTGGCCGCGGGTTCGAGTCCCGTCACTCACCCTGTGATCCCGGAGGGGTACGAGGTTTCCTCGTACCCCTCCGGGTTTTTCACTGCGCGGACGCGGACGCGGACGCGGCGGGCGCGGCGACGGCAGCGGGCTCGGCCGCCGGGCCGACCAGGCCCGCCAGGGCCAGGGAGCGACCCATGGCCGGCAGCTCCCGGGTCCCCGCCTCCGAACCCTCCGTGAAGGCCGCCAGCAGCTCCGGCGCCAGGCGGTACGCCTCGGCCGCGGCCATCAGGTCGGCCACGGTGACCGCGGCATCGGCGGTGCTGCGCTCGCGCCGGGCTTCCGCGAGGAGGGCCAGTGCCTCCCCGCGGACCACGAACCGGCTCATGCCGCAGTCCAGGCCGTCGTCGTCGAGCCCGTCGGGGTACGGGGCCCGCGCCCAGGCGCCGTTCTCGTACCAGTACACGCAGCCCAGCTCCCAGCCCTGGAGCCGGTCGCGCAGCTCGTCGTACGGCAGCCAGTCCGGCCCGCCCGCCAGCATGTCGACGGCCGGCTCGTGCCACTTGACGGCGCTGGACTCGTCCTCGCCGTACAGGACGTACCGGCCGTCGCCCATCGGGGAGAACGTCCACCAGGTGCAGCCGCCGTCGTCAAGGTGCAGGCCCTCGTCGTCGACCCAGGTGCCGGCGCGGTAGCCGGACTCCGTCTCCTTGGCGGCGGACGCCTCCAGCACCGCGACCAGGGCCCAGCGCGCCCACAGCACCTCTGCCGACGGCAGGTTCTCGGGACGTCCGGGTCGGTCGATCTTCTGCATGCCGTCCCTGTCCTTGTCCTTGTCCCTGTCGCTCACGTCTTCCTCGGTCCTTCCGGGTCCTTCGCAGCCGTACCGGCCGAACGCGTCGGCCGTACCGATCATGCCCGGTCTCCCGGTCTCCCGGTCTCCCGGTGCGGTGCGGACGCGCGCGCCCCTACGCCCCGAGGAACGCCTCCACCTCCGTCACGAACGCCACCGGCGTCTCGTGCGGCGGGTAGTGCCCGCTGCCCGGGAGGGTGTGGACGCGGCAGTCGGGGTACCAGACCTTCCACGTGGCCTGCATGACCTCCGCCGTGAGCGCGAGGTCGTACTCGCCGACCAGGACGAGCACCGGAACCGTGCTGCCCTTGACCGCCGCCGACAGGTCCAGCTGCTGCCAGCTGGCGAGGTAGGCGGCGAAGGCCTCCGGCAGCGAGATCTCCAGGGAGTGCGCGACCATCCCGTCCAGCCAGTGGCCGCTCGCGCGGTGGCCGGTGACGAGGTCGAGGATGACGCGCCGCTTCTCCGGGTCCTCGGCCGCCCCGTAGAAGAGGGCACGGGTGTCGTCGTCCATCTCGTACGGTGCGGCGGGCACCGGGGCGAGGCCGACGAGCCGCTCCACGCGCTCGGGGGCACGGGCCAGGACCTGCTGGATCGCCTTGCCGCCCATGGAGTGCCCGACGAGGCAGAACGTGTCCCACCCGAGTTCGTCGGCGAGGGCGAGGACGTCGTCGGCGATCTCGGGCAGGGTGTAGCGGCCGGGCACCTCGCGGCGCTCGCCGTAGCCCCGGTAGTCGAGGAAGGCGTAGCTGAACCGCTCGGGGTCGAAGTGGTCGAGCACCGACCCCCAGTGGGCGGAGGTGCCGAACCAGTCGTGGAGGACGATGACGCGGACGGGTCCGGTGCCGATCCTGCGGTGGGCGATGGCCATGCGGTCTCCCTCGGTGTCGGGCTGGCTGAGCGGGTGGCGTACGGGGCGCCGTACGGGTCGCCGTACGTTCTGCCCAGCAGGCCTAAACTCACACCGTGAAGCCGATATCGCGCACGGCGCGGATCACCGCGGGGGACTTCGCGCGCCCGGACGGTGCCCGTCATCCCTTCCACCCGCGCTCCTACGAGATCGTCGACCCGGCCGAGATCCGTGAGGTGCTGGCGGCCCTGCCGGACCGGCCGCCGGCCGCCGACGGCTTCGAGTGCATGTGCGTGGAGACGACCGCCGCGGTGACGCTGTACGACGCCGGCGGGCAGAAGATCCGCTCGCTGCGGGCGCACGACCGGGCCTGGCACGACGAGGCCGGCCGTGACGGCCCCGAACTGCCCCCCGTACGCCGCCTGCTGGACCCCCTCGACCCTGCCGGGCTCCCGGCCCGGCACCGGGCGCGCTGGGTGGCCGAGGCGCCCGAGGGGCTGCGCGCGTACGCCGCGGCGCTCGCGGCCGGCACCGAGCCCGGGCCGGAGACGGCCCGCGGGGTTCCGCTGGGCCGGGTGTTCCGCTGGCTGGGCGGCGTACGGGACCGGCCGGCCGACGCGGCTCGGCTGCTGGCGGAGCTCGCCCCGGAGCGGCTGCTGGCCGGGCGGCCGACGGAGGAACTGGCCTGGGCGGTACGGGAGACGGACCGGGTCGGGCTGGAGGGAGCCGTGCGGTTCTTCGCGGGCGAGCACTTCACCACCCGGCACCCGAAGCGGCGCCGGGTTCCCGAGACCGCCCGGAACCTGCTGCTGCGGCATGCGCGCAGCCACCGCCCCGGCGACCTCGCGGTGCTGGAGCGGCGGCTGCTACGCGCGCCGGAGGACCGGGTCAGACGGTCCTGATCGCCGGGTCGGAGATGCCCGGGGCGCCCGTTTCGACGTGGCCGGCGAAGCGGCGCAGGAACGTTGTGTCGAGGTCGGAGACGACCTTGACGTCGTACCAGCGGCCGGTGGTGCGCAGGTCCACCGTGTGGGTGACGGTGCCGCCGGCGGCGACCCGCAGGGTCTGGGAGGAGCCGCCGTAGGCGTTGGTCACCGTCAGGTTGACCGCGGACGTGCCCCCGTTGGTCAGCTTCAGGTCAAGGTTGCCGGTGGTCCCGTTGTGGCGGGCGGTGACCTCGGGGCCGGCCTTCTTGACCGGGCCCTTGAAGGTGCGCAGGAAGCCGTTGGGGCCCCAGACGGTGAGGTTGATCTGGTTGCCGGTGGAGCTACTGGTGCTCCAGGTGTCCGACAGGGTCTTGCCGGCCTCGACGGTGTACGGCCAGGGGCCGTCGGTGCGGTTGCCCGAGGTGCTGTGGAAGTGGGCGCCCAGGGTGGGTCCGGAGGCGAAGGTCAGGGTGAACTTGCCGGTGGAGGTGGTGCGGGCGCCGTCCACGTACGGGGCGTAGCCCAGCGCGCGGGTGGGCTTGCTGCCGGCCTCCTGGGCGGGCAGCGCGCCGCTCGCGGGCGGGGTCGGGTAGTAGCTGCTGTGCCGGTCGTGGTCCGGGGGCAGGTAGCCGGCGGTGGGCGGCAGCGCGGCCGGGGCGGGGTCGGTGGTGGTGAAGTCGAAGGCGGAGCTCAGGTCGCCGCAGACGGCCCGGCGCCAGGGGGAGATGTTGGGCTCGCGCACGCCGAAGCGCTTCTCCATGAAGCGGATGACGGAGGTGTGGTCGAAGGTCTCGGAGCAGACGTAGCCGCCCTTGCTCCAGGGCGAGACGACGATCATCGGGACGCGCGGGCCGAGGCCGTACGGGCCGGCCGCGTATCCGCTGCCGCCCTTGTAGAGGTCGAGGGAGACGTCCGCGGTGGACAGGCCCCAGGCGGCGGAGGCCGGCGGGTACGGCGGGACGACGTGGTCGAAGAAGCCGTCGTTCTCGTCGTAGGTGAGGAACAGGGCGGTCTTCGCCCACACGTCGGGGTTCGCGGTCAGCGCGTCGAGGACCTGCGAGATGTACCAGGCGCCGAAGTTCGACGGCCAGTTGGAGTGCTCGCTGAAGGCCTCGGGGGCGGCGATCCAGGAGACCTGCGGGAGCCGGCCGGCGGTCGCGTCGGCGCGCAGCCGGTCGAACAGGCCCTCGCCGGCCTTGGCGTTCGTACCGCGGCGGGCCTTCTCGTAGAGCGGGCTGCCGGGCTGGGCGTTACGGAAGCTGTTGAAGTACAGCAGGGAGTTGTCGCCGTAGTTGCCGCGGAAGGCGTCGTTGATCCAGCCCCAGTGGCCGGCGGCGTCGAGGCCGTCGCCGATGTCCTGGTAGACCTTCCAGGAGACTCCGGCCGCCTCCAGCCGCTCGGGGTACGTCGTCCAGCCGTAGCCGAGCTCCTGGTTGCCGAGGACCGGGCCGCCGCCGGTGCCGTCGTTGCCGGTGTGGCCCGACCAGAGGTAGTAGCGGTTGGGGTCGGTCGCGCCGATGAAGGAGCAGTGGTAGGCGTCGCAGACGGTGAAGGCGTCGGCGAGGGCGAAGTGGAACGGGATGTCCTGGCGCTTGTTGTACGTCATGGTGGTGGCGGTCTTGGCCGGCACCCACTTGTCGTACTTGCCGTTGTTGTAGGCCTGGTGGCCGCCGGCCCAGTCGTGGTCCAGTCCGGTCAGGAACTGGCTGCCGAGGTCCGTCACCTGGGGGCGGAAGGGCAGGATGTCCTTGGTGCCGTTGGACTGGTGGAAGACGGACTTCCCGTTGTCCTGGAGCACGGGCCGCGGGTCGCCGAAGCCGCGTACGCCCTTCATCGTGCCGAAGTAGTGGTCGAAGGAACGATTCTCCTGCATCAGGACCACGATGTGCTCGATGTCCTGGATGGTCCCGGTGGTGCCCTGCGCGGGGATGGCCGCTGCGCGAGCGATGCTCTCGTTCAGCATCGTCAGGGCGGCGGTACCGCCCGCGATCTGCAGGAAGCGGCGACGGTTGAGTTCTGCCATGGGGTGACGACCTCTGCGGGGTGAGGGGGTGTCGAGGGGCGCCCCAAGGACAGCGCCTCCGGGGGACTGCCCGGGGGCCCCGCCATGACCGTTCGTCGTACAACCGGCGAACGCCGGGCGCGCACCGCCCGGCGCCTGCGCCGGAGCCCCGGTCGAGCCGGGGTGGAGCCCAGGGCGGACCTGCCACCGGGCGCGGTGGAAGGCGTTGTTGCCGAGCCCCGGTCACGGGCACACCTGCCGGTCCGGCACCCGGACCGGCAGACTCCGTCTCTCGTCGGCCGTGAACGCGCGGTCCCCGATGATCCGGCACAGCTCGCGCTGCCAGAGGGCGGGGTCGAGGCGGAGGGGGCCGCCGGAGCGCTTCGGGCTGATGTAGACGGTCGTCCTGGCGTCGGCCGAGAGGTCCATGAACTCGTAGCCGCCGGAGAGACCGTACGTGTCATCGGACCGGCCGAAGTCGTAGGCGTCCACGTACGACCGGTCGCCCACCCGGTAGATCCGGATGGTGCTCTGGGCGGCCACCACGTAGCGGCCCTCGCCGTCGAGGAAGCTCGCGACGTACTGCGTGCCGGTCCGGTCCCCGACGCCGGCCAGCGGCCCCAGCTCCCTGCGCAGCGGGTCCCGGCGCCACAGTTCGATGATCCCGCCGCTGCGCAGCAGCGCGAAGTACCGGCGGGAGGGGTCGAACTGGATGCCGATCGTGTCCTCGGCGACCGGCACCGTGGCCACGGTGCGGCCCGAGGTCAGGTCGACGACGCGCACTTCGGTGGCGCCGGGCACGAGCACGGCCACCTGGTCGTCGACCGGATAGGCGACGGCGCGCACGGACGGCGCCGATGTGTCCTGCTTGCCGGCGCCGCCCGCGCCGCCACCACCCGCACCGCCACCGCTCGCACCACCGCCCGGACCCGCGCTCCCGCTCCCGCTCCCGCCTCCGGGAAGGAAGACCTTGGCGTCGAAGTGGGCGAGTTCCTCGCCGGTGGCCGGGTCCCACTGCTGTACCAGGGTCCCCGAGGTGGTCACCAGCTTCCCGTCCCGGTGGAAGGCGTAGGCGAACGCGCTGTCCTCCGGCGGCATCGCGGCGGTGATCCGGGCGGTCGGGCGCAGGGTGCCGGTCTCGCGCACGGAGACCGTGTTCTTCCCGTCCCGGTCGGCGAAGAGCTTTCCGTCCCGGCGCAGCGTCATCCGGCCGTTCTTGTCGTACCAGTACGGCTGCGGCCGCGGCGCCTCGGCCAGCAGCCGGTCATCGCGCGAGTCAGCGGGCCGCAGTTGCAGGGATGAACCGTCCCCGAGGACGGTGATCGTCCGCTCCCCGTCGAGCGTGAGCCGCTGCTGGCCCACGTCGAGGGTCTGCGGCGCGGGCCAGATCTGGGTGTAGGCGATCCACGAGCTCTCGCGGCTCATCGCGACGACGTGCCGCTTGCCCCCGCCGGACACCAGGCGGATGGCCATGGAAGAGGTTCCGGCGTGTGCCTCCGCCTGACTGACGACCTTCTGCTGCTCCAGGTCCACGAGTGAGAGGTCGGTGCCGTCCTTGAGGACGACGTGGCGGCCGGTCTCGTCGGCCGCCTCCTGCCGGCACAGCCCCTGCGTGCGGTACGGGGCGCCCTCCTGGGCCCCGTCGGCCACGCGGATGCGGGTGTGGACGGCGGCGTCGCCCTCCTTTCGGCAGACCACGGCCACGGATCCGTCGCCGGAGGGCTGGTAGTCGGAGGCCTCGGCCACCACCTCGCGGGGCGCGCCGCCGGCCAGGTCGAAGGCCACGAGGCGGAACCCCGCGTCGGTGTTGACATCGCGCCATAATCCCGCCAGCAGGGTCCGGTGGTCGGGTGCGAACCAGAGACTGCCGTTCGCCTCACCGGGCAGCGGCACCGAACCGCCGGGGGTGCCCGTGTCCAGGTCCCACCAGGCCAGGTGGGTCTTCGTGGTCACGACGAGCTTGCGGCCGTCCCCCGACAGCGCCACCCCGCGCGAGGGATCGCCGAAGTGCTGCACCTGCGGCAGCCGCGGCAGCGCGTGCACCGGTCCCGCGATCCGGTCGGCGTCGGGGTGCACCTCGAACCAGCCGCCGCTGCCGTCGTCGGCGACGAACAGCGCCCGGCGGCCGTCCGGCGCGACCCGGGCGGTGATCACGTGTTTGGGTGCGAGGAGTTCGCTGCGCACGCGGCCCGAGGCGGCGTGCGTGTAGAGCATCGCGCGGCCCGACGTCGACCGGGCGATGACCACCTGGCCGTCCCGGCTGGTGTCGAACTGCGCGATCGGGCCGGGAAGTCCGGACAGCAGGCGCTCGGCGTCGGCGTGGGTGAGGTACTGGCGCAGCAGCTGGTTGCGTGCCTCGTCGGTCGGCGCGGTGCCGTACGCCGCCATCGCCAGCATGGCGCTGCGGACCGGGTCGCTGACCGCGTCGTCCTGGGCCACCTGTGCCAGGGCGCGGGAACTGGCGTACGCCTCCCGGTCCCGGGCCAGGTCGCTGGTGTACACGAACAGCCCGCCGAACAGCAGGGCGAGCACGGCGACGACCGCCGCCCCGGAGAGGAATCCCCGGCGCCGGCGGACGCGGGAGCGGTGGTGGTCGCGGCCGCGGCGCAGGAAGTCGCGTTCGGTGTCGGTCAGTTCGGCGCCGCGCTGGTCCAGCCAGGGCCGGGCCGCCGTCAACACGGCCACGGACGGCAGCAGTTCGGCGGCGTGGCCGCCGGCCTCCCAGCGGCGCACGTCGTGCCGCAGTGTCTCCTGCCAGGCCAGGAAGGAGCGGTCGTCGGTCGCCCGGTCCGCCAGCCGGTCCCAGCCGCTGATCAGCGCCTCGTGGGCGAGCTCCACGGTCTCGGTGCCCTCGGCGTCGGTGGCCGCGACCAGCAGCCGGGTGGCGGTGAGGGCCTGCGCGATCCGCCATTCGTCGGGGGGCAGCTCCCGGCGCGGCACGGTACGGCGGGTCGCGGCGGCGGAGCCGATCGGCACCCGGATCAGCCGGGTGAACAGCCGCCGGGCCGCCTCCGCGTCCGCCGCCGGCACGCACTCGGCCCAGACCTGCTCCGCGTAGGCGGACAGCGCGCCCGTGACCCCGCCGAGGTCGCCGTAGGCCTGGTGGGTCAGCAGGCCCTCGCTCTGCTGCTGCCACAGCCGGTCGAGGGTGAAGCCGAGCAGGGGCAGGGCGCCGGGGCCGCCGCCCGCGTCGGCCAGGATGCGCTCGACGAGATGGCGCTCGTAGGCCACGCCGGGGACGGCGTCGACGGGCGCGGTGACCGCTTCCCGGAGCTCCTCGGGGCCGAGCGGGGCCAGGTAGCGCAGGCTGCCGCTGAGGGTCCGGCCCAGGCGCGGGTGGGCCAGCGCGGCCTCCAGGAAGTCGGCGCGCAGCGTGGTCAGCACCCGCACCGACGGCGGCAGCACCTCGTCGTACAGGACGCCGACCAGCTGCTCCACGGCCTCGTCGGCGCGTGCGAACAGCTCCTCGAACTGGTCGACGACGACCAGCAGCCGCGTGTTCCCCTGCGGCCCGCCCTGCAGCCCGGCCGCGATGTCCGCCAGGCCGCCCGTGGCCAGTACGCCGGCCAGTACGGGGAGCCGGGCCAGCCGTTCGGTCCCGGACAGGCCGGGTTCCAGCAGCGGCAGCAGTGCGGCGGCCAGGGCGGTCAGCGGGCTGGTGCCGGCGGAGGGGCGCAAGACGGCCACGGCGTCGCCGGCGGCCCGGCGGCGCGGTACGACCCCGGCCAGGGCCAGCGAGGACTTGCCGGAGCCGGACGGGCCGACGACGGTGACCCATCGTTCGCTGCCCAGGGCGGCCGCGAGGGCGTCGCTCTCGGGGCCCCGCCCGTGGAAGACGTCCGCGTCGGCCTCCTGGAAGGCCTGGAGGCTGCGGAACGGCGAGGGCGGCAGCGCGAGCTCCCGCAGGCCCGGCCAGGCGGCCAGCAGGCCGTCGGTGGGGATCAGGTAGCTCACCGGGGGCTGCCCGGACTCGGCCTGCACCATCATGCCGACCACACCCGCGAGCCGGTCGTCCCACACCGGGCTGCCGCTGAAGCCCCGGGAGACGGCGTAGCCCTGGCCGGTCAGGTCGGCCTGGACCCAGCCGCTGGTCTGCCGGGCGCGCAGGACGGCCGCGTGCCACACGCCGTTCGGGCGGCCGGCGGGGAAGCCGAAAGCCCGTACGGGGTGTGCCCATACGTCCTCCCGGGCGATCTCGACCAGCCGCAGCGGCCGGGCGCCGGGCAGCGGCGTGCTCAGCCGCAGCACCGCCACGTCACCGGCCGCGGGCCCGTCGTCGCCCTGCCGGGGCGGCACCCAGCTCTCGATGCTCGCGGACACCCCGGCCCCCGGCACCAGTGGCAGGTCGACCTGGATCCGGGCGCCGGCCGCGGGCGCGGCGTCGTACGGGGTCCCCAGCGCGGCGGACACGACGTGCGCGCAGGTGAGCGCTATGCCGGGAGAGACCAGGAAGCCCAGCCCCACGGTCCGGCCCCGGCCGTCGCGGATGCGCAGCAGCGCGGCGTCGAGGGCCTTGGGCCCGGCCCCTTCGCCGGCCCGCCCGGCCGGCGTGCTCACGACGCGGTCTCCGCACCGCCCGCCGCAGGTCTGGCCGGGGCCGGTGCGGCCGGTGCGGGTCCGACGGCGTCCGGTGCGGTCGCGGCCGGCTGGGCCGGTTCCGCGGCGCCGGGTCGGTTCCAGGTGAGCGAGACGGCGAAGTGGGCCTGGGCGGCCGTACTGCTGATCACCACGTCGGCCTCGGCGGACAGGGACAGCCCGAACTCGACGCTGATCTCGTCGGGGGCGCACGCCATGCCGCGGAAGCTGTCGACGAAGTTCTGCGCGATGGGCCGGACCCCGGCGAGCATGTCGCCGAGCGAGCGCGTGGCGCGCGCCACCACCTGACCCGGCCGGGCGACCTCGACGAGGCCGTCCGCGACCTGCTCGATCTCGACCTTCACCACGTCGGTGCGCGGGGCGCCGCCCGCGTCGGCGACGGACACGGGTAACTCCACGAGATACGCCATGCTTTCCCCTCCCGGAGACCGCCTGTTGCGTCTGTGCCGCCTGACCGGCGATCAGAAGCTACCGCAACCCGGCGAGGGCGCGCGCCGGTTCAGGCACGCGCGCGGGTTCAGGCAAGGGCGGCGGACTCGGTGATCAGCATGTCGAGGAGGGCGAGCAGGGCGCCCTTGACGTCGTCGCGGACGCGGGCGTCGAGCACCAGGACGGGCGTGTCCGGGTTCCTCAGGTGCAGGGCCGCCGCGATCTCCTCGGCGGTGTAGGACTGTTCGCCGTGGAAGCAGTTGGCGCCGACCACGAAGGGCAGGCCGCGGCTCTCGAAGAAGTCGACGGCCGGGAAGCTGCGGTCCAGGCGGCGGGTGTCGACGAGCACGACCGCCCCGAGCGCCCCGCTGAGCAGGTCGTCCCACATGAACCAGAAGCGCTCCTGGCCCGGCGTGCCGAACAGGTACAGCACCACTCCGGCATCGGTGAGGGTGAGGCGGCCGAAGTCCATCGCCACGGTGGTGACGGACTTGGACTCGATGCCGTCGAGGTCGTCGACGCCCACCCCGGCGGCCGTCAGCCGCTCCTCGGTGCGCAGCGGCTCGATCTCGGAGATCGTCTCGACCAGGGTGGTCTTGCCCACGCCGAACCCCCCGGCGACGAGGATCTTGACGGGGGCCGCCTGATCGGCGGGGGTCTCATATCCGGGCAAGGTTGTCCCTGATTCTCATGAGCAGGTGGACGTTGGTGGTCTCGGCCCCCTCCAGGGGAGGCCGGTGGTGGATCAGGCCGCGGTCCGCGAGTTCGCCGAGGAGCAGCGTCATCGGGGTCAGGCGGATCTGCATCCGCGCGGCGAGCTCGGCGACCGCCCGTCCCTCGGGCGGCCGGCACAGGGCCAGGACGGCCCGCCACTCGGTGGGCAGCCCGGCGTAGGCGTCCTCGCCGACGGCCGCCGTGATCGTGGTGTCCATGGTGAGGGCGGTGCACGGCGCGGCGGTACGGCCGTCGGTGAGGGCGTACAGCCGGGTCCGGCGCGGGGCCCGGGGCCGCGTCGGCGGCGGTGCCTTGGGCCCGGGCTCCGGCGCGGCTCCCGGCTCCGTCGCCGGCTCCGGGTGCGACGGCAGCTGCAACGGCGGCTGCGGCTTTGGCTCGTCGTCCGGCATTACTTCGTGAGCGCCTGGACGCGCTCCGGGGTGCCGAGCCACTCGCCGAGCGCCTGGGCGGTCCGTACGGCCTCGCCGCCCAGCTCCCCGAGGCGCGCCTTGCGGGAGGTCACCACGATGAGGGTGCTGCCCTCCCCGCACCCGACGATGCACAGGTAGCGGTCGTCCATCTCGACGAGCTGGCGGATGACCCGGCCGCCGTCCACCTCTCTGGATATCGCCTTCATCGTGGCGGCGACACCGGACGCGGCGGCCGCCATGCGCTCCGCCTGGTCCTGGTCGAGCAGGTAGTCGCTGAGCCGGATCCCGTCGTTGGACAGGAGTACGGCTCCCTGGATGCCGGCGATCCGGCTCAGGTTGTTGTCCAGGACGCTGTAGATCATGTCGTGGGACGTCGTTGTCATGGCTGATCCCCTCGGAGCTCTTCTTCCACTGTCTGGGTCCCCTGTTCGTAGTCCGCCCAGGCGTCGGCCACCTCTTCGGGTGTCGCGGTGTCCGGGCCGCGGTCCGGCTCCGCCGTGCGGGGCCCGCGCAACTGCGGCGTCATATGGGTCTGCGGGACCCGCTCGGGCAGGGACGGCCGGGCGCCGCCGTCGCTGGGCACCGGGCGGAGCGCGGGGACCCGCTCCGCCTCCGGTGCGGGTGTTGCCGGCTCCGGCCGGCGGCGGCTGGGCAGTGCGGCGCGGCCGGGCAGCCCGGCGC
>NZ_WTFF01000216.1 GCF_019400985.1 Streptomyces bambusae
GCTGCCGGGCGTGCGGCGGCCTTGTCCCCGGCGGCCCGGTCGCCCGGCTGCGCGCCGGGGCGGCCCTTGGGGGCCGACTTCGGCGGCTGCTGCCCGGTGCCGGTACGCGGCGCGTCGTCGGTACGCAGCGGTACGAAGGTGCTCGACCGCCCGCGGTCACTCCCGGGCCCGGCCTTCGGCCCGCTCCGGGGGTCCTTCCGAGGATCGGCCTCGGCATCGCCCTCGGGGTCGGCCTTGGTGGCGCCCTTGGGACGGTCCGCGACGCCCGGGCGCACGGCCCGGAACACGGTGGTCTTCTCGCTGTCGTCGTCCGCCGCCTCGTCGGCGGAACCGGAGCCCGTCGCCGCCTTGTCGGCCTTGCCGGCCTTGTCGGCCTTGTCGCCCGGGGAGACGGGCCGCAGGACGGCCGTACGGTCGGACTCGGCCGGAGGGGCGGAATCCGGGCGCGGGGCCCGGAAGACGGCGGTCCGCTCGCTGTCGTCCGGCTCCTGAACGGAACGCTCGGGGCGACGCCGGGGCTCGAACAGCGACCGGGACTCCCCGGAGCCGGCCTTGCGCTCCGCCTCAGCCGAACCGGAATCCACGCGCGGCGCCCGGAACACGGCCGTGCGCTCACTGTCGGCGGGCTCCTCAGGGGCCGGTCGCGGCGCCCGGAACACCGCAGTCCGCTCACTGTCGCCCGAGTCGTCCGCATCGTCCGACGCGGCGTCGGCGGGGGCGGGGGCAGGAGTGGCGGGACGCTTCCGAGGCTCGAACAGCGACCCCGCGGTCGACCGAGGAGCGCTGGGGCGCGCCTCCGCACCCTTCGGCTCCGCCGGGGCCTCAGCAGCACCCTGCCCCCCACGACGCCCCGAACCGGAGCCATCGCCCGCGGCAACCGCCCCGCTCTCCCCGGCCCCGGCCGAACCCGCCCGGGAGTCTCGCCGCGCCTCGGAAGCGGAATCGGCACGGGAGTCGCCGGAGGCCGTAGCGGCTGAAGCGGAGTCGTCCGACGCAGCATCGGCGGGCGTCGCCGAACCGGAATCGGCGCGGGAGCCGCGTCCGGGGCCGCCCCCGGCGGCGGAGCCGGAGCCGGCCTTCACGGACGCATCGCCGGAGCCCGCAGCGGCGGAATCGGCGTCGCCCGACGCCCCAGTGCCGCCGGAGACCCGCGCGGACTTCGCCACGTCGGCGGCCGCCGTCCGGCTGGACCCGCCGGCAGACGCAGTGTCTTCCGACGGCGCGCCTGCGGGCGTCGCCGAAGCGGAATCGGCACGGGCAACGCCGTCGAGGCCGCCCTCGACCTCGCCGCCACCCGCCGCGGAGCCCGAACCGGCCTTCACGGACGCACCGCCGGAGCCCGCAGCGGCCGAAGCAGCGTCGCCCGACGCCGCCGTGCCGCCGGAGACCCGCGCGGACTTTCCCTCACCGGCAGCCGGCGCCCCGGCGGACTCGTCGGCAGACGCGGTGTCGCGGGAGTCCGCGTCGGCGGCGTCCCGCTTCGTCGGGTGCGCGGACCGGTCGAGGTCCGCCTCGGTGGCCCGCTCGTCCCGCGCGGCCGCGGTGCGCGGAACCGAATCGGCGTCCCGGGCCGTCTCCTCGGCCGAAGCCGTCTTCGGCGCCGCGTCCTCCTCCGCGGCCGGAGCTGCGCCCGAAACCGCAGCGCCGCCCGAAGCGGAGGTCTTGTCCGAAACGGAGGTCTTGTCCGAAGCCGCCACCTCGTCCGAAGCGGAGTCCTCGTCGGAAACCGTCACCTCGTCCGAAGCGGAGACCTCGTCCGAAGCCGGAGCTTCGTCCCCCGCCGACCCCGAAGTCCGCTGCGCAGCAGTCGTGGAGGTCGTCGCCGAGGCCGCGGCGGCCTTGCGTTCAGGTTCCGGGTCGCGGGGACGGAACACCGACAGGCGCGGGTCACGTTCCTTCCCGGACTCCCCGGACCGGGCATCTTGCTCTACCGACTTGTCGGGGGACTCGCCCGCCACCAGTTCCTCCTCGATCGCCGTCCGGCTGTCCGAACCGTCTAACAGTGTCCCGTCTCGGGGGCATCGCCCCCGTGCTAGACGAGAACGACATAGCTGCCGGTTCCCCCACAAAGCGTCCAGGCGCTCTCGACAGATGAATGTGAGAGGCGTCACCCTGTCACTCATCCACGCGGGGAGGCATGGATGGGCAGGAGCCGCAGAACAATTCCCGAGGAGCTTCTGCTGCTCGCCTTGGACCCGACCACGGGAACCACGGCGCAGCCGCAGTCGCTCGACCTCGGCCTTGCCGGGGCACAGCTAGTGGAGCTGGCCCTGGCAGGACGGATAGCCCCTGACGGGGATCGTATCGCCGTGGTGATGCCACGGCCGACAGGAGATCCGACCCTGGACTCCGCACTGGAACTGCTGCGCCGTCGCGGCAGCCCGGTACGGGCCGTCCACTGGATCGGCGGACCCCGGCTGGGGCTCCGCCAGACGTACCTCTCGCACCTGGAGCGGTGCGGCATGGTCCATGCCGTGGCCGGCCAGATGTGCGGGGTGCTGCCGACGACTCGCTACCAGGCGACCGACACGGCGATCAGCCGGGAGATCCGCGCCCGGCTCGACAGTGCGATCCGTACCGGCGTTCCGCCGGACCCGCGGACCGCGGCGCTCGCCGCGCTGGCCCATGCGGTCGGCCTCGGCAAGCACCTGTACCCCGGCAACGAGGGGCGTTCGTCCAGGTCCCGGCTGCGGGACCTGATTCGGCACGACCCCATGGGCGGCCTCGTGGCGCACGCCGTGATGGACGTCCAGAACGGCGTGGCCGCCCAGCCGCGCCGCGAACGCGCCTCGGCGGCACACGCGGCACACGCCGCCGCTGCCGCCGCGCACACCCCGGCCGGTTCGGTGCCGTTGCAGCCGCGCCGCACGGGTGCGATGGCGCGCGCAGCCGCGCACTGAACCGCGCCCGGACTGGACCGGACCGGACCGGCAACGTCCGGCACGTCCGGCACGTTCCACCAGCACGACCGGCCCGGCCGGTACGACCAGTACCACCAGCACGACCAGTACGACGCGTTCGAGCAGCACGGCCAGTACGGCCAGCACGACCGGTACGACCAGTACGACCAGTACGACGAGCTTGACGCGTTCGACCAGTTCCGCCCGTTCCGTCCGACCCACCGGACCCGGTACGGGAGCCGCCAGCGCGCGGGGTGGCGTGGCCGTTTGTTCGGTCGCGCCACCCCGCGCGTCTGCATATACGCATTTCGCCAGCGCAAGAACGGACTTCGATGGCAGTCTGCTCACGAGTCACATACGCACAGACATGACAGACATGAGCAAGCGGAGGTGCCGTTCCCGTGGCGTCCAATGTCAATCCCACCGTCCGACGCCGCCGACTGGGCATGGAGCTGCGCAAGCTCCGCGAGGACAAGGGCATGACGGCCGAGCAGGTCGCCGAGCGCCTCCTGGTCTCCCAGTCCAAGATCAGCCGGCTGGAGAACGGCCGCCGCTCCATCAGCCAGCGCGACGTCCGCGACCTGTGCGACGTGTACGAGGTGGAGGACCGCCGGCTCGTCGACTCCCTCATGCAGATGGCCAAGGACTCGCGGCAACAGGGCTGGTGGCACGCCTTCGGGGACATCCCGTACAGCGTCTACATCGGTCTGGAGACCGACGCCGCCAGCCTCCGTACGTACGAGCCGCAGGTCGTGCCCGGCCTGCTCCAGACGCCGGAGTACGCGTCCGCCCTGATCCGGGGCGCGCTGCCGGAGACCGCGCCCGCCGACATCGACAAGCGCGTGCAGGTGCGCATGCGGCGCCAGCTGCGGCTGTCCGAGACCGAGAACAACAACCCCGAGCTCGGCCCGCTGCGCCTGTGGGCGGTCATCGACGAGGCGGCGCTGCGCCGGCGCGTGGGTGATCCACAGGTGATGGTCCGGCAGCTGGAGCACCTGATAGAGCAGTCGGAGCAGCCGCACGTCACCGTCCAGGTGATGCCGTTCGAGATGGGCGCGCACCCCGGCGTGAACGGCCAGTACGCCATTCTCGAATTCCCGGACACGTCCGACTCGACCGTCGTCTACATCGAGGGCGTCACGAGCGATTTGTACCTGGAGAAGGCGAACGACGTACAGCGGTACAGCGTGATGTACGAGCACTTGCGGGCGCAGGCCCTCAATGTCGACCAGACCCGCGAGTTCATCTCCGCCATCATCGGAACCTATGCGGGCAAGGCCAAGTAAACGAAGGTCAAGCGGAGGAAAAGCGGAGGAAATCGGGCAGGTGGCGGCGGGGCCGGCACGGTACACCGCCACCACCCGGCCATGGAAGACCTGGCTGGAATATGCCATCCGGATGGGTGAATGCCCTCATCACCTGCCGAGTACTGCGGGTAGCGTCGATCACGTCGACCGGAAACGTTCCGGAAACACGGAATTCGGTGGTCGACGCCCCCCCATCGAAACAACTCGCTGAACCGGAGAAAAACATGGCTATTCGCCTGGGCGCCACGGAAAACTGGACCAAGTCCTCCTACTCCGGCGGAAACGGCGCGTGCGTCGAGGTCAAGTCCCCCGTCACCGAGGCCATCGCCGTCCGCGACTCCAAGGTGCAGGACGGCCCGTCCCTCGCCTTCGCGCCGGGCTCGTGGAGCGCCTTCGTCACCGAGGTGACCGAGGGCCGACTCGGACACCGCGTCTGAGTTCCGCCCGACCGCAGCCGCCCCTGCTACTTCTGTCCGCTTCCGCACCCGTGTCGTTCGCCTGACACAAGCCCTCTCGACTGGCTCGCCGTCTCAGCCGAGGGGGCTCTGGCGTGTCTGCGGCCGTTCGTGTCTGCGACCGCTCGTGTCTACGACCGCTCGCGTCTACGACCGCTCGTGCGGGGCCTGCCGGAGCTGGTCGACGTACCGGTCCGTGCCCGGCACCGTCGGGATGAACGGCGCCACCAGCTCCACCCGCCCCAGCCCCGACTCGGCGACCTCCGCGTCCAGCCCCTGGAAGCGGTCCCAGCAGTCGCGCGGGTCGGCCTCCAGGAACCACAGCAGCGTCAGCCGGGTGTCGACGCCCTCGACCTGCTTGACGTACGTCATGCGGTCACCCGGCAGCGGGGTCGGCCGGAAGACCGTCACCATCGCCGCCGGTGAGCCGTGCTGCAGCCGCCGCGGCAGGGCGCGCGAGCGCAGCCACTCCAGCAGCTCCGCCCGCTGCTCCGGCCCCTCCGCGTCGACGACCTGCACGACGAGACCGGCGTACGGGTGGTCGAGGGCGTGGAAGTCGCGCGGGCCGGCCGCTCCGTCCCGGTAGACGGTGGCCTCGTGGTCCTGGAAGGACGTGAAGACGTGCGTCCGGTCCTGGTAGACGCGGGCGTCGCGGTTCAGCCGCTTGTTGATGCCGACGGTCCACTTCATGTGCTCGTCGTAGCGGCCGTCGGTGATCCAGTACGTCGAGATGTAGCAGCCGGCGGTGACCGGCTGGGCGATCGCCGACTTCTCGGGGTAGCGCAGCTCCTGGAGGTCCCGGGTGGCCACCCAGCGGCGGCCGGCGTACATCCAGGGCATGGCCATGGCGCCGGCGTAGTAGTGGTCGTCCTCGTACCAGCGGTTGTAGGCGTACTCGTGGCCGGGATGCGGCTCCACCATCGTGATGAGGGCGTGGCCGGGGCGGACGCCGTACGGGCCCACGGCCGCGAGCGCGGCGTAGTCGTCGGCGCGGGTGTCGGTGGCGTCGGTGGCGACGGTGGTGTCGGTCGGCTCTTCTCTCTCCATGCCCACCGATGTACCTGACTTGCCGTCAGATGACGAGACCACGTGCGGCGTTCACTTCCCGGACAGGTAGGTGGCAGATGCATCTTCCGCCGCTAGGCTGCGGTCGCAACCGGCCGGATCCGGCCACGGAAAGCACCACCGAAAGAGCCGTCCGAAGAACCGTCGAAACAGCCGCCGCAAGAGCCGTCGAAGGAGCCCGCCATGCCTCCTGCCCAGCCCCTCACGCCCCAGCCCGCCACTCCCCACCTCCCCACCCGCTGCCCCCAGCCGCCCGCGGAATCGGGCGGTGCCGCCCTGCCGGCCTTCACGGCGCGCGCGGCCTCGGTCGGAGGCTCGCCCGTACGGGAGATCCTCGCGCTGACCGAGCGCCCCGGCGTGATCTCCTTCGCGGGCGGGCTGCCGGCCCCCGAGCTCTTCGACGCCGAAGGGCTGCGCGCCGCCTACGACGCCGCGTTCGCCGCCTCCGCCGCCCGGGCATTGCAGTACTCCACCACCGAGGGCGCGCCGGAGCTGCGCGAGGCGGTCGCGGCGCGGGCGACGGCGCGCGGACTGGCCACGCACCCGGACGACGTCCTGATCACCACCGGCTCCCAGCAGGCCCTCAGCCTGGTCACGGCGACGCTGGTCGGGCCGGGCGACGTGGTCCTGGTGGAGAACCCGACGTACCTGGCCGCCCTCCAGTGCTTCGGCCTGGCGGGGGCGCGGGTGGTGCCCGTGCCGTGCGACGAGGAGGGGCTCCTGCCGGACGCGCTGGAGGAACTCGTCGCGCGCGAGCGCCCCAAACTCCTCTACACCGTCCCGACCTTCCAGAACCCCACCGGCCGCACCCTGCCGGCGGCCCGGCGGGCAGCGGTCGCGGAGATCGCCTTCCGCCTCGGGCTGTGGCTGGTCGAGGACGACCCGTACGGCGAACTGCGCTACGAGGGCGCCGACGTGCCGTGGGTGGCGGCACACCCGGGAGCGGCGGACCGTACGGCGCTCCTCGGCAGCTTCTCCAAGATCATGGCGCCGGGGCTGCGGCTGGGCTGGCTGCGTGCCCCGGCCGCGCTGCGCCGGGCCGCCGTCGTCACCAAGCAGGCCGCGGACCTGCACACCTCGACCGTGGACCAGCTGGCGGCGGCGCACTACCTGAGGTCGTCCGACCTCGACGCGCACGTGGCGCGGGTCCGCACGGCGTACGGCGAACGCCGCGACGCCCTGCTCGCGGGCCTGGGCGAGGCGCTGCCGGCGGGCTCGACGTGGAACCGCCCGGAAGGCGGAATGTTCATATGGGCCCGGCTGCCGGAGGGCCGCGACGCCACGGCCCTGCTGAAGACGGCGGTCGCCCACGACGTGGCCTTCGTCCCGGGCGCCCCCTTCTACGCCACCACCCCGGACCCCCGCACCCTGCGCCTGTCCTTCACGACCCACACCCCGGCCGAAATCGCCGAGGGCCTGCACCGCCTGTCCGCGGCCGCGGCGGCAACGGCCTGAGCGGGCCCGGAGGGGGCGGGCCCCGCCTCCTCCCCCCCTCCCTCAGGCCGCTGACGGACTTCCGCCGGACGGCGGGGCGTCGCGTCGGCCGAGCCCCCGTGCCGTGAAGGCGAAGGCCGAGACGTCACCGTCCAGGTCGATGGCGAGCGACGCGTCGAGAGCCTGGGCCAGGCGGCTCAGCAAAGCGAGCGTCGGCACGGAGTCGCCGCCTTCGATGTGGGAGATCTGCGGTTGGCTCATCCCGGCACGCCGAGCGAGCTCCGCCTGCGACAGCCCCAGCTCGGTCCGGCGGTCGTATACGGCTTGCCCCAGAGCGAAGCCCTCCCCGGCCTCGACGTATGCGGAGGACTCCGCCACCGACTCGCCCAGGAGTTTTCTGGTCCGACGGGTCTTCCACTGAGCGTGGTTCACGGCCGTCCCTCCCTACGGTCGTAGCTGCGTTGATAACCCGCCGGCGGAGGCTTCCGCGCTAGGCAACCGCTTGCTCCTGGGCGATTCTGCAGTCGGCGCAGAGGCCCGGCTCCGAGGCGCGGATGACGCGCCCGCAGGGGCCCTGGCAGTCGACGATGCGCAGGAGGGGCGGCATGTCGGGCTGGGGTGGCGGAGTGGGGGCGGGGTCGGGGTCGGGGGCCGGGAGCGGCGGTGGGAGCTGGGTGGCGAGGCGGTACGCCAGGATGCCGGCTGGGTAGCGGAGGTCCGCGGGGAGACCGGCCGTGAGGGCGCGGCTGACGGCGGACGGCCGCATGCCGTTCTCCAGCCAGCGAGCCGCGTCCGGGGCGAGCCGGTGGATGTCCGCGACGGACAAGGTCAGGCGAGGGTCGGAGCTGCGGAGCTCGGCGAGGAGCTTCCAGGCCTGGCCGAGCGTGCGTGCCGCCTCGTCCGGAGCCTGCGCCCCTTCCGGTGCCTGCACCCCTTCCGGTGCCTGCGCCGCTTCCGGTGCCGAAGGTGATGGCAGGACTTCGGGCTCGGGAGTCGGGTCCGGGGCGGGGGCCGGGTGCGGGTCCGGGGCGGGGGCCGGGTCTGAGTCCGGGTGGGGGGCCGGGTCCGGGGCCATCGGAGGGCAGTCACCGCCGCCGTCCAGCCCGGCGTCGTACGGGCCGCCTTCGTACGGCCCGTCCCCGTCCAGGCCGCCGTCGTCCGGGGGCTCCGGGGGCGAGTCGTCGCACGTGGCGCGGGGCGCGTTGTACGAGAAGGTCCGCGTCACGAGCTGGCCGGACCGCAGCCGCTCCCGGTTGCGGGACAGGTAGCCGTGCACCTCAAGCTCGCGCAGGGCCTTCCCGATGCGGTACTCGCCTTCCGGCAGCTGCCCGGAGAGGTCCTTGATGCCGATGGGGGAGCCGGCCGGGAGCGACTGGATGTACAGGGCCAGTCCGCGTGCCATCAGCGACAGTTCGGGGTGCTGCGCGAGGTGGTTGCCCACCACCGTGAAGTGACTTTCGTGCCGGATGTTGACGTGGACGACACCGGATCGGAGGGATCCTGCCGGAATGGGGGACTGCGCGGACGTGCCCGCGCTAGGCTGCTGGAAAGCCATCGGGAAGGTGCTTCTTCCTCGTTGGTCAGGCCCTCGCATGGGAAGCCACTCCCGGCGGGGGCCGACGTATGTCTGGGTTGTCGCGGCGAGCATATGCCCGCAACCGGTGCCGATTTCCAGTCCAGTTGGGGCGATTCACCCGTCCGAGCGACGGACCCGCGGTTGGTTGGGTTGGTGGGTTATTTCCCCCGGTACTTAAGGGTTTTTACGTCGCGCGCGACCGTGACGCGGCCGGACCGGGTCGCGGTCACCTCGATGCCGTAGGCCTGCAGCCGTCAACACCGCCGGGCAGAGGCGGCTGGCGACTTCCGGTTCGTCGTCGACGCGGCACGCGGGATCCCGGCCACCCGCGTCCCGGTCCAGCGGGAGCGGGAGCGCGCGACCCGGAGCGCGGGCGGGCGAGCGCGCGGGCGCGGGTGGTGTGACCGTTGTCAGTGGGCGGGGGCAGGATGGTGATCATGGCTGCGACCACCCTTCCCATGACCCTGCCCGCCTCCGTCGTGGACGAGCACCGCGTCGACCTGACCGCCACCAAGCCGGCCGAGGGCTGGGCATTCCGGACCTACGCCGTCACCGCGAACGCGGCCGGTGAGACGTACGCGTTGTCCGAGGCGAGGCGCTACCGGGCGAAGTCCGACGCCGCCGACCCCTTCCAGATGGACTTCACGTACCACGTGCTCACCCGGTACGCCCCCGACGGGACGCCCACCGCGACGGCGCTGCTGGGCGGGGCGACCCGGGGCAACGTCCCGACGGGGCTCACCGAGGGATCGGACTTCAGCCTGGCCGTCCTCCCGGACGGGACGGTCGCGATGAGCTCCAAGCCGGGGAACACCCATCTCTTCTCGGCCGACCTCAGCCGGCTCGTGGAGTCCTGGCGTTCGCCCTGGGGCTGGGAGGAGGAGAGGGATCGTACGGGTGATCCGTACGCCTACTCGATCGACGTCACGCCCTCGGGCCGGCTGCTGTGCGGGGTTGCCGAGTACAAGGTGGACAACTGGGCCGGGCAGATCGCCAACCTCGTCGCGCTCTCCGAGCCCGGCAGCACGCTCGGCCCCGGCTCGAAGGCCACCCTGCGGGCCATCGCCACGCACACCGCGCGCACCGACCGGCAGACCGATGCGGACCTGTACCCGCACGTGGTCTTCGACGGCGCCCCCGTCGGCGGCAAGAACCGGCCGTCGCCCTCGCTGACCGAGATGGTGTCCACGGACGACCGCACCCGCTTCGACTACTCGGGCTGCAGGATGGGCCGCCCCGCGGCCATGGGGGACGACCTGTTCGTCGTGCCCGTCTTCGGGAAGACGTACCGGGCGGGCAGCCGCGGGCAGGTGTTCTCCTTCCTGCTGCTCGACGGGCAGGGAAAGGAGCGCGGGAGGCTGGAGGGCATGCACCGTTACGAGGACAGCCCGTTCACCGGGCTCTGCTACACACTCGTCGGCGATCCGTACCGGGCGCGGGCCTTCCACCTCAACCGCTACGGCCTGTACGCGTGGGACGCAGAGGGCCAGATGCGCGCGCGGATCCGTACCTCGGAGGCGCCGTTCAAGGCGCTCGTCCACTTCTCGCTGATGGGCTGCTCCCCCGCCGGCGAGCTGCTCCTCGTCCACCAGAAGCAGCACCTGCTGCTCCGGGTGCCGGTCCCGGAGGACGACCTCGGCGGTCT
This sequence comes from Streptomyces bambusae, assembly GCF_019400985.1. Lineage (GTDB taxonomy): Bacteria > Actinomycetota > Actinomycetes > Streptomycetales > Streptomycetaceae > Streptomyces > Streptomyces bambusae_A. The sequence continues at coordinate 10,383 of NZ_WTFF01000216.1, forward strand.
TGAGGATGCGGTGCGGGCCGCGTTGAAGGCGTACGGCCCGGGGCGCAACGCGCTGAAGCGGCAGTACGCCCCGGTGAACTGGCACTGGGTGGACGGCGCCGCCCCGGTGCACCGCATCTGAGTCCACCTGGGCGCGCGGCAGGGCCGGGACCGTCCGTTCGCATCGGTCCCGGCCCTGCCGCGCGGGCGTGTGTCAGACGCGGTCGGCCGCGATCAGGACGTACTGGAAGGAGCCGTCCTCGTAGGACTTGATGAAGGCCTCCTCGATGCCGGTGACCAGGGACGAGGTCGCCCGCAGCTTCCAGTAGGGGAGGGTGTCCGGGGTCAGGTCGATGACGGCCTGGGGGACCAGGCGGTTGTCGGCCATGGCGCGCAGGTACTCGCGGCGGGAGTGGATGTTGCACTCGAAGTGCGCGTTGATCTGGGAGACCCACTTCGAGGGCTGGCCGTAACGGGGGTTCCAGCAGCCGGTGATGGTCACGTAGCGGCCACCGACCGCGAGGATGCGGGAGTGCTCGGCCATCAGGTCGTGCAGGTCGACGTACATGCTGGACTCGTTGTTCCACGAGCCCGCGGCCTGGCCGGTCTCGAAGGGCATGTCGAGCATGTTGCAGACCCGGGAGCGGACCGATTCCTCGATCCCCAGTTCGCGGGCGCGGTTGTTGCCGAAGTCGGCCTGCTTGGTGGAGAGGGTGACGCCTTCGACGGTGCAGCCGAAGCGCTGGTGGGCCATGACCATCGAGCCGCCGCGGCCGCAGCCGGCGTCCACGAGCATGTCGTCGCGGCCGATGGCGCCGAGGTTGTCCAGGAGGACCTCGGCCTGCGCCGACTCCAGGCGGTGGAGCTCGGCGATCAGCTTCTTCTCGTACGCGTCCGCCGCCGGGTCCCCGAGGGCGGCGGTGTCGATGGTGCCGATGCCGTAGTGGTGGTGGTAAAGGCCGTCGACATCGCCGAGGCGCAGGTTCACGGGCCTGGCCTCTTCGTTCCAGTAACGGGCGATGTCCCCCTGGTACGGCGTCACCGGAGCAGGGACGAACGGGGTGGTGCTGATGGTGCTGGTCATGTGGACAAGTCCCCTCGTCATTACCAAAAGTCGGGCAGGGTGTAGCGATAGGTGTTCGTGGAGTGCCAGTAGTGGTTGCCGTCGACCCAGACCGCCACGCCCCGCAGGAAGCGCGCCACGCGAGGGTCGGGGAAGGCGGCGGCCAGCTCGGCGGCCGCGGCCTCGAACTCGTGCATGAGGTCGTTGTGGATCTCGACCGCCTTCAGGTAGGCCTCCTTGTCGGAGAGGCCCTCGCGTTCGGCGATGACCACCGGCAGGTTGAGGTGCTTGCCGGGGCTCTTGAGCTCCTTCATGTACGAGTAGAGGTCGTTGGCGATGGTGGTGGCGTTGCCGGCGAGGGCGATGACCCGCTGCATGGCGGGCAGGGCGTGCAGTTCCGCCGGGAGTTCGTAGCCGCCGACCGTGTCGGTGATGGTGGGGCAGGGGCGGAAGTTGTTGAACTGGCGCATCGCCAGGTACTCCGCCACCTCCGGGACGTAGTCCGTCTCGGCCCAGGCGGCCTCGGCGAGGTAGCCCATGTGCAGCCGGGCCATGTCGTGCCGGAAGCGGTCGGCCTGGGAGGCGGTGGCCGCCTGGAGGAAGTACTCCATGGCGGAGCGGTAGGAGCGCCGCGGGGCGTCCGAGTGGAGCGATGCCGCCCAGTCCGGCTCGTACTCCTTCGTCGTGTGGACCGGGTCGAGGGCGGTGTGGGCGAGCAGAAGCCTTCCGCCCAGGCCGACGGGCGAACCGCCGTGCTCCTCGCAGTAGACGTCGTCGACGACGTTCTCGGCGACCATCAGCCGGGTGGCGAGCATCAGGTGGTCGACGGTGGGCGCGTCCGGGTGGCAGGCGACCATGTAGCGGCCCACGGAGAAGCCGTCGAACTGGTCCTCCCACTCCGGGGGGTAGGCCTGGACCTCGTCCACCGCCCAGCGTTTGATCCGGCGGCTGACCTCCTCGACGCGGGCGGGGTCGGGCTCCGGGACGGGGTGGTGGTAGAGGCCGGGGATCGGGTTGCCCACGGCCGGGGCGGGCGGCTCCGGCGGGGCGGGCAGGTCCGACGCGACGGACACCCCCGAGGGTACGGACACCCCCGCCGGGGCGGGCAGGTCCACCGGTGCCGGCAGGTCCACCGGTGCCGGCAGGTCGGTGCGGCGGCCGAAGTGGAGGCTCACCGTGCCCAGGCCGCTGGGGCCGCTCAGGATCCGCGCGATCGCCGCGCTCGGTTCCGGCACCGCGTCCGGCACCGCCACCGCTGCCGTTGCCGTTCGGCCGGACGCCGGCACGGGCACCGGGCTCGGTACCGGCACCGGGCGCGCGCCCGATACCGGCTCCGACACCGGCACCGCCGCCACCGCC
>NZ_WTFF01000217.1 GCF_019400985.1 Streptomyces bambusae
CTCTAAACACCCCCACGGCCGCCCGACTCTCACCGCGTAAGCTCGTCGGCAGCGGCCGATGTTGAGAATCGACCGGCCAGGGCCAGTTCGGGGCCGGGGCCGAAGCGGGCGTGGCGTTCGTCGCGGCCGCGGGCGACGGCCAGGGCGTGGAAGGCCTGGGTCCAGGCGGCCGGGACCTCCCCCAGCCACGCCTGCTCGCTGACCCCCACCACGCAGTCGCCGTCGACGGCGGCCAGCGCGTCGGCCAGCGCGTCGCCGTCCGGCCCGGCCGCGGCGGGGCCGTCCGGGACCAGGGCGATCAGGTGGCGTGCGTACACCGGGCAGCGCACGATCCAGGCGCGGCCGCCGCTGAGTTCCCCGCAGATCCGGGCCACCTCCGCCCGCCGGCCGGCCGAGCACTCCACGACGTACACCCGCAGGGGGTCGGGCAGCGACGGGGTGAGGGCCTCGGCGATCTGCCGGGCCGTGGAGAGCCTGCCGTTCATCAGCAGGTGGAGCACCGCCTCGCGGGCCCGGGCCTCGGCCACCGCGGCGCGCTCGGAGAGCCGGGCGGCCTCCTCCGCGCGCAGCACCAGCGCGAGCGGTACGGCGGAGTCGGCGAGCAGGGTGGGCGCGCCGGGGTGGTGGGGGCGCCGCAGGACGGCGGCCAGCACGCGGTCGTCGCCGAGGGCGAACAGCAGGGCGGTCGCGTCGGCCCCCTCCAGCACCGCCGAGCGCACGCCGCGGGTGGTCAGCTCGGCCGCGCCGCGGGCGGCGAGGGCGGCTTCGGGACCGGAGCCGGAGCCGGAGCCGGACCGGCCGAGCAGCACGGGCCGCCCGTCGCCGTCGAGCACGGCGAGCCAGCCGCCCAGCCGGCCGGAGAGCCAGCCCAGCAGGTCGGCGGAGCCGCCGCTGTGGGCGAGGCGGTGGGCCTTGAGCACGTCGTCGGGCCGGGACCAGACGGGAGGCGGGGCGGAAGGCGGGGTGGAAAGCGGGGTGAAAGGCGGCTGAATGGAAGGTCCCTTCGGTCCGGGTCGTGGCGCCGCCGCATTCAATCACCGACCGCACACTGTGCGCAGTGATACCGATCTCCCGGTGCCGCTGTGCACGACGAATCCGCCGTCCGCCGCCGCGGCCGCCTAGATTGGTCCGCGAGCGGTCGGGGCCCGGAGTCTCGGGGGAGCACCGGGCCCCACCTCGCTCCGCCGGCGCCCCGTCACATCCGGGCGGCCGCCGCCTTGATCGCCTCCCGGATCCGGACGTAGGTGCCGCACCGGCAGATGTTCGCGATCGCGTCGAGGTCCTCCTCCGTCGGCTCGCCGGTCCGGCGCAGCAGCGCCACGGCGGCCATGATCTGGCCGGGCTGGCAGAACCCGCACTGGGCGACGTCCTGTTCGAGCCAGGCCTCCTGGACCGGGTGCAGCCGGTCGCCGTCCGCGAGCCCTTCGATGGTGGTCACCTCCCGCCCCGCGCAGGCGGACACCGGTACCACGCACGGGCGGACGTCCTGGCCGTCGAGGTGGCTGGTGCAGGCCTTGCAGACGTCCACCCCGCAGCCGTACTTGGGGCCGCGGATGCCCAGCAGGTCGCGCAGCACCCACAGCAGGGGCAGGTCGTCGGGCGCGTCCACGGTGACACTGCGCCCGTTGACGGTGAAGGTGTGGGAGGGCACGGGGGTGGCTCCTGAGTCTCGCGCTAGCGCGGGTACGGGGTGAAGTCGACGTCGAAGTCGAGGGGGAAGCTGCGCGGCCGGGTGCCGGTGGCCCGGGCGTAGGCGTTGGCGATGGCGCCCACCGCGGCCGGCACGCCGAGCTCACCGGCGCCGCCGGGCTCGTCCCCGGTCGCGGGCAGCACGTACACCCGTACGTCGCGCGGGGTGTCGCGCTGCCGCGCCCAGTGGAACTGGCTGTAACTGCCCTCCAGCGGCAGCCCCTTGTCCAGGTGCAGCCCGGCGCGTAGGGTGGTGGAGACGGCGTCCATCAGCCCGCCGGTCATCTGGGCCTCCAGGCCGCGCGGGTTGACCGGCCGGCCGACGTCCACGGCGATCACCGCCTTGGTGACGCGCACGTGCTCGGGGTCCCGGGTGTCGATCTCGACCAGGCACGCGGTGCGGGACTTGTACTCCTCGTGGAAGGCGATGCCCTGGGCGCAGCCGGCGGGCAGGGCCCGGCCCCATTCCCCCTCCTGCGCGGCCTTGTCGAGCACGGCGCGCTGGGCGTCCGTCTTGAGGAAGGCGCGGCGGAACGCGTACGGGTCCTTGCCGAGCCGCTGCGCCAGCTCGTCGACCACGATCTCCTCGGCGCCGCGGGTGTTGGCGGAGTACACCGAACGCCAGGAGCCGGTGGGGATGCCCGTGGGCACCTCCGTGAGGGCCTGGGTGGTCAGGCCGAAGTGGTAGGGCGACTTCACCGTCGTGAGGAACAGCGTCTGGGCGAGGGTGGCGTTGCCGATGCCGAGCGGGAGCTGGGCGGCGGTGGCGGTGAGGATCTCGCCGAGGCCGTGCCGGAAGTCGGTCTCGACGGCGGCCACCCGGTGCTCGAAGCTGAGCACCTGCCCCAGGGCGTAGGTGGCGCGGATGCGGTGGTGGGTGGCCGGGCGCATCCGCCCGTGGCGGGTGTCGTCCACGCGGGTCCACATCAGGCGGACCGGGCGGCCGCAGGCCTTCGAGACCCGGGCGGCCTCCAGGGCGGCGTCGAAGAAGAGCCGGCGGCCGAAGGAGCCGCCCGCCTGGACCACGTGGACGGTCACCTTCGACAGCGGCAGCCCGAGTTCGGCGGCGATCGTCTCCTTGGCGACGATCGGCGACTTCAGCCCGGACCAGATCTCGGCCCGGTCCGCGCGTACGTCGGCCACCGCGCAGTTGGTCTCCAGCGGGGCGTGGCTGACGAAGGCGAAGTCGAACTCGGCGTCCACGTAGGGCGTGAGCAGCGGCGGCAGCAGCGGGGCGGGGTTGGCGGCGCGCAGCGCGGACCGGATCTGCGCGTCGGAGAGCCGGTCGGCCGGTCCGGGGCCCCAGTCGACCTGGAGGGCCGCCCGGGCGTCGAGGGCCTGGCCGAAGGTCTCGGCGACGACGGCGACCCCGGTGGGGATCGTGACGACGTGCAGCACGCCGGGCATGGCGCGCACGGCCGCGGCGTTGGCGACGGAGGTGACGGTGCCGCCGAGGGTGGGCGGGCGGCGCACGACGCACGGTTTGGCGCCGGGCACGTCGAGGTCGAGGGTGTACTCGAAGGCTCCGGTGACCATGGCGCGGGCGTCGGTCCGGTTCACCGGGGTGCCGACCAGGGTGTGCCGGGAGGCCGGCTTGGGCGTGGCGCCGAGGACCACCAGGGCGGGGTCCGCGGCGGCCTCGGCGAGGCTGCCGTAGCCGGCGGTCCGGCCGTCGGGGGCGCGGACGGAGCCGGCGGCGGTGGTCAGGGTGGCGGCCGGCAGCTGCCAGCGGGCCGCGGCGGCCGCGACCAGCCGGGCGCGGGCGGTCGCGGCCGTCTGCCGGACCGGTCCGTAGAGGGAGCGGATCGAGTTGGAGCTGCCGGTCAGTTGGTTGAACAGCAACTCGGGCCGGGCATCGTCGAGTTCCACGCGTACGGCGGCCATCGGGGTGTCGAGCTCCTCGGCGACGAGCATGGCCACGGCCGTGGTGAGGCCCTGGCCGACCTCCTCGCGGGGCAGCCGGAAGCGGATCGTCCCGTCGGCCTCGACGGTGAGGACCAGCATGCCGGCGGTGGGGGCGCCCGCCAGCTTGAACAGGTCGCCGAGGTCGACCAGATCGGCGGGAGCGGGCAGGGTCGGCACGGCGGCGCCGGCCGGCTGGGGCGCGAGCAGGTCGGCGCCGGCCCGGGTGGCGACGGCGAGCGTCGGCGCGGCGACGAGGTAGGTGAGGAACGTGCGCCGGCTCTGCCCTGTCATGCTGCTCCTCACCGGGTGGGTTACCGGCACGTAGGGTAGCGATCCCGGCGGGCGGCCGGAAGCCCTGGTTCCCGGGGGACCGCGCGGAGTCCGGGACGTGCCGGAGTCCTCCGTCCGGGGGGCGCGGGAGGCGTGGCGTTGCCGGGGGTCAGCCGGGGGCAGACACGTCCGGGTGGTTCGCACGGGTCGACCGTGCGTACGGTCCGGCCGTCCGGAAGGCCGGTTTCCGGCCGCGGGCGCACGATGGAAGCAGGACCGGATGCCACCAGGGGAACGAAGGAGGTGGCCTCTATGGGCACCTACATGGATGTGCACACCGGGATGAAGGGTGTCACCCGGGAACAGCTGATGGAGGCGCACCGGGCGGACCTCGCGATCGAGGCCGACGAAAAGGTGCACTTCAAGCAGGCATGGGCGGACCCGGAGGCCGGAGTGGTCTACTGCCTCTCCGAGGCTCCGTCGGCCGAGGCGGTACGGAAGATCCATGAGCGGGCGGGGCACCCGGCCGACGAGATCCACCCCGTGCCGTTGATGGTGTGACCACGCGTCTGACCTGAATCATTCGCAATCATTCGCACAGAACACGTGGGACGGAAGGCCTTTGGCATATGTCATACGCAAGGCCGTAACGGATGTTGCCAATCGCCTTACAGGCGCATCGGCACTGTGCCACAGTCGTAACCGGTCCTTCCTTCAGACTTGGCCGTGCCGCGCCTGTATCGGAGTTCTCATGCCGTCCCACCTGTTCGCGGACCGTCCCGCGCAACCACCCGAGCCCGGGTCGGTGGACGCGCTCATCAAGCAGACCCGGCGGCTGCGCGGCGATGTCGACGCCGTACGCCGCGAGACCGTCGTGGACGACGACGACGCTCAGGGACGCTGGCAGCGCGCACTCTGCGACCTGGCCGTGCACCAACTCGACGACCTCCGCGAGCACCTGGGTCAGCTCAAGGAGGGCCTGCCGCCCGTCCCCGAGCCGGAGGAGGCCGAACAGCTCGCCCCCGAGCCGTTCGGCGAGGCCGCGCAGACCCGGGTCGGCAGCGCCGAGTGGAACCTGCTCACGGACGAGGTCAGCTGGTCCGAGGAGCTCTTCCAGATCTTCGGCCGGTCCCCCGAGGCCGGAGCACTGTCCCTGGACGAACTGGGTTCGACCCTCTTCTCCGAGGACCAGCCGCTGCTGACCTCGATGGTCACCGCGTGCCTGGTCGACGGGAAGGCCATAGACGGCGAGTTCCGCATCATCCGCACCGACGGGCGGGTACGCACCCTGCACATGCGGGGCGAGCCGGTCATCGACTCCGACGGGTGCACGGCGTCCATGTGGGCGGTGCTGCGCGACGTCAGCGAACTGCGGCGCAGCGAGCGGGCGGTGCGCGAGTCACGGGACTCGCTCCAGCGCCAGCGGGAGATCGCCCAGACCGAGCACCGGCTCGCCGTCGAGCTCCAGGAGGCCGTGCTCCCGCCGTGGCGGGGCTCCCTGCGCTTCCCGCACGGCAGCAGCGGCACCCTCGACGTCGCCGCGCACTACCTCCCGTCCGCGACCAGCGCGCTGATCGGCGGCGACTGGTACGACGCGCTCGAACTGCCCGACGGCAGCTCGATGCTGACGGTCGGCGACCTGACCGGCCACGGGGTCACCGCCACATCCGGGATGGCGATGGTGCTCGGCGCCCTGCGCGGCATGGCGATGGCCGGGATCGAGCCGGGCCCGCTGATGGGCTGGCTCAACCAGCTCCTGGAGACCTCCGTCCAGCCTGCGCTGGGCTCCGCCGTGTGCTGCCGGTACGACCCGGTGAGCGGTGTGCTGTCGTGGGCGCAGGCCGGCCACCCGGCCCCGCTGCTGTTCCGCCACGGCCAGGGCCGCGCCCTGCAGCCGCCCGAGGGCGTACTGCTGGGCGCGACCTCGGGGGCGACGTACGGGCAGGCCGAGGTCCGGCTCGAAGCGGGGGACGTCCTGGTCCTGTACACGGACGGACTGACGCCGCGCAGCATCGAGTTCAGCCGTGTCGACGCCGCCGAGCGGCTGCTGGCGCTGGCCCCGCGGTTCTCCACGGTGCGGTCCGCGCAGGAGGGCGTCCGGAGGGTCATCGAGGAGTTCGGCGAGACCGAGCGCGAGGACGACGCCTGCGTCCTGGTGGCCCGCATCGGCTCCTGAGCCTGCCCACCCGGACCGTATCCCGGACCGGCGTCCCACCACCGACGCATCCGTCGGAGTCGGAGTCGGAGCCTGCCGGGGCCTCGGCCCCGGCTTCGGCGTGCTCCGGTCCGCCGGGCGGAAGGTGCCGGCTACACCTCCCCCGTCCGCGGACGGGCCGCCGGGATGTGCGGAAGCGAGTCCTCGATCTCCCGGCGCAGGTCCTCGATGCGCCCGTAGCCGGCGTACTGGCCCGTGAGCCGGTACATCTCCCGGAGCCGGTCCCAGGTCCGGTGCGAGGAGGTCTCGTTCATCGAGACCAGCGCCAGCCGCGCGTAGCGGTCGGCCTGCTCCGGATCGTCGGCGATGAAGCACGCCGAGGCCAGCGAGATGTAGTCGAAGATCTGCGAGCGCTGGTGGCCGGCGGACCGCAGCCGCAGCGCCTCCTTGGCGTGCCTGGCGGCGATCGGTGCGGCGGACGGGTCGTGCTCGGCCAGCGTCCGGAAGGCCAGCGCCTGCATCCCGTGCAGGTCGGCGGCGTCGAAGTGCTGCATCCAACTCGGCGGCGGTACGTCGCCCTTGTCGGAGACGAACAGCTCCTCGGCCTCGCCCAGGGTGCGTCGCATCGCCTGTCCCTTGCCCATCGCCGCCTGCGCCCACGCCTCGATCGTGCGCAGCATGGCGCGGGTGCGCGGCAGGGTCTCCTCGCCGGAGCCGGCCTGGGCCAGCTTCATCAGGTCCAGCGCCTCGTTGGGCTTGCCCAGGTGCACCATCTGGCGCGCGGCCCGGGACAGGGCCTCCCCGGCGCGGGGGCGGTCGCCGCCCTCGCGGGCGGCGTGCGCGGCGATGACGAAGTACTTCTGGGCGGTGGGCTCCAGCCCCACGTCGTGGGACATCCAGCCGGCCAGGACGGCCAGGTTGGCCGCCACCCCCCACAGCCTCCGCTGGAGGTGGTCGGGGTGGTGGTAGGCGAGCATGCCGCCCACCTCGTTCAACTGGCCCACGACCGCCTTGCGTTGGAGTCCGCCGCCTCTGGAGGCGTCCCACGCCCGGAATACCTCCACGGACCGCTCCAGGGCCTCGATCTCCTGGGAGCCGATGGGGGCCGCCTCGTAGCGGTCGTAGCCCGCGGGGTCGGCCTGGTAGGCGTCGCCGGAGCGTGGCGCGCTGCGGGTGGCGGGGGCGGGATCGGTGCGGATCCAGTCGTACATGGCACTGCTGAGGGCGGAGCCGGCGGTGAGCGCGGCACCCGCGCCCATCAGGCCTCGTCGGTTGAGCATGAGGTCCATTCCCGTGAATTCGGTGAGGACCGCTGCAGTCCGTTCGGGCGCCCAGGGCAGTCCGTCGGGGTTGTCCTTCGCCCCGTCCGGCTGCCGTTTCGAGGTGCGCCGCTGCCGTACGAACCCGAGGTCCTCGATGGTCACGACACGACCGAGCCGCTCGGTGAACAGGGCCGCGAGGACGGTGGGCACCGGTTCGCGGGGGGTCTCCCCCACCTCGATCCAGCGCCGCACCCGCGAGGTGTCGGTGGCCAGCTGGTGGTGGCCCATGGCCGCCGCCTGCCGGTTGACCATCCTCGCGAGTTCGCCCTTCGACCACCCCGCCAGGCCGAACAGGTCGTTCAGACGGGTGTTGGGTCCTTTGCTCACGTCAAGCCCCCAGGTTCTCGGCTGAGTTGACACTAGCCCGCCCGAAGATGCCGAGCGACTATTCGCCAGGGTTCGCCAGGGTCCGCCAGATGGTGTGCCACCCACGCGCGGGTGTCAGGTAGGAATGCGCCTCCCCGCCCCGGTACTCCGGCGGCACTCCCCAGGGTGCCCGTCGGTGCCCGGGCGGGAAGGTGCAGGGAATTCGTCGGCGCACGAAGGGAACCGCAACCGTCATGTACGCAGCACCGTCCTCCGTGTCCGCCCCCGTCCGGCCGCACCGCACCTTCCAGGCCGGCGGCGGCCCCTACTGGGAATCCGGCCGCGGTGTCGCGCCGGCGCCGGGCACCGTACGGGCCCGCCGGCTGCCGGGAGCGGCGACACAGCAGCTGAGCGGCAGAATCGACCTGTCGGGGCCGCAGGGCGCGCAGTTGCGCACCGCGCTCGCCTCCGTGCAGCGGATCTGCCCCGAGTTCGCGCCCGTCCAGGTGCTGCGCCGCAGCGGCCGGTCGGTTCTGCTGGTGGGCACGACGGGGCGCACGACCGCCGTCGCGAAGGTTTTACTCGACCACTCGCCGGAGTGGCGTGAGCGGTACCGCCACGAAATAGCGGCATACCGTGCGTTCGTCCGGCACCGCCCGCCGGTCCGGGTGCCGCGGCTGATCGCCGCGGACCCGGAGAACTGCACGCTGGTGGTCGAGCGGATGGCGGGCCGGGTGGCGGCCCTGCAGCGTCATCCGGTGGAGGCGCCCCCGCGGCCGGACATCCGGGCGGCGCTGGGCGCGGTGTGCCGGCTCAACCAGTGGCGGCCGCCGGGCGAGCTGTTCGGCCGCCCGCTGGACTACGCCTCGCGGATCTCGCGCTACCACGAGCTGGGGCTGCTGACCGACCGGGACCTGGGCGACCTGCAGAAGCTGCTGCACGGGCTGGCGGTGGCGGGCGGATCGTGGCAGTTCAACCACGGGGACGCGCTGCTGTCGAACCTGCTGCTCTCGCCGGCCGGTCCGGTGCTGCTCGACTGGGAGCACGCCGGCTGGTACCTCCCGGGGTACGACCTGGCCACGCTGTGGACCGTACTCGGCGACGCGCCGGCGGCCCGGAGCCAGATCAGCAAGCTGGCGCAGGCGGCCGGACCGGCGGCCAGGGACGCCTTCCTGGTGAACCTGATGCTGGTACTGACCCGCGAGATCCGCATGTCCGAGACGGCGGTCCAGCGCTCCATGCTGTCCACCGCCCCGACGCAGCCGCTGCCCGCGGGTGCACTGTCCGCGGGCGAGGAGCAGCGGCTGCTGCTGCGCCGCCTGCACGACGACTGCGGGATGGCCCGTAGAGCCGTCCGGGCCGCGGTCGGCACCCGCTGACCACTGCTCCGGAGATCCCCACCCCCCCATGGTCGCTGAGCCCCGGGCCTCCCACCGCCCGGGGCTCAGCGGTGTCCGGGGTCCGGTGGGCCGTGGGCTTCGACGGGCCGTGGAATCCGGTGAGCCGTGGGACGGCGGGCTTCAGCGGTGCTCGGGGTTGGGGAAGTCGAAGCGGCAGCCCGCGTCCCACTCGGAGCGCTGGTTGCCGTGGGCGGGGATGCCGCCGGCCCGTTTCAGGATGGCCGCGAGGTGCATGAGGTTCCAGGACATGAAGGCGGTGTTGCGGTTGGTGAAGTCGTTCTCCGGGCCGCCGGACCCTTCGTCCAGGTACGAGGGCCCGGGCCCGGCCTCGCCGATCCAGCCGGCGTCGGCCTGCGGCGGAACGGTGTAGCCGAGGTGCTGGAGGCTGTAGAGGACGTTCATGGCGCAGTGCTTCACGCCGTCCTCGTTGCCGGTGATCAGACAGCCGCCGACCCGGCCGTAGTACGCGTACTGGCCCTGGTCGTTGAGGATGCTGGAGCAGGCGTAGAGGCGTTCGATGACCTGCTTCATGACCGAGCTGTTGTCACCGAGCCAGATCGGGCCGCACAGGACCAGGATGTCGGCGGCCATGATCTGCGAGTAGAGGACGGGCCACTCGTCCGTCTCCCAGCCGTGGTCGGTCATGTCGGGCCAGACGCCGGTGGCGATGTCGTGGTCGACCGCCCGGACGAGCTCGGTGGTGACCCCGTTCGCCTCCATCAGGGCGCGGCTGCGTGCGATCAGCCCCTCGGTGTTGCTCACCTCGGGTGAGCGCTTGAGCGTGCAGTTCACGTAGACGGCGCGCAGGTCCGGGTAGCGGTAGTGGTCGTTCACCACTCCAGCGTGGGGCGGGCGCGGGGATGGCGCCACCGCCGTGGCCCGGGCGGGTGGGTGGGGCCGTACCGCCGCGCGTGCCTTGACATCACATGATCCCCCGAACACCTTTTCTGACTCAGCATCAGCGGCGGGGTACGCCACCCGGTGGCGTCCTCCGCCTCCCTCTCACCGCTGGAGCCCGCCCATGCCTGCCGGCCGCCTGATTCCCCCGGACCCCACGGACACCGAAGACCGATCGCACCCCTCGCACCTCTCGCAGCCCCTGCACCCTTCACGCCCCTCGTGCCCCTCGCGCCCCTCGCGCCCCTCGCGGCGCACCGTGCTCGCCGGTGCCGGGGCGGGGGTGGTCGCCGCCGGCCTGCCCGCCGCGGCGGCGCGGGCCGCCTCGGTGGCGCCGGCGCCCGTCGTCGGCGAGTACGACGTCGTCGTGGTCGGGTCGGGGGCGGCCGGGATGACGGCCGCGCTGACCGCCGCGAAGCGGGGGCTGAGTGTCCTGGTGGTGGAGAAGGCGCCCACCTTCGGCGGGTCGGCGGCCCGCTCCGGAGCCGGGATCTGGCTGCCGAACAACAGTGTGCTGCGGGCCGCCGGGGTGCCGGACACGCCGGAGAAGGCGGCGACGTACCTGGCGGCGGTGGTCGGTGACGGCGCTCCGGCCGACCGGCAGCGGGCGTTCCTGGAGAACGGTCCGCGGATGCTGGACTTCGTCATGGCGAACAGTCCGCTCCGCTTCCGTTTCATGGAGGGCTACAGCGACTACTACCCGGAGCTGCCGGGCGGGCTGCCGAACGGCCGGTCCATCGAGCCGGACCAGCTGGACGGCAACGTCCTCGGCTCGGAGCTCGCCCACCTGAACCCGGCGTACATGCCGGTGCCGGCGGGGATGGTGGTCTTCAGCCAGGACTACAAGTGGCTGACGCTCGCCGCGGTGAACGCCAGGGGCGCGGCGGTGTCCGCCGAGTGCCTGGCCCGCGGTACGGCGGCGGCGCTGCGCGGCGAGAAGCCGCTGACGATGGGCCAGGCCCTGGCGGCCGGGCTGCGGGCCGGCCTGCTGCGGGCCGGGGTGCCGGTGTGGCTGGAGTGCCCGCTGGTGGACCTGGTCGTGGAGGGCGGTGCGGTCACCGGGGTGGTGGTCCACCGGGAGGGTGCCCAGGGCGTCGTACGGGCCCGGCGGGGCGTGGTCGTCGGCTCGGGCGGTTTCGAGCACGACGCGGCGATGCGGGCGCGGTACCAGCAGCAGCCGATCGGTACGCAGTGGACGGTGGGCGCGAAGGAGAACACGGGCGACGGCATCCGGGCCGGGGAGCGGGCGGGGGCCGCGCTCGCCCTGATGGAGGACGCGTGGTGGGGGCCGGCGATCCCGCTGCCCGGGGAGCCGTACTTCTGCCTGGCCGAACGGACCCTGCCGGGCGGGCTGATGGTGAACGCGGCGGGGGCCCGGTTCGTCAACGAGGCCGCGCCGTACAGCGACGTGGTGCACGTGATGTACGACAAGGACCGCCCGGCGGCCGGGTCGCACATCCCGGCATGGCTGGTGGTCGACCAGAACTACCGCAACCGCTACCTGTTCAAGGACGTGCTGCCCACCTTCGTCCTCCCGGACGCGTGGTACGCCTCGGGCGCCGTGCAGAAGGCGTGGACCTGGGACGGGCTGGCAGGGCGGATGGGCGTGCCGGCGGGGGCACTGCGGGCGACGCTGAACCGGTTCAACGCACAGGCGTGGGCGGGTTCCGACCCGGACTTCCGGCGCGGGGACTCGGCGTACGACCACTACTACACGGACCCCGGGGTGCACCCGAACTCGTGCCTGGCGCCGGTCTGGGTGCCGCCGTTCTACGCGTTCCGGATCGTTCCCGGCGACCTGGGGACGAAGGGCGGGATCGTGACGGACGCGCGGGCGCGGGCGCTGCGGCCGGACGGGTCGGTGATCCGGGGCCTGTACGCGGCGGGCAACGCGAGTGCGGCGGTGATGGGGCGCAGCTACGCGGGGGCCGGTTCGACGATCGGGCCCGCGATGACCTTCGGGTACGTCGCGGCGAACGACATCGCGGCGGGCTGAGCGAGCCGGCCGGGGCGATCCGGGCTGAGCGAGCCGGCCGGGGCGATCGGGCCGCCCCGACCGGGCCGCCCCGACCGGGCCCGGAGCCCGGCCCCGGGGGTGCTGTCAGCCCTGCTGGAAGAGCTCCGCGGGCAGCGGCTTGAGCAGCGCGTAGAGGTCGTCCGTGATGGGGCGGTCCCAGCTGGCGATGGTGACGAGGACGTTGTCGCTGCGGTCGAACTGGACGCAGCTGATCCGGCTCTCGGAAAGCTTGATCTTCCGGACGATCAGGAGGTTGTCCCCCTGCATGACCGGGCAGTCCTCGACGCCGGTGACCTCGACGTCCTCGTCGTTCTCCAGGGCGTCGAGGAGCTGGGCCACCTCGAAGGGGACCTGCTTGTCGACGAGCTCCCGGGCCGGCGAGCCCTCGGGGAGGTTGCCGATGATCATCGCGGGACCGCGTCCGCCGAACAGGTCGTAGCGGAGGAAGACACCCTGGCAGCTGCCGTCGGGTGCGGGCAGCAGCCCGGCCCCGAGATTGCCCGGCCAGTCCCCCGGGTCCATGGCCAGGACGTCGAAGTCCGGGCCGGCGGGTGTGGCGGCGCGGTGGCGGCGGAGGAAGGACATGCGGCCATGGTACGTGGCGTGGTCCGGTTTCCGGCGCCGGGGGCCGGGCGCCCGGCCCGTCCCCGGGCCGGGCCCCTGGGGCCCGGGCGAGCCTCCCCCCCATCTGCGCCCCCAGATGGCCCCGCCCCTCCTTCAGGTTGCGGGTCCTCGGGGGCCTACCCTCCGGGGTGAACCTGGTCCGCCCGGCGG
>NZ_WTFF01000218.1 GCF_019400985.1 Streptomyces bambusae
GTCGTGGCGCACACCCTGGGCGCGCTGGACTCGGCCAAGGCCGCGCTCGACGCGGCCGCCACGACGGCGACGCCCGTGCGGTACGTCGACCCGCGCGCGAACGTCCTGGTGGTGGAGGAGGCCGAGCCCGGCGCCGCGGCCGGGCTGCTCGCGGCCACCGCCGTCCCGGCCGGTCTGGTGCGCGTCGTCGGTACCGATCAGGCGCCGCGTCCGCTCTATGACCTGCGGGGCGGGGACGCGTATTACATGAACGGCTCCGGGCGCTGCTCGGTCGGCTTCCCGGTGACCCGCGGCGCCACCCAGGGCTTCGCCACCGCCGGCCACTGCGGACGGGCCGGGACCACCACCTCGGGCTGGAACCAGGTCGCCCAGGGCTCCTTCCAGGCCTCGGTCTTCCCCGGCAGCGACATGGCCTGGGTGGCGGCGAACTCCCAGTGGACCGCGACCCCGTACGTCAAGGGCAGTGGCGGGGCGAACGTGCAGGTCACCGGCTCGGTGCTGCAACCGGTCGGGGCGTCGGTGTGCCGGTCGGGGTCCACCACGGGCTGGCACTGCGGGACGATCCAGCAGCACAACACCAGCGTGACCTACCCGGAGGGCACGATTTCCGGGGTGACCCGTACGACCGTGTGCGCCGAGCCCGGCGACTCGGGCGGCTCCTACATCTCCGGCAGCCAGGCGCAGGGCGTCACCTCGGGCGGCTCCGGGAACTGCTCCAGCGGCGGCACCACCTTCTTCCAGCCGCTGAACCCGCTGCTGTCGGCGTACGGGCTGACGCTGCGGACCACCGGCTCCGACCCGGGCCCGGGCCCCGGCCCGGGTGACCCGGAGCCGGGCGGCACCTGGAAGGCGGGCGCGGTGTACGCGGCCGGGGACACGGTCACGTACGGCGGCGCCAGCTACCGCTGCCTCCAGGGCCACCAGGCCCAGACCGGCTGGGAGCCGCCGAACGTGCCGGCGCTCTGGCAGCGGATGTGAGCGGACGTAAGCGGATGTGACGGCCGGGTGGCCGTATCCGGCACCGCACCGCACCGCACCGCGGCTCCTGAGGGGAAGCCGCGGTGCGGCGCGGTGCGTGCGTTCAGGGCCACCGGGCGAGCGGTGTCCGGCGGATCGAGCGGCCCGGCAGGGCGTCGGTGCGGCGGCCGTCGCGGATGACGAACCGGCCGTCGACCAGGACGTACGGGATGCCGGTGGGCAGCCGGCGCGGGTGCTCGTACGTGGCGCCGGCCGCGACCGTCAGCGGGTCGAAGAGGACCAGGTCGGCCCGGTACCCCTCGCGGACCAGGCCGCGGTCGGGCAGCCGCAGCCGGGCGGCAGGCCGGCCGGCCAGGTGGGCGACGCAGTCCTCCAGGGTGAGCACGCCGAGCTCGCGGACGTAGTGGCCGAGGTAGTGCGGGAAGGTGCCGTACGCCCGCGGGTGCGGCTTCGCGCCCTGCAGGATGCCGTCGGAGCCGCCGGTGTGGGCGCGGTGCCGCATGATCGCGCGGACATTGCCCTCGTGGCCGACGTGCTGGAGCACCGTCGGGCCCAGGCGGTCGGCGAGCAGCAGCCGCCGGGCGGTCTCCCAGGGCGGTTCGCCGCGCGAGGCCGCCGCGGCGGCGACGGTATGGCCGACGTACGCCTCGTGCGCGGGGTCGGCCGTGCCGGAGATCTCCACCGTCGACCAGTCCACCGGCACCCCGTGGCAGCCGTCCGAGCCCTCCGTCTCCAGCACGGCGCCGATCCGCCGCGCGGTGTCCGGGTCCGCCAGCCGGGCCAGCAGCGCCTCGGGGCCGCCCTCGGCCGCCCAGCTCGGCAGGAGCGCGGCGAGGGTGGTGCAGCCGGGGGTGTAGGGGTACGTGTCGAGGGTGATGTCGGCGCCGTCGGCGAGGGCGCTGTCCAGGAGGGCCAGCAGTGCGTCGGCGCGGCCGGCGTTCTCGGCGAAGTTCATGGTGGCGTGGGCCAGGTGCAGGGCGCAGCCGGCGGTGCGGGCCAGGTCGACCGTGGCGGCGTAGGCGGCGAGGGCGCCGTGGCCGTAGGAGCGGTGGTGGGGGCAGTAGTAGCCGCCGTAGGAGGCCACCACCCGGCACAGCTCGGTCAGTTCGGCGTCGGACGCGTACATGCCGGGCGGGTAGGTGAGCCCGGAGGACATGCCGACGGCGCCCTGCTCCAGCCCATCGGCGACGAGCTGCTTCATCCGGGCGAGTTCGGCGGGGGTGGCCGGGCGGTCGGCCCAGCCCAGGACATGGGCGCGTACGGTGCCCTGCGGCACGAGGTAGGCGGCGTTGACGGCGACGCCGCGGTCGAGTCGGTCCAGGTACTCGCCGACGGTCCGCCAGTCGAGGGCGAGGTCCCCGCCGTCGTCGCCGACGGGGGCGCCGCCGTCGCCGTCGCCGTTCCAGCCGGCGATGGCGGCGCGGACGTCGGCGAGGGTGCGGTCGTCGACGGGGGCGTACGACAGCCCGTCCTGGCCGAGGACTTCGAGGGTGACCCCCTGGGCGGCCTTGGCGCTGTGGTCCGGGTCGCGCAGCAGCGCCAGGTCGCTGTGGGCGTGCATGTCGACGAACCCGGGCGCCAGGGCCAGGCCGTGGGCGTCGAGGGTGCGCCGGCCGCCCCCGGGGAGGCGGCCGACGGCCGCGATCCGGCCCTCGTGGACGGCGACGTCGGCGGTGTACGAGGGGCCGCCGGTGCCGTCGATGACCCGGGCGCCCCGGATGACCAGGTCCGTCCCGGCGGTCGCTGTCGTCCTGGATGTTGCTGCCGTCCCGGCTGTCGCTGTCGCTGTCGTCCCGGCCGTCACCGTGGTCCCAGCCGTCACCGCTGCCCCCATCCGCCGCCGTCGTCGCCGTCCCGGCCGTCAGTCGCCCGTCGGGCGTGACCTCAGAAGAACGTGCGGATCAGGTCGCCGACCGTGCCGTCCGCTTCCACGACCGGGATCAGCTGCCACTTCTCGAAGATCGTGCACGGGTGGGCCATGCCGAGCGCCACCCAGTCGCCGACCTCCAGCTCCGTCGCGTCGGCGTCCGTCTCCAGCCAGGCGTGCTGGTCGGACAGCTTGGTCACCCGGATGCCGGCGGCCGGGCGCTCCACGCCGTCGCGTGCCCCGCGCACCGCGAGCACCCGGGGCAGGCCCAGGTCGTAGGCGATGTCGCGCTTGCCGGCGTTGACGAAGGCCTGGCCGGGCGTGGGGCGGGAGACGACCTGGGTCCACAGCCGGAAGGCCGGCAGCAGGCCGCCCTCGTCGGGGTGGCGGTTGAACGGGGTCAGGCCCTCGTACCAGCCGTGGTCGTGGGAGACGTACGCGCCGGAGCGCAGCAGCGGCAGCACCGGCAGGGACAGTTCGGGGAGCTCCGTGAAGACCTCGGCGACGGCGTCGAACCACTCGCTGCCGCCGGCGCTGACGATGACCTCGTCCAGGCCGGTGCCGGCGAAGTGGCCCCGCTTGTCGAGCTCGGCCGCCAGCGCCGTCAGGCGGTGCAGCCACGCGCGGACGGTGTCGGCGTCGGCGCCGGGCATGGTCGCCTCGTAGCCGGCCACGCCGACCAGGCGCAGGGTGGGGGCCGCGGCGACGGCGTCGGCGACGGCCAGGCACTCGGCGTCGGTACGGATGCCGGTACGGCCCTCCTCGCCCGCGCCGAGTTCCAGGACCACGTCCACGACGGCGCCCCGGCCGGCCAGGGCCGCGTCCATCAGCTCGACCCCGCGTACGGAGTCGACGTAGGCGGTGAAGCGGAACGCGGGGTCGGCGGCGAGCTCGGCGGCGACCCAGTGCAGGGCCGGTGCGTCGACCAGCTCGTTGGCGAGGAAGATCCGCCGGATGCCGAAGGCGCGGCAGACCCGGGCCTGGTGGGGCATGGCCACGGTGATGCCCCAGGCGCCGTGCTCCAGTTGCCGCTCGAAGAGCTGCGGGGCCATGCAGGTCTTGCCGTGCGGGGCGAAGGCGAGGCCGTGGCGGGCCGCGTACGTGCCCAGGGCGGTGAGGTTGTGCTCCAGCGCCTCGGCGTCCAGCGTGAGCACGGGGGTGGTGAACCCGCCGGTGTGCAGGTTGCGGCGTTCGGCGGCGAGCGCGCCGACGGTCAGGCCGGCGGCCTCGGCGTCCGGGGGCAGGCCCTTGAAGCGGTGGTCGACCGGTTCCTCGGCGAGTCGCCGGACTGCTTCGCTGGCCATACGTGCCTCCTGGTGCGTTGCGTGCACCGCCCTTCAGGGTGGTGGTGAAGCGCATCCTGCCTCATGAGGCGCGAAGCACCGGGCAGTGGGCGCCCCGTGCGCGGGCCGGACGGACGGACGGACGGGCGGGCGGTCGCGGCGGTCTCCGTCTCGGCGCCCGGCGTGGTGGCCACGGCTGCGGCGAAGGGGCGCCCCCTGGCGGTGGGCGCCCCGTTGCGCAGGCCGGTACGGCTCAGCTGCCGGTCAGGCCGTGGTGCAGTACTGCCCCTCCTTGCCGATGGAGCGGTACATGCAGTCCGCGTTCTCCAGGAGCTGGAGCACCGCGTCCTTGTTGCGTGCGGTCTCGCGGTCGATCACCTCGTCGGGCGGGTAGAAGCCGCCCCCGCCGCTGGACGGGTACATCTCGAAGGTGTAGCCGAAGATCTTCTGGTCGCCCCACAGCCAGTCGTCGATGGTGCCGTCCGTGATGTACAGGTCGCTGGACTGTTCCGCGGTGTAGCCGTTGGACGCGGCCATCCGCCGGCCGACGGTCTTGAAGGCGGCCAGGTCGTCGGCGGTCAGTCCGGGCGCGGTGTCGTTGTACGTCCAGCCGAACGGCCACAGCACCAGTTCGCTGTAGGTGTGGAAGTCGATCGCGGCCTTGATCTGCTGCTTGCCGCCGACCACCCGGCTGCGGACGAAGTCCGAGACGGCCTTGACCTCGGGGGCGGACTCGGCGGCCGGGCCCCGGTAGGTCTCGGAGCTCCTGCTGCCCGAGGAGCCGCCGCAGCAGCCCCACTTGTAGTTCCAGTTGCGGTTCTCGTCGGTGCCGACGTACGACGATCCGGAGTTCGGCTGGCGGTTCTTGCGCCAGGAACGGTAGGAGCCGGTGGCGATGTCGTACTCGCCGCCGTCGGGGTTGAGGTCCGGGACGATCCAGATCTCCCGGCCGTTGACCATGTCGGTGACCCGGCTCTCGGAGCCGTACTTGGAGCCGAACTCCTTGAGCAGGTACAGCGCCATCTCGACGGTGAGGTGCTCGCGCGCGTGCTGGTGGTGCGTGAAGAGCACCTCCGGCTCGTTCTCGTCGGTGGCGACGTTGTCACTGATCTTGATGGCGACCAGGTCCCGGCCCTGGTAGGACTTCCCGATCACCCGCTTGCTCATGATGTTCGGGTACTGGGCGATGCGCTGGTCGATCTCGGCGCTCATCTCGGCGTAGTTGTGGTACTTCGAGTCGGCCGAGGGGAAGTCCATCGGGGAGGCGGCGAGGCCGGGCAGGCTGCGGTCCGGCGGTCCGGCGAGAGCCTCCAGCTTGTAACCGAGCTTGCGCAGGGTCTTGGCCTGCATGGCGTCGGCGCTGACGACGACGGTGTGGTCGTCCACCTCGTCGATGGACACGCCGAGGCCGAGCAGGGCCGTGCGGTCGGCGGGGGTCGAGGGGCCGTGGACGCGGTACTGGACGATCGCCTCGTCCTGCGTCGCGGTCGACGGGCTGGGCGGGGGCGAGGCCGTCGCGCTCATGCCGTAGGCGGGTGCGCCGAGGGCGAGCGCGAGGAGGGCCGCGACGGTGGCGGTCCTCCTCCTGCGGATGCTGCTGAGCCGCATGCGATCTCCTGGGTGGGGAGTGTGGGGGTGCCGTGCGGACGCGCACAGCGTGCGCTTCTGACATGTGCCGGTCAAGAGTGGCAAACCGGCCACCCCCACACGTACCCGCTACGGCAGGTTGTGGACGTGCGGACCCACCGCGTTCGACCACGCGTTACCCGCCTTGGCGTCCCAGTTGGTCGACCAGGTCATCGCGCCACGCAGGCCGGGATAGGTCCTTGACGGCTTGAAGGATCCGCAGCTCGTGCCGCGGGCCAGGCAGTCCAGGGCGCTGTTGACGACGGCCGGGGAGACGTAGCCGCTGCCCGCGCCGCTGGGCGAGGCGGGCACACCCAGGCCCACCTGGGACGGGGCCAGGCCCCCCTCCAGCTGGATGCAGGCGAGGGCGGTCAGGAAGTCCACCGAGCCCTGGGAGTACACCTTGCCGTCGCAGCCGAGCATCGAGCCGCTGTTGTAGTACTGCATGTTGACGACGGTGAGGATGTCCTTGATGTTCAGCGCCGTCTGGAAGTAGCCGTTCGAGGTCGACTGCATGTCGATGGTCTGCGGGGCCATCGTGATGACGAGCGAGGGGCCGGCCTTGGCCGACAGGGATCGCAGCGCCTGGGTCATCCAGGTCGGGTTCAGGCCGTTCTCGAGGTCGATGTCGATGCCGTTGAAGCCGTACTCCTGCATCAGGGCGTACGCCGAGTCGGCCAGGTTGCGTGCGGAGGCGGCGTCGTTCACGGTGATGGTCCCCTTCTCGCCGCCGATCGAAAGGATGACCGACTTCCCGGCCGCCTTCTTCGCGGCGACGTCCGCCTTGAACTGCGCCACCGTGTAGCCGCCGAGGCCCGCCGAGTCGAGGTTGAAGGCGATCTGCCCGGGCGTGGCGGTGGCGTCGGCGAAGGAGACGGCGATGATGTCGTACTGCGCCTGGACGTCGGAGAGGCGCTGGACGGTCGCGCCGTTGTTGAAGTTCTGCCAGTACCCGGTCAGGGCGTGCTTGGGCACCGAGGGGCCCGGGCCCGGGTTGCCGCCGCCGGTGGTCGTGCCGGTCACCGGGGCCGAACGGGGACCCTCACCCGCCTGGTTGTACGCGCTCACCTGGAGGGAGTACGAGGTGGCCGGCGTCAGGCCGGTCAGCTGTGCGGTGGTGCCGGCGGTCTGGGCGACCCGGACGCCGTCCCGGTACACGGAGTAGCCGGTCGCGCCGCTGACCGCGTTCCACGAAAGGGTGAGCGCGGTGTCGTTCTGGCCGGAAACCGTGAGGCCGCCCGGCGCGCCGGGGACGGACGGGCCGGGGTCGGTGCCCCCGCCGTCCGGTCCGACGACGCGGAACTCGTCCACGTGGTAGGCGGGCTGCCCGTACCAGCCGTGGGTGTACACGGTGACCTGGGTGGTGGAGGGGCCGGTGGTGAAGGTGGTGGAGAGCTTCTGCCAGCCGGCGCCGCTGCCCGGGGTCCAGGTGGAGACGTCCTGGGTGCCGGTGCCGCTCGCGCCGAGGTACACGTACGAGCCCTGCACCTGGGCGCTGAGCGTGTACGTCGAGTTCGGCTTGACCGTGACGGTCTGCGCGCACCGGGCGTTGTCGGAGCCGGCCGGGGTCGCCTTGAGGGCGGCGGCCCCGGCGTACACCGGGGCGGCGGTGACCGCGCCGCTGCCGGCCGAGCAACTCCAGTACGACAGGCCCGACTCGAAGCCGCCGTTGCGGGCGACGTCGATGTCGGCGGCCGTTGCGGTGCCGGTGGACAGGGCCGTCAGCGCGGTCGCGGTGAGGCCGGCGGCGGCGAACAGCGCGAGGGGGCGTATGCGGTGCATGTGGCTCGTGCCGTTCCTGCCGTTCAGGCCGTACAGGCCGTTCATGCGGCTTATGCGGCTTATGCGGTTCATGCGGTTCATGTGGTTCACATGAGACTCCGTGGGGGGAGTGAGGGGTGGGGAGTTGGGGAAGGGGGCATGGGGAGATGGGGCGTGGGGGATCCCGGGCCCAAGTTGGTCCAGACCAATCCTCCTGTCAAGACTCTTCGCAAAGTGGCTGGAAACGTCCCATCACCCCTTCCTTGTTGTCCGGGTTTTTCGCCACCTGTGACCGGTCGTGCGCGGACGGGAATCGGCAAGGCCCTGCCCTGCCAGGGACGACGCGGATATGGTGCTGGGGCACAAGGCCTTGGGGGACGGCCGTTTGCGGTCGTGCCGCATATGCGCGCACCCGCTCGCGGACCGGGGTGAGGACGGGTGAACAGGGGGATTCGCGTGCCGACCGCCATTGCTGTCACCAGTGCCGATCTGGCACTGCCGGCCCCGGACCGGCACACTCCGCCGCCCGTGCTGCTCTCCGCGCCCGACCGGGTCGACCTGGAGGGCTCGCTCGCCGAGACCGCCGCCCTGGTGGAGCGGCACGGACACGTGGTGGCCGTCGTACCGAGCTGGCTGCCGGCCCCCACCGTCCGCCGGTTGCACACCGTCCGCGCGATCCTGGAGAGCGACCGGATCGCGCTCCTGGACATCGACCTCCCGCCGCTGGCCACCGCCCTGCTGGTGCGTCAGTTACGCCAGCTGACCGTCTGCGACTTCAGCCCCGGCGTCATCGCCTCCGCCGCCCGGCTGCTGGCGCACTACATCCACGCCGGCGCGCTGCTGGGCTCGGTCGCCAGACTGGACCGCGTCCCGGTCGGCCTCGGGGCGCACGCCAAGTCCTGGGCGCCGGGCGCACTGTTCGCCGTCATGGCCCATCCCGCGCCGCGCCTGGCCAAACTCGGCGCCCCGGGCTTCACACCGCCGCCCGGACCGGCGTACGCCACCCACTTGACCTTCGCCCGCGGGCAGCTCGCCTCGGACTGGGTCACCGCCGAACTCGCCCCGGCCTGGCAGGTCCAGGGCGTGCTGGAGAACCCGCTGCCGGCCGACTCGCCCACCTGGTGGGCCACGCCCAAGCTGGTGGAGTTCGCCGCGGCCATCCCCGACCTCACCGTCCTCTACCAGCTGGTCGCCTCGGTGCGCCGGGAGCAGTGCCGCTGGTGCGGCCTGGAACTCATCGGCGACCGCTGCGGCTTCTGCGCCGCACCCCTGACCCCGACGACCACGCCCCCCGGCGCCTCCGCGTACGCGTCCCCCACCGCATCCGCCGCCGGACCCTGACCGCCTGACCGCCCGACCGATTCACGAACGACGAGGTAGTTCAGTCCGTAACCGGATCCTCCGCCCGAAGGCGGGGGCTTCAGCCCCAGCGGCTGGAGCCCGTGTGTTACCAGACCGAGCCATCACTGACAAGGAGGTGACCTTGATGGCTACGTTCCGTGCAGGACGGAAGACCGACCGAGCTGTGCTTCCTCAGCAGCTCGCTCTCGAATCCGAGTCAGCAGACAACCCCGGGATCAGGGACGAAACGGGGCTCGGAGACCGCTTGGCGGTACCCGGCACGGGACATGGTCGAGGGGAGATCCCCGGCAGCCCACCTGCTGTCGGGGGCGTCACTCCCGCGCCCTCAGGGGCCGGGACGAGGCCGCGTGAGCGGCACCCCGCCGTGTTCGTCCTCGACAAGCGCGGTACCCCGTTGCAGCCCACCACGCCCGCGAGGGCCAGGCGGCTGTTGAAGTCCGGCCGAGCCGTCGTCGCCCGGCACACGCCGTTCGTCATCCGACTGAAGGACCGCAGCGTCGCCGCGTCGGAGGTGGATGGCGGCGAACTGGGCATCGACCCAGGCTCCAAGCACACCGGCATCGCAGTGTTCACCGCGCAGGCCGGCGAGCGCCGCGGACGGTACGGCGTGCAGCGCGACCACCGCGGCGCGCTCATCCGGAAGAAGCTGGAGCAGCGTGCGGCGCACCGGCGCGGGCGCCGCACGAGGAACCTGCGCCATCGGGCCCCGCGCTTCTTCAACCGCGCCCGGCCGGAGGGATGGCTTGCGCCGTCACTCCGGCACCGGGTCGACGTCACCGTCTCGTGGGTCGACCGGCTGTCGCGGTGGGCCCCGGTACGCGCGGTGCACGTGGAGCGGGTCGCCTTCGACACCCACGCCATCAGCGCCGACCGGTCGTTGGAGGGTTCCGAGTACCAGCACGGCACCTTGCACGGCACCGAGGTCTGCGAGTACCTCCTCGCCAAGTTCGGCCGGGCCTGCGTCTACTGCGGCGCCACCGGCGTCCCGCGGGACGCCGCCGCCGTGCAGTCCACCCGGTGGGCCCTGTGGCGCGCACTCGACCAGCGCCTTCCCACCAGTGTCGCCTCCGGCGGCCGGACCAAGTGGAATCGCACCAGGTGCGGTCTCCCGAAGTCCCACAGCTTCGACGCCCTCGCCGTCGGCAAGCTCGACACCGTCACGGAGTACGCCACCACCGTCCTCGTCGCCGGGTGCACCGGGCGCGGCACCTACACCCGCACCCGCTCCGACAAGTACGGGTTTCCCCGCCTGCGCCTGCCTCGCCGGAAGCAGTTCTACGGCTTCGCCGCCGGCGACCTCGTCCGCGCAGTCGTCCCCGCGGGGAAGAGCGCGGGCACCCACACCGGACGCGTCGCGGTCCGTGCCTCCGGGAACTTCGCCATCCGCACCAGAAGCGGCCTCCACGCCGTTCGGCACACATACGTCCGTCTCCTCCAGCGAGCCGACGGTTACGCCTACACCCTCTGCAAGGAGCCCTCCGTCATGCCCGCCCACGGCCCGCGCCCGGACGCGCCGCCGTTGTTGACGGCGAATCGCCTCGGCGGTGATTCGCCTGCCCCTGCCCTGCTCCGCAGGAGTCCGATTCTCACCCGCGAGCGGGAGGTACCACCCCCGCCCGGCAGCGGTTTCCTCGGAGGTTCTCGATGAACTCACGCCAGCGCCGTGGCGTCATCCTGCTGCTCCTGTCGGTCCTGTGCGCCCTCGCGGCCTTCGCCGGGGTGCTGTCGGTCGTCGGGGACGTCAATGCGAAGGTCGGCCCGGAGGTCGTCGCGTACGAGGTCAAGAGCGGCATAGCGCCGTACACCCCGCTGAACGCCGGCCACTTCGAGGAGGTCCGCATCCCCCGGCGCTGGCTGCCGGAGACGGCCGTGACCGATCTCGGCGACCTGCGGGACAAGATCACGGTCGTCCAGCTGTCGAAGGGGACGCTGCTCCAGAGCGACATGCTGGTGGACCGGCCCAAACTCCAGCCCGGCGAGCAGGAGATCGCCATCATGATCGACGCGGCGACGGGCGTGGCCGGCAAGATCCACTCCGGCGACCGGGTCAACATCATCGCCACGTTCAACGGCGCCAAGGAGACCGACCCGGACCGCTCCGTGATCATCGTCTCGAACGCCCGGGTCATCGCCGTCGGCGCCCTCACCCCGGTGGAGAAGACCTCCGGCGACCGCAAGGGCCCCGAGGAGGCCGTCCCGATCACCTTCGCCCTGGGCACCAAGGACACCCAGCGGGTCGCGTACGCCGAGTCCTTCGCGGAGCACGTCCGCCTCGCCCTGGTCGCCCCCGGCACCGAGGGCCAGCAGCCCGCCCCCAGCGACCGTACGTACACCCTCGACGGGGACAAGTGAGGCCCGGATGACGACCCGTATCCTCCCGGCGGTCGGCGACCCGGACGCCGCCCGCTCCATCGCCACCCTCATCGGCCAGCTCCCGGCGGCCGAGCCGGCCGCGCCGGTCCCGGACTCCACCACCCTCCTCGACACCCTCGCCCGGCTGGCCGCCGAATCCCTCGACGAACTGCCCGAGGTGGTCCTCGTCCACGAGCGGATCGGGCCGGTGCCCGCGCTCGACCTGATCCGCGAGGTCGCCCTCCGCTTCCCCGCGGTCGGCGTCGTCCTGGTCACCTCCGACGCCGGCCCCGGCCTGTTCGCCGCGGCCATGGACTCCGGCGCGCGCGGCCTGGTCGGGCTGCCGCTGTCCTACGAGGAACTGGCCGCGCGGGTCCAGGCGGCGGCCCAGTGGGCCGCGGGCGTACGGCGCCACCTCGGCGGCCGCGGCGGGGACGTGTTCACCGGGCCGGGCGGCACGGTGGCCACGGTGACCGGGGCCAAGGGCGGGGTGGGCGCCACCTTCGCCGCCGTCCAGTTCGCACTGGCGGCCGCCGCCTCGGGCCGGCGCACCGCCCTGGTCGACATGGACCTCCAGGCGGGCGACGTGGGCTCGTACCTGGACGTGCAGTTCCGCCGGTCGATCGCCGACCTCGCCGGCATTCAGGACATCTCCCCCCGGGTGCTGGCCGACGCGGTCTTCGAGCACCGCACGGGGCTGGCGCTGCTGCTGGCACCCGCGGACGGCGAGCGCGGCGAGGAGGTCGACGACCGGGCCGCCCGGACCGTCGTGACGGCGCTGCGCAGCCGGTACGAACTGGTGGTGATCGACTGCGGCACCCAGCTGACCGGTGCGAACGCGGCGGCGGTGGAGATGGCCGACACGGCGGTCCTGGTCACCACGCCCGACGTGGTCGCCGTACGCGCGGCCAAGCGGACGGTGCGGATGTGGGAACGGCTCCAGGTCCGCAAGGCGGAGGAGACCACGCTGCTGGTCAACCGCTGGACCAAGCACACGGAGATCCAGCCCTCGCTGATCGAGAAGATCACCAAGACCCGGGCCCTGCGCACGCCCGTCCCGGCCGGCTTCAAGGAACTCCAGGCGGTGGTGGACGCGGGCCGGGTCCAGGACCTCGACAACCGCTCGGCGGTCAAGCAGGCACTGTGGTCGGCGGCGGCCGAACTCGGCCTGCTGGCCGCCCCGGAACCGCCCGCACCGGACCGCCCGGCCCCGTCCGGCGGCGGCGTCCTGGCCCTCCGCGCCCCGGGCCCGGTCGCCCGCCTCCGCGGCGGCCGCGGCGTTCGCCACGCCCGCGGCCCAGACCGCGGCTCCGTCGCCGCCCGACATCCCGCTCGCCAACGTCAAGGCGCACCTGGCGAAGTTCCAGACCAGCGCCAACAACAACGGCGGCCACCGCGCCCACGGCCGGACCGGCTACAAGGC
>NZ_WTFF01000219.1 GCF_019400985.1 Streptomyces bambusae
ACCCCGCCGGCGGAGTGACCGACCGGCCGGGGCCGCCGTCGGCCGCCCCGGCCCCGCTGCGCCCGGCCCCGCCGTCCCCGGCCTCCGCGTCCTCGGTCTCCGCGGCGGCCGGGGCCTCCGCGTCCTCCGGCACCGTCCAGGCGGCGCAGTACAGCAGCAGCTTCGCCGTCAGGTTGATCCACAGCAGCAGCGCCACCGGCACGCCGAAGGCGCCGTACATGCTCTTGGCCGCGACCCCTTGGATGTAGCCGCTGAGCAGCAGCTTCAGCAGTTCGAAGCCGATCGCGCCGAGGAGCGCCGCCTCGATCAGGCGGCGCCGCCCGGGCTCCACGCCGGGCAGCAGCGTGAGCAGGTACAGCAGGAGCAGGAAGGCGGCCAGCACGCCGACGCCGAAGGCCCCGGACCGCAGCAGCCAGCCCCCCGCCCCCTCCCGGGGGATGCCGAGCAGGTCCCCGAGCCGGCCCACCGCG
This sequence comes from Streptomyces bambusae, assembly GCF_019400985.1. Classification (GTDB taxonomy): domain Bacteria; phylum Actinomycetota; class Actinomycetes; order Streptomycetales; family Streptomycetaceae; genus Streptomyces; species Streptomyces bambusae_A. Next base: position 471 of record NZ_WTFF01000219.1, read on the forward strand.
CTGGACCCGACCGTGGAGGCGGCCGCCGAGGCCAGCACCACCGCGCCCAGGCCCACCAGGACCAGGGCGTCCTTGCCCTTGCGCACGAACGGGTTGCCCTCGTCCTCGTCGTCCTTCTCCCACACCGCGCGCAGGCAGTCGCGCATCGAGCCGATCCAGCCGATGCCGGTGAGGAGCAGCAGGGCGCCCGCGACCAGGCCGACGGTGCCGGCGTTGGCGACGAGCGCTTCGAGGTCCAGCTGGTCGGAGATGCCGGGCACCTGCTCGGCGAGCTTGCGCTGGAGGTCGTCCAGCTGCTGCCGGCTGAGCAGGGCCGCGCCGACGGCGGCGGCCACGGTGATCAGCGGGAAGAGCGCGAGGAAGCTGATGAAGGTGACGGCGGCGGCGAGCCGGCTCCAGTGGACCCGGTCGAGGCGCTCGTACGCGTGCCAGGCGCGGGTCCGCATCAGCCACGCGGCCACCGGCCCGATCACAGGCAGTCTGGTCAGCCAGTCCATGGGGATCACCGTAATTCAGGTGCCGGAAATAGCCTGGATTGCCCGCTTCGGGCGCTACGGTCGTCCACTGTGACTTTTCATGACCTGGTCCTGCGCAGGCTCCGGTTCCGCGCCCTGGCCGCCCGCAGGGCGCTGCGCCGCCGCCAGGGGCCGCGGGGGCCTCAGGTCCCTCAGGGGCGGCGTACGGCCGTCTCGTCGGCCGGAGCGCCGAGCTGTGCCGGCACGCCCGTCGCCCCGGTCGGGCCGGTGCCGAACGGGTACTCGCACAGCTTGCGCCAGACCCCGTCCGAGCCCTGCTCGTAGAGCCCGAAGCCGGCGCACAGCCATTCCGCCGCGTAGTCGGCGAGGGAGGCGAAGGCGAGGTCCATCGCTTCCTCGGAGATCCCGTGGGCGACGGTCACGTGCGGGTGGTACGGGAAGGCCAGCTCCCGGTCGAGCGGCCCCTCGGGGGCGCGGACCAGGCCCTGGAGCCGGGTGCAGCCCGCCCCGCCCTCGACGACCTGGACGAAGACCACGGGCGACAGCGGCCGGAACGTACCGGTCCCGGCCAGCCGCATCGGGAAGGCACGGAACGCCGCCGCCACCTCGGCCAGGTGCGCCCGGACCGCCGGGAGCCGGCCGGGCTCCACCTCGGTGGGCGGCACGAGGGTGACATGCGTGGGGATGCCGTGCGCGGCGGCGTCCCCGAAGCCGGCCCGCCGCTGCTGGAGCTGGCTGCCGTACGGCTCCGGGACCGCGATCGAAACGCCGAGCGTTACGGTCCCCACGTATGTCTCCTCGGTCTGTGGACGGCCTGTGCGGCGGTGCGCCGACCCCCAGTGTGGGGCCAGCACCCCCCGATCGGCCAGTGGCGCAGGTCGCATGTGCCGCGACGGTGCTGTGTCAGGCGGGTGTCAGTGCTTGGCGGGCAGCAGGCCGAGCCGGTCGTAGGCCTGGGCGAGGGTCTCGGCGGCGACCGCGCGGGCCTTCTCCGCGCCCTTGGCCAGGATCGAGTCCAGCGTCTCGGGGTCGTCCAGGTACTCGTGGGTGCGCTGGCGGAACGGTGTGACGAAGTCCACGACGATGCCGGCGAGGTCCGTCTTCAGCGCGCCGTAGCCCTTGCCCTCGTACTTCTCCTCCAGGGCGGCGATGGTCTCGCCCGTAAGGGTGGAGTAGATCGTGAGCAGGTTGCTGACGCCGGGCTTCTTCTCGGTGTCGAAGCGGATCTCGGCCTCGGTGTCGGTGACCGCGCTCTTGATCTTCTTCTCGGTGACCTTGGGCTCGTCGAGGAGGTTGATCAGGCCCTTGGGGGTGCCCGCGGACTTCGACATCTTGGCCATCGGGTCCTGGAGGTCGTAGATCTTGGCGACCTCCTTGACGATGTGCGGCGCCGGGATGGTGAAGGTCTGGCCGTAGCGCTGGTTGAAGCGCTCGGCGAGGTCGCGGGTCAGCTCGATGTGCTGGCGCTGGTCCTCGCCGACGGGCACGGCGTCGGCCTGGTAGAGCAGGATGTCCGCGACCTGGAGGATCGGGTACGTGAAGAGGCCGACGGTGGCGTTGTTCGCGCCCTGCTTGGCCGACTTGTCCTTGAACTGGGTCATGCGGCTGGCCTCGCCGAAGCCGGTGAGGCAGTTCATGACCCAGCCGAGCTGCGCGTGCTCCGGGACGTGGCTCTGGACGAACAGGGTGCAGCGCTCGGGGTCGAGGCCGGCGGCGAGCAGCTGGGCGGCCGAGAGCCGGGTGTTCGCGCGCAGGTCCTTCGGGTCCTGCGGCACGGTGATCGCGTGCAGGTCGACCACCATGTAGAAGGAGTCGTGCGTCTCCTGCAGGGCGACGTACTGGCGGATGGCTCCGAGGTAGTTCCCGAGGTGGAACGAACCGGAGGTGGGCTGGATACCGGAGAGCGCGCGAGGACGGTTGGCCATGGGGCCATTCTCGCAGGTGCGGTGGCTGTGCAGGGTCCACGCTGGCCGGAAGCACGCGGCGATCCGGCGCCGGTGAGGCCCGGATCACACCGCCCGCCCCCGGGAGGGGCGGGCGGTGCCCAGGTACCGGACAGTAGCCGCGCGGCCGGAATACGCCCCGGTCGGGCGACCGGTTCGCGCCCCTGCCCGCGCCCCTGCCCGCACCGGCGGCAGCAGGCGGGCGGCAGCAGCCAGGCGGCAGGCATGCAGGCAGCAGCAGGCAGGCAGGCAGGCAGGCAGCGCTACAGGGGCAGGCCCGGCGCCGGGTACTGCGCCATGAGGTCCGCGACCTCCTTGCGGACCACCGCGAGGGCGGACTCGTCGGCGGTGCGCGCCGCGGTCACCGCGCGCGCGATCCACTCCGCGACCTGCGGCATGTGCCCGGGGGTCAGGCCCCGCGAGGTCAGCGACGGGGTGCCGATCCGGATGCCCGAGGGGTCGAAGGGCTTGCGCGGGTCGAACGGCACGGTGTTGTAGTTCACGACGATGCCGGCCCGGTCCAGCGCCTTCGCGGCGACCTTGCCGGGCACGTCCTGGCCGGTCAGGTCGATCAGGATCAGGTGGTTGTCCGTACCGCCGGAGACCAGGTCGAAGCCGCGCGCGAGCAGCTCCGCGGCGAGCGCCTTGGCGTTGGCCACGACCGCGTGCGCGTACGCGGTGAAGGACGGCTGCGCCGCCTCCTGGAGAGCGACGGCGATACCGGCCGTGGTCTGGTTGTGCGGGCCGCCCTGCAGGCCCGGGAAGACCGCCTTGTCGATGGCCTTCGCGTGCTCCTCGCGGCACATCAGCATCGCGCCGCGCGGGCCGCGCAGGGTCTTGTGGGTCGTGGTGGAGACGACGTCCGCGTACGGCACCGGCGAGGGGTGCGCGCCGCCCGCGATCAGGCCCGCGATGTGCGCCACGTCGGCGACCAGGACCGAGCCGGCCTCGCGGGCGATCTCGGCGAAGGCCGCGAAGTCGATGGTCCGGGGCAGGGCCGTACCGCCACAGAAGATGATCTTCGGGCGTTCGGCGAGCGCGAGGTCGCGCACGGCGTCGTAGTCGATCAGCCCGGTCTGCGCGGAGACGCCGTACTGCACGCCGCGGAACCACGAGCCGGTCGCGGAGACGCCCCAGCCGTGCGTGAGGTGGCCGCCCATCGGCAGGGCCATGCCCATCACCGTGTCGCCGGGCTGCGCGAAGGCCAGGTACACGGCCAGGTTCGCGGGCGAGCCCGAGTACGGCTGGACGTTGGCGTGGTCCACCCCGAACAGGCCCTTGGCCCGCTCGACGGCCAGCGCCTCGATCCGGTCGATGTTCTGCTGGCCCTCGTAGTAGCGGCGGCCGGGGTAGCCCTCGCTGTACTTGTTCTGCAGGACGGTGCCCGAGGCCTCCAGCACGGCGGCGGACACGTAGTTCTCACTGGGGATCAGGCGCAGGGTGTCGGCCTGGAGGCGCTCCTCGGCGGCGACCAGCTCGGCGAGGGCGGGGTCGGCGGCGGCGAGGGCGGGATGACGGCGCGCGGTCATGGCGGCGGCTCCTGTCGGGGTCGAGGTCGTGTCGTACCCCGCGGGGCCCAGGCGGGCGGCCCTGATTGCGGATCTGCGCGCACGACTCCCCCGGAGTTGGTTCCCCGTACGCCAGTCGCCGTGCGTACCCATCACCTTAGCGGCCGCGTCATGCGGAAGGTTTCTCCGTCCGGTATCCGAGCGACGATAGAAGTGACGTCACCCTCGTCACTCACGGCCAGGACGGACGAACGGAGACCCCGTGTCGACTACAACACCCGCTACGTCACCCACCACAGCGGAAGCCCTCCGCTCCGCCGACGCGCACAGTGCGCACAACTACCACCCGCTCCCCGTGGTCGTCGCGACGGCGGACGGCGCGTGGATGACCGACGTCGAGGGCAAGCGCTACCTCGACATGCTGGCCGGGTACTCGGCGCTCAACTTCGGCCACGGCAACCGCCGGCTGATCGACGCCGCCAGAGCACAGCTGGAGCGGGTCACCCTCACCTCCCGGGCCTTCCACCACGACCGCTTCGCCGCCTTCTGCGCCGAGCTCGCCGCCCTGTGCGGCAAGGAGATGGTGCTGCCGATGAACACCGGGGCCGAGGCCGTGGAGACGGCGGTCAAGACGGCCCGCAAGTGGGGGTACGAGGTCAAGGGCGTCCCGGACGGCCACGCCAAGATCGTCGTGGCGGCCAACAACTTCCACGGCCGTACGACGACCATCGTGTCCTTCTCCACCGACCACGAGGCCCGCGACCACTACGGCCCCTACACGCCCGGCTTCGAGATCGTCCCGTACGGCGACCTGACGGCGATGCAGGCCGCGGTCACCGAGAACACCGTGGCCGTGCTGCTGGAGCCGATCCAGGGCGAGGCCGGCGTCCTGGTCCCGCCGCCGGGCTACCTGGCCGGCGTACGCGAGCTGACGCGCGAGCGGAACGTGCTGTTCATGGCGGACGAGATCCAGTCCGGCCTCGGCCGCACCGGGAAGACCTTCGCCTGCGAGCACGAGGGCGTGGTCCCCGACGTCTACATCCTCGGCAAGGCCCTCGGCGGCGGCGTGGTCCCGGTCTCGGCGGTGGTCGCCGACCGCGACGTGCTGGGGGTCTTCAAACCGGGCGAGCACGGCTCGACCTTCGGCGGCAACCCGCTCGCCTGCGCGGTCGCCCTGGAGGTGATCGCGATGCTGCGCACCGGCGAGTACCAGCAGCGCGCCGCGGAGCTCGGCGACCACCTGCACCACGAGCTGGGCCTGCTGGTGGGCGCCGGCACGGTGACCGCCGTACGCGGCCGCGGGCTGTGGGCGGGGGTGGACATCGCGCCCGGGCACGGCTCCGGACGGGACGTCTCCGAACGCCTGATGGAGCGCGGCGTCCTGGTGAAGGACACCCACGGCGCCACGATCCGGATCGCCCCGCCCCTGGTGATCACCAAGGAGGACCTGGACTGGGGGCTGGACCAGCTCCGCGCGGTCCTGACCGCTTAGCGCGCCGCCCATCGGCGCGTCGGGGAACCTTCCCCCGGCGGACACGCGCGCCTGTACCGCTCCGGGGGCCGGAGCGGTACAGGCGGCCGTCAGGCGGCCGGAGCGGTGCGGGAACCGGTCAACGGCCGGGAGCGGTGCGGGGATCGGTCACGTGCCGGGAGCGGTGCGGGGATCGGTCACGTGCCGGGAGCGCACTTGAGCGTGAACCCCGCGCTGTCGGACGCGCTGCCCGCCTTGAGCGAGGCCTCCACCTTGGGGGCCGGGTCCGTAGGCGCTGCGCGCGTGGGAGATTTCACGACGAAGGTGGCGGTCGCCGTCTCCGGGGCGGTGAAGTTCACGCTCGGCGTCGTCTGCCTGCCGCCGGAGGTCCAGGTGTAGGAGACCTCGCCGGTGCCCGTGCCCGTGATCTTGCCCGTGAACGTCACGTTCTGCGGCACCTTGCAGTCGACCTCGGCAGGACTGGTCGAGGCGCCCGTGATGTCGACGGCCGAGACCCGGGCGGCCCCGGTGGCGGGCGGTGGCGGTGTCCTGGGCGGCTTGCTGCAGGAGACGGTCATTCCCCTGTTGTTCCTGTCCCCGCGGACGATCACGGTGTAGGAGCCCTTCTTCACGTCCTCCTCCGTGACGGAACCCGACGCGCTGACGGTGCGGGTGAAAGTCTCCGGGCCCTCGACCCTGACCTGCTGCCCCGCCCTGAAACCGGTGAGCTGGAGATCGAACTCGACGGGGTTCGTACCGGTGGCCACCACGAGCTTGCAGACCGCCTGCGGCACCGCGCCGGGAGCGGCCACCCCGAGGGGCGCGGCCTGGGCGGCCATCGCGGGCGGCACGGCGACCGCGGAGACCAGAAGCGGGGTCAGGAGTGCGTGACGAGCATGCCGATTCATGCTTTTCCCCTCCTTGCCGGGAAAGCTTCGACGAGACGTGAAGGCATCGCGGGCGCGCAAAGGGGGCGCTGCGCGATGCGCGGGGAGGAAGACGGGCCGAACGCGGCCGCGCCGAGAGGCGTCCTGTCCCAGGTTAGCCCCGGGGCGGGATCACGGCACGCCGTACGGCCCGCCACGCCCGCCACGCCCGCCACGCCCGGCCGCAGAGGCCCGGGGCCTGGGGCCTGGGGCCTGGGGCCTGGGGCCTGGGGCCTGGGGCCTGGGGCCTGGGGCCTGGGGCCTGGGGCCTGGGGCCTGGGGCCTGGGGCCTGGGGCCTCAGAGGATGACGTGGGGCAGGAACCGCGCGTACTCGTCCGTGACCGGACCGGAGGACTCGCGGATGCCGAGCCCGGCCGACTCGTCCTCGACCACCCACGCGCCGAGCACCACCCGGTTGCCGTCGAAGTCGGGCAGCGGGGCCAGGGCCTGGAAGCAGACCGGGTCCGCGCCCTCGGCCGCGGCGTACGGCTCACCGCCCACCTCGTGCAGGGTGACCCCGGCGCCTTCGCGGCCGAGCAGCGGCTTGGCGGCGTAGCCCGTCGTCCGCGCCAGCTCGCGCGGTCCGTCGAGGTAGGCGGGCAGCAGGTTCGGGTGGTCGGGGAAGAGCTCCCACAGGATCGCCAGCAGCGCCTTGTTGGACAGCAGCATCTTCCAGGCCGGCTCGATCCAGCAGGTGGAACCGGAACCGCCGCCCAGGTCGATCGTGCCGAGCACCTGCGGGCCGAACTCGTCGGAGACCAGCCACTCCCACGGGTAGAGCTTGAAGCAGCTGCGGATGAAGCGCAGCCGCTCGTCCACGAACCGCCCCGACAGCCGGTCCCAGCCGATGCTCTCGACCGCCAGCGCCTCGGTCTCCAGACCGGCCTGATCGGCGGTCTCCTGGAGGTAGGCGACCGTCATCAGGTCCTCGCCGAGCTCGTCCGCCTCGGAGTGCGCGAAGTGCACCGGGCCGGGCGGCAGCAGCTCCGCCTGGCGGCGCCAGGCGTCCACGAGCCGCTCGTGCAGGGAGTTCCACTGGTCGGCCCCGGGGAAGCGTTCCTCCATCCAGAACCACTGCGGGCTCGCCGCCTCCACCAGGGAGGTGGGCGTGTCGGCGTTGTACTCCAGCAGCTTGGCCGGGCCGGTGCCGTCGTAGCAGAGGTCGAAGCGCGCGTACAGCGACGGCTGTTCGGCGCGCCGCCGCCACGACTCGGCGACGACCTCCTTCACCCGCGGGTCGGTGATGCCGAGGTCCGCGAAACGGTCCTGCTCGACGATGTGCGCGGCCGCGGCCAGGCACATGGCGTGCAGTTCCTCCACGACCTCCTCCAGCGCCTCGACCTCGGGCAGCGAGAAGGAGTAGTAGGCGCTCTCGTCCCAGTAGGGGCGCAGCGAGTCGTCCGGGTAGCGGGTGAGCGGGTAGATGAGCCCCTGCTCCTCGACGGTCTTCTGCCAGCCGTCCCGCGGTTCGATGGTGTGGCGCTGCACCGCGGTCAGCCGCCGCTGGAGGAGGAGCCGCCGCCGATGCCGCCGCGCTGGACGGCGGCCTTGTCGAAGCTGCCGCCGTAGACCTTGCCGGCGGAGACGGAGCCTCCGTAGTAGTACGAGCCGCGGCCGCCCTTCTTGCACTCCTTCATGGAGAGCTGGTTGAGCGTGGCCCGGTCCGCGCAGCGCTTGTCCGGCTCGTTGCTGCTGCCGCAGGCGACCAGGCTGGCCGCGAGCAGGCCCATCCCGCCGAGCACGACGGTGCCCGACCGCTTGCGGTGCTTCGTCGCACCAGTGCTGTTGTCCATGTCCGAGTGCTCCCCCTGACGGCGTACTGGCGGACAGCCTAGGCCCGTGGCCGCGGGGGATGGAATCCGGCCGCCGCATACCGTCGTGGCCGAGAGTCGTTTGGTACCGGTCAGGGCGATATGCGACTACTGGAAGCTGAGCCGGTGCGGGTGCGACGGGTCCGCCGGGCAGGTGTGGACACGCATCAGGCCACGGCCTAGGTAGACGCCGACCGGGTCCTTCACGGCCGGGTCCGCGGCGGACGCGCGGTCCTCGACCGGGAGCCAGCTCTCCGACCCGCCGTCGCACTCCCCCTTGTCGACGGTGAGCAGCGGCGACATGGGCGTGCCGCAGGACGTGCAGTCCACGGGTGCGGGATCGGTCAGGTGCCAGGAGGCGAAGCCGCCGGCCTTCCAGCCCGGGGCGATCGACAGGTCGCCCATGTAGTCGACCTCGTACTCCTCCTGGGCCCGCGCCGCGGCCATCGCGGCCTCGTACTCCTCCTCGGTGGCGTAGCTCGGCGCCGGGGAGGAGTCGTAGGCGTCGTCCCCGTCCCCGTCCTCGTCCTCGTCCTCGTCCTCGTCGAGGAGGCGCTCTTCCCAGTCGGCGATCTCCTCCTGGAGGTCCTCGCCGAGCAGGCCCAGGTACTCGTGCTCGACGACCTGTTCGGGGTGCAGGACACAGGTGTTGGGCACGCATTCCGCCCTGCCGACGACCAACGGCTCCGGCTGCCCGGCCAAGGTCTCGCCGACGACGTCCTGCGCGCGCCGCCACGTGAGGACCACGTCGATGGTGCGGTCCGGACCGTGGACCTCGAAGGGGCACCAGAAGACCTGGAGCAGGTCGCAGCCCTCGGGCCCGGCGAGGTCCGGGACGTCCCGGGCGTACAGCTGGGCGACGGCCAGCATCGGGATCGGGTCCTCGTCCTGGAGTCCGGGCGCGTGCCGGCCCGGCGCGATGGCGTCGAGCGTGCGGCGTTCGTCCTCCGTGTACTCCCGCCCCCGCGCCTCCTCCAGGATCCGCCGCTCGCGGCGTACGTCGGCCAGCAGGTGGCCGGTGCCCTTGGGGTGGACGGCGGTGCACACCGGCCACGGCTCACCGGCCGGCCAGAGGAACGGGCCCGCGACCGAGCTGTCCTCCGCCTTCGGAGTTCCCCGCCGGGGGTGCAGCCGGGTGCTCGTCCGCCGGTGGCCGGCGAGGGCCGGGAAGACGGCCTCGATGTCGACCGGGCGTGGGGGCGTCGTGCGGGTCATGCGGTCCTCCATGGCAGTCCGGCACCGAGGCTACGCCGGTCCTGACACAGCCGGCCGGCGGCCGTCGACCGTCTCGGCGACCAGTCGGCCGAGCACGTCGCGCTCCGTGGTCAGGGCTCTGCGCGGTCCGGCCGGCTCACGGCAGCGTGGCCCCCAGCACCTCCAGCGTCGGCCCCCACGCGCTGTCCGACGGTGTCGCGTAGCCCACCACGAGGGCGTCGCGCGGCGGGAGGTCGGCGTCCGGGTGGCGGTACATCGACAGGCCCTCCAGGGCCAGCGAGTGCCAGGCCGCCGCCTGGAGCACCGTGCGTTCCGTGCCCGGCGGCAGGTCGAGGACCGCGTGCAGGCCGGCCGCGATGCCCGAGACGCGGACCCGGTCGCCCACCGCCGCCACGAGCTGGTCCCGCCGGCGCCGGTAGCGCAGCCGCATGCCGCGTACGTGCCGGTCGTACGCCCCCGACGACAGGAACTGGGCCAGCGTCAGCTGGTCCATGGCGCTCGACGTCCAGTCCGCCCGCCCCTTCGCCGCCACCACCTCGTCCAGCAGCCCGGGCGGCACCACCATCCAGCCCATCCGCAGGCCCGGGGCCAGGGACTTGCTGGCCGTGCCGAGATAGACCACGCGGTCGGGGTCCAGGCCCTGGAGCGCGCCCACCGGCTGGCGGTCGTAGCGGAACTCCCCGTCGTAGTCGTCCTCCAGGATCAGGCCGCCGGTCGTGCGCGCCCAGTCGACGGCCGCCGCCCGCCGCTCGGGGGTCAGCGCGACCCCGGTGGGGAACTGGTGGGCGGGCGTCAGCATCACCGCGCCCGCCGACAGCCCGGCCAGGTCCTGCGTGCGCGCCCCGGCCCCGTCCAGCAGCAGCGGCACGGTCCGCAGCCCCACGTCCGCCAGCAGTTTGCGGTGGACCCACACCGCGTACGACTCCACCGCCAGCTCCCGCACCCGCCGCGCCCGCAGCATCCGCCCCACCAGCATCAGCCCGTGGGCGAAGCCGGAGCACAGCACGATCCGCTCCGGGTCCGTGTACACCCCGCGGGCCCGCGCCAGATAGCCGGCGAGCGCCTCGCGCAGTTCGATCCGCCCGCGCGGGTCCCCGTACCCCAGGGCCTCGTTCGGCGCCTGGGCGAGCGCCTTGCGGGCCGCCGACAGCCAGGCGGTGCGGGGGAAGGCGCCCAGATCGGGGGAACCGGGCTGCAGGCTGTACGAGGGGCCGCCGCCGCGCGCGGGACGGCGGGCGGATACGGTGGCGGGCCTGCGCGGCCGGGCCCGTTCGGCGACCCGGGTGCCGGAGCCCTGGCGGGCGGTCAGCCAGCCCTCCGCGACCAGTTCGGCGTACGCCTCGGCCACCGTGTTGCGCGCGATGCCGAGGTCGGCGGCGAGGATACGCGAGGACGGCAGCCGGGTGCCGGGCGCGAGCCGGCCGCTGCGCGCCGCCTCCCGCAGCGCCTCCGCGAGCCCTGCCCGCAGGCCGCGGCCCGCGACGGGTTCCAGGTGCAGGTCGGCTCCGAAAGTGGCCCAGGATTCCGTCATGGATATGGACCATATCGCCGGTACGCCTGGTCCATACGGTGAGTTCATGCCAACGAACACCGAAAAGACCGGATACGCACCCGAGCACACGCCGCGCATGCACCTGGCCAAGGTGGCCCCCGAGGTCTACAAGGCCGTGCTCGGCCTGGAGATCGCCTCCCGGAAGGGGCTGGACCCCTCCCTCGTCGAACTCGTCAAGATCCGCGCCTCGCAGCTCAACCACTGCGCCTTCTGCCTGGACATGCACACCAAGGACGCCGTCGCCGCGGGCGAGAGCGTCGAGCGGATCGTGCAGCTGGCCGCCTGGGAGGAGTCGCGGCACTTCTACACGGAGAAGGAGCTCGCGGCGATCGAGCTGACCGAGGCCGTGACGGTGCTGACTGGGGGCACCTCCCGGACGAAGTCTGGGGGAGGTTTCGTGCCGGACGAGGTGTACGAGAAGGCGGCGAAGCACTTCGAGGAGGCCGAGCTCGCCCAGCTGATCGCTGTGATCGCGACGATCAACGTGTGGAACCGCATCGGTGTGACCACCCGGATGGTTCCGGGGCACTACACGCCGGGCCAGTACAAGGTCTGAGCCGCGTCCGGGCTCCGGGCTTCGTAGCCGGAGCCCGGACCGGGCTACGGCGTGTCCGCCGGGCGGAAGGCGCGCAGGGCAGCGGCGTGGCGGGCCTGGGTGAGCGTCCATTCGGAGGCCGGGCCGGCCGTGAGGACCGCCCACTTGGTGCGTCCGTCGGGGGCGAGCAGGACCCGCTCCACGCCGCGGCGCCGGCCGCGTGACTCCTCGTTGTCGTACTCGTAGACGAGTTCCGCGGCGCCGGACCCGTCCGGGACCGGGCCGATCCTGATCTCGGTGAACGCGTCGGTGCGCGTACGCAGGTCGGCGCTCGCGCCGCGCACCGCGTCGAGCGGGCTGAGCTCCGGTTCGGTCACCCGGAACACCTGGATCAGGGCGGCCCGGTCCGGCGAGCGGTAGAAGACGACGGAGCCGGCCTCCTCGCGGGTCCAGCCGGTGGGCACGGCGACCGCGAAGCCCTTGCGGTCGGACACGACCTCGCGGGCCTCGGCCTCCGCCGTGCCGCCGGGCGCGGCGGAGGCCGTGCCCGAAGCCGGAGGCGACCCCGTCCCCGAGCGGGTCGGGGTCCCGCCGGTCCCCGACGGCGACGCCGTGGCCGACCCCGCACCCGGCCCGGAGGAGTCCGGGGCGAGGGAGAGCTCCGTGCCCTGCGACTCCCGGGCCTGCGGGTCCGGCGCGTCGCGCTGGACGAACCACAGGGC
>NZ_WTFF01000022.1 GCF_019400985.1 Streptomyces bambusae
TGGCGGAAGCACAGCGCGCCGGCGGCGCCGGCGGCGGCCGCCGCGTCGGCCGCAACCTTGCGGGTGGCCTTCAGTGCGGCGCGGGCCCGCTCGCGCTGTTCGCGCTCGCGCCGCTCGCGTTCCTTCTTCTCCGCCCGCTCGGCCTTCTCGGCCGCCTGCCGGGCCGCCTTCTCGGCGGCCTTCTGCGCGGCCGCCTTCTGGGCGGCCTCCTTGGCCTCGGCGAGCGAGATCTGGCGGGTCTCCTCCACGGCCGGGAGCGGCTCCGGCTCGGGGGCGTTGACCACGGCGGTCAGCATGGCCCGGGCCTCGGCGTCGGCAAGCCGCCGCGCCGGGTCCTTGACCAGCAGGCCGTAGATGACGTCGGTGAGCGGGCCCGCGTTCTTCGGCGGGTCCACCTGCTCGGTCATCACGGCGGTGAGCGTGGCGAGGGCGGAGCCCTTGTCGTACGGGGGCACGCCCTCGACGGCGGCGTAGAGCAGACCGCCGAGGGACCACATGTCGGCGGGCGGGCCGGGCCGTTGGCCGCGGGCGCGCTCGGGCGAGATGTAGGAGGGCGCGCCGACGAGCATGCCGGTGGAGGTGACGGAGGGGTCGCCCTCGACCTGCGCGATACCGAAGTCGGTGAGGACGACCCGGCCGCTGTCGGCTATGAGCACGTTGGACGGCTTCACGTCGCGGTGCAGGATGCCCTCGCCGTGGGCGGCCTTGAGGACGTCGAGCACGGCGAGGCCGACCTCGGCGGCGCGGCGGGGCGTGAGCGTGCCGCGCTCGCGGATGTACTCGGCGAGGGACGGTCCCTCGATGAGCTCCATGACGATCCAGGGGCGGGCGTCCTCGTCGACGACGTCGAAGACGGTGACCGCGCCGTTGTTGCGGATCCGCGCGATGGCCTTGGCCTCGCGGAGGGTGCGGGTGATGAGGCGGCGCTTCTCGTCCTCGTCGACGCCGTTGCCGAAGCGGAGTTCCTTGACGGCGACGGTCCGGCCGAGCGTCTCGTCGACGGCTCGCCAGACGGTGCCCATGCCGCCCTTGCCGAGCACGGAGACGAGCCGGTACCGGCGGGCGAGCAGCCGGCCCTCGTCGGCTCCGGTGTCCCCGGTCACTCCCTTGACCACGGCCCCCTTGGCCCCGGCCACGTCCTTGCCCTGCCCCGCAGCAGGCTTCCCGCCCCGCCCGGCCCCGGCAGCACCGCCCGACCCACCGGCCTTCCCCTCACCGGCAGACTCGGCCTCGGCCGGACCATCGGCGGGCTTGGCGTCGTCAGCGAGCTCGGCCTTGGCGAGACCAACAGCCGGCTTCGCCCCGTCAGCAGGCTCGGCCTTGCCCAGACCCACAGCAGGCTTGGCCTCAACGGCGGGCTCGGCAGGCTCGGCCTTGGCCGGACCATCAGCGGGCTTGGCGCCGGCGGCAGGCTCGGCCTTGCCCAGACCGACAGCCGGCTTCACCTCGTCAGCAGGCTCGGCCTTGCCCAGACCGACAGCCGGCTTCGCCTCAACGGCGGGCTTGACAGGCTCGGCCTCGGCCGGACCATCGGCGGGCTTGGCGCCGGCGGCAAGCCCGGCCTTGGCAGGCTCGGCCTTGCCCAGGCCCACGGTCCGCTTCGCGTCCCCCGTGGAGTCCGCAGGCTCGGACGGCACGTCAGCAGCGGCTCCGCTACGGGCCGCAGGCACGCTCTGCTTCCCCCCGCGGACGGAGTCCGCCGGGGCGTCGGCAACATCCGGCGTACCCGTGTGCTCCGGCTTCGACATGCGTCCCCTCCGCGATCGTGCCGTCCTGGCCGGCCGGCCCGGCATCCTCCCGGGCCCGGCGTAACGTGCCCCGGCCGAACCCTCATTGTTCCTCACTCCGCAACGGACGGGCCCCCGGGGTCCGCGGTTCCGCCTGAGCGGGATCGGCGAAGTCCGGTGCGGTACCACGCCCCGTAAGGGGCGCGGGGCCGTACCGACATGCGGCTCCGCGGCGATGGGGGTCCCCCTGTTCGAGCGCAGCCGAGAACTTGGGGGAGCGACCAGCCCCCACCGGTCCGCGGTTCCATCACCCCATTTCCAGCGGAGCGCTGAGCTCAGATCGGGACGATGTCCGGCGCCCCCAGCCGTGCCGCGTCCGCCGTCTGGTCGTCCGGCTGGCGCTGCGACTCCCGTTCCGCCTGTACCCGCTTCTCGTAGTGCTCGATCTCCTTCTCGACGTGCTGCTCGTCCCAGCCGAGCACCGGAGCCATCAACTCCGCACACTCCCGCGCCGACCGCGTCCCGCGGTCGAACGTCTCGATCGAGATGCGGGTCCGTCTGGTCAGCACGTCGTCCAGGTGCCGCGCCCCCTCGTGCGACGCCGCGTACACCACTTCCGCGCGCAGGTAGTCCTCCGCCCCGCCCAGCGGCTCGCCCAGCGAGGGGTCGACCGCGACGAGGTCCAGCAGTTCCTCGGTCAGCGCGCCGTACCGGTTCAACAGGTGCTCCACGCGCACCACGTGAAGGCCGGTCCGGGCGGCGATCCTGGCGCGGGCGTTCCACAGCGCCCTGTACCCCTCCGCGCCCACCAGCGGGACGTCCTCCGTGACGCACTCGGCCACCCGCTGGTCCAGTCCGTGCACCGCCTCGTCCACCGCGTCCTTGGCCATCACCCGGTACGTCGTGTACTTGCCGCCCGCCACGACGACCAGCCCCGGCACGGGATGGGCCACCGTGTGCTCGCGCGACAGCTTGCTCGTGGCGTCCGACTCGCCGGCCAGCAGCGGCCGCAGGCCCGCGTACACCCCCTCGACGTCGTCCCGGGTCAGGGGGACGGCGAGGACGGAGTTCACGTGCTCCAGCAGATAGTCGATGTCGGCGCTGGACGCCGCCGGATGCGCCTTGTCCAGGTCCCAGTCGGTGTCCGTGGTGCCGACGATCCAGTGCCGGCCCCAGGGGATGACGAAGAGGACGGACTTCTCCGTCCGCAGGATCAGCCCGGTGGTGGAGTGGATGCGGTCCTTCGGGACGACCAGGTGGATGCCCTTGGACGCGCGGACGTGGAACTGCCCGCGCTCCCCGATCAGCGCCTGTGTGTCGTCCGTCCACACCCCCGTCGCATTGACGATCTGCTTCGCCCGGATCTCGTACTGCCCGCCGCCCTCGACGTCCTGGACGGTCACGCCGACCACCCGCTCGCCCTCGCGCAGGAAGCCCACCACCCTCGCCCGGTTGGCGCAGTGCGCCCCGTACGCCGCGGCCGTGCGCACCAGCGTGGCGACGTACCGCGCGTCGTCCATCTGGGCGTCGTAGTACTGCAGGGCGCCCACCAGCGCGTCCTTGCGCAGGCAGGGCGCGACGCGCAGGGCGCTGCGGCGCGAGAGGTGCCGGTGCACGGGCAGGCCCCGGCCGTGGCCCGAGGAGACCGACATGGCGTCGTAGAGCGCGACGCCCGAGCCCGCGTAGAACCGTTCCCAGCCCTTGTGCTGGAGCGGGTACAGAAACGGCACCGGCTTGACCAGGTGCGGCGCGAGCCGCTCCAGCAGCAGGCCCCGCTCCTTCAGCGCCTCCCGTACGAGTGCGAAGTCGAGCATCTCCAGATAGCGCAGGCCGCCGTGGACGAGCTTGCTCGACCGGCTGGAGGTGCCCGAGGCCCAGTCGCGGGCCTCGACCAGGCCGGTCGAGAGGCCGCGGGTCACCGCGTCGAGCGCGGTGCCGGCGCCGACCACGCCCCCGCCCACCACCAGCACGTCCAGCTCGCGCTCGGCCATCCGGGCGAGCGCCTCGGCGCGCTGCGCGGGTCCCAGTGTCGCTGTCCTCACCGCTGCCTCCCGTTGTCGCGGGTGATCCCGCCCACGTCCCCCTTGGTCACGATTCTGACGGGACGTCCCGACATCAGCCACCGGCTGTGGACAACACAATGATCGCCACCCGTCCACAATGCCGCAGATCGGTCATATATACGCCTAGTCTGACATAGCGCCAGCTCTGTGCCTTCGCAGGAACCACCGGCCTCGCGCGCTCCACCCCCTCATGTCAGGGACCCTCATGCCAGGGAAAGGGACGGCAGCACCTATGCCCGCAGATCTCGCCGTCATCGGACTCGGCCACCTCGGCCTCCCGCTCGCCCAGGCCGCCGTCGCCGCCGGCATCGAGACCGTCGGCTACGACAGCGGTCCGACTCCGCCGACCGACACCAGCCTCACCGCTGCCGAGATCCGCCGCATGTCGGCGGCCGGCTTCCGGGTCACCACCAATCCGGCCGACCTCGGCCGGGTCCGCACCGCCGTCATCTGCGCCCCCACCCAGCTGGGCGCCGACCGCGCCCTCGACCTGACGGCGGTCGGCGCGGCCGCCCGGGCCCTCGCCCCGAGGCTGCGCCCGAACACCACCGTGATCCTGGAGTCGGCCGTCCATCCGGGTGTCACCGAGGACCACCTGCGCCCGCTGCTGGAGGAGGGCTCCGGGCTGCGCGCCGGCCGGGACTTCCACCTGGCCTACTCCCCCAGCCGGTTCGACCCGGGCAACCGCACCCACACCTTCGCCAACACCCCGAAGGTGATCGGCGGGCTCACCCCCGCCTGCACCGAGTCCGCCGCCGCCTTCTACACCCGGCTGACGGAGAAGGTGGTCCGGGCCCGGGGCCTGCGCGAGGCGGAGACGGTCCAGCTGCTGGAGACCAACTACCGGCACGTCAACATCGCCCTGATGAACGAGATGGCGGTGCTCTGCCACGACCTCGGCGTGGACCTGTGGGACGTCATCCGCTGCGCCGAGACCAAGCCGTACGGCTTCCAGGCCTTCCGGCCCGGCCCCGGCGTCGGCGGCCACGCCGTCCCCCTGGATCCCACCTACCTCCCGCACACCACCCGCACCCCCGGCCACCCCCTGCGCATGGTGGGGCTGGCACAGGAGATCAACACCCGGATGCCGCAGTACGTCATCCAGCGCTGCGCCACCCTGCTCAACGAGCACGGCAAGTCCGCCCGCGGCGCCCGCGTCCTGCTCCTCGGCGTGACCTACAAGCCCGACCTCGCCGACCAGCAGGGCTCCCCGGCCCGCGAGATCGCCAGCCGGCTGCTCGACCTCGGCGCACTGATCAGCTACCACGACCCCTACGTCGCGGGCTGGCGGGTGCGCGAGCAGCCGGTGCCGCGCGCCGAGTCCCTCTACGAGGCCGCCGCCACCGCCGACCTGACGGTCCTGCTCCAGCAGCACCGCACCTACGACCTCCAGGGCCTGGCGGTCAAGGCCCAGCTCCTCCTCGACACCCGCGGCGCCAGCCCGGCGGGCGCGGCGCACCGGTTGTGAGAAGGGGCGCACAGCCGCGCCCGCGCCTCCGTGAACCATGCCGACGCGGGCCGCATCCGGTACGGTACGAACAGGTGGAACCCACCGCAGAAGGCACTGCAGTGGGTTCCGAGATGGTTCACGGAGTGTCCGCCCCTACTGCATTTGGGGGCGGCCGCTCACCATTGCGGTACGAACAGGTGGAACCCACCGCACGTGGCAATGCAGTGGGTTCCTGGATGGTTCACGGAGTGTCCGCCCCTAACCTGTGTGGGGGCGGCCGCTCACCATCCGAAAAGCCGCAAGATCCACCTCCTCCGGCACTTCACCATCCACAGACGGATCCGGTCCCAGCGAGTGGGCTTGCGGTGGCGACCCATGGGCGCCCCCTTCCCGACACCGCCCAGTGGCCCGGTAGGCGGTCCGTCGGAACTCGGGCCGGGCCCCGACGGCCGGGGTCCGGAACCATGTCCTTGGAAGGGGGCGCCCCACACAGCTGGGAGCGCCGGAACAGACGCTATCGGCCCAGCCCCCTCACCCCGCGCGGATTCGCCTCGAAAGCAACCGCACGCCCCCTCCCCGCGCAACGCGCCCCGTCACGCGCCCGCCCCGCGGGAACCACCCGTACAGCGACCGAGCGCGCACGGCACTGCCCACCGGCCTTGAGGAAATCCCGCCCCCGATTACCGGTGGGGGCTGCTACTGTGCGGCGTCACTTATCTCGCACATACACCCCAGGGAACGTGTGTGCGCATCGATCCCTTGGGGGGGATTACTCCATGAGCCAGCAGTTCCAGCCGCCCGTACCCGACTCCCAGACCCCCGTCGGCTACCCGCCGGCCCCGGCCGCCAAGAACAACATCGCCCTCGGCATCGCCGCCGCCGTCGTCGCGGCCCTGGTCGCCGCGGGCGCGTACGGGTACCTGATGAACGCCATCGAGCGCCAGGTCGGCTACGCCGCCGTCGGTGTCGGCCTCCTCGTCGGTCTCGCCGCGGGCAAGCTCGGCGGCAAGAACCCGGTGCTCCCGGTGGTCGCCGGCCTCCTCTCGCTCGGCGCCGTCTACGCCGGCCAGCTGTTCTTCATCGCGCTCGCCATGGCCGACATCAACAAGGCCGGCCTGGGCGACGTCATCTCCACCGTCGGCGTCGGCGGCCTGAACGACATCTGGAAGGAGGCGGCCGAGGCGATGGACTTCGTGTTCCTCGCCATCGGCGGCGCCATCGCCTTCACCTCCGCCCGCAAGATCGCCGACTGACCCGGCACCCGGCACACACGCACGAAGGGCCGGCCCCGAGCACTCGGGGGCCGGCCCTTGTCCACCCGGGCCGGCCCGCTGAGCAGCAGCGATCCGGCCCCAGGGCCGGATCGACCCCCTGTTGCGCGGCCAGCGCTGATCATATGATCCGCGCGTGTCTGCACTTCCGCCGCTCGGTCCGCCCCTGTTCGATCCTGCCGACCGAGTCCCCGCCCTGGGTGCCCTCCGCACCGCCGTCCATGCCCGCGACTGGGCCGCGATCACCGCGCACTTCGATGCCACGGCCGAGGAGGACGACCGGCCTGCGGACTGCCGGGTGATCGCCGAGACGCCGGGCGCGGAAACCTTCCTGCGGGAGGTCGTCCGGCAGCGGCCGCGGGACCCTCTGGCCCGCACCCTGCTCGCCGACCGCACCATCCAGATCGGCTGGGGCATCCGCACCGCCGCCGGCGCCCAGCACGTGTCCCGGGCGCAGTTCGACCAGTTCTTCGCTCATCTCCGGGTCGCCGAGCAACTGCTCATCGAGGTCTGCGCCGAATACCCGCAGTACTCCCTCGCCTGGTACCTGCGCGTCATCACCGCCCGTGGCCTGGAACTCGGCAGCAGCGAGACCCGGCGCCGGTACCAGCGCCTCGCCGAGCACCACCCGCACCACCTCCCCGGGCAGATGCAACTGCTCCAGCAGCTATGCCCGAAGTGGAGCGGCAGCTGGGAGGCCGCACACGGGTTCGCCCAGGAAGCCACCGCCGAGGCGCCCGAGGGAGCCCCGGCCGGCGCCCTGGTCGCCATCGTGCAGATGGAGCAGTATCTGGAGCTGCGCAAGAAGGAGAACGACACGGCCGCGGCCGGGTACCTGCGCGAGCCGGGCAACCACGCGCGTCTCCTCGACGCCGCCCGCAGGTCCGTCCTGCACCCCGCCTTCCGCACCGGGGGCGCACCGGCCGTCGCCGCGCACAGCGCGTTCGCCGCCGCCCACTCCGCGGCCGGCCGTCCCGCCGACGCCGCCCCGCATTTCCACGCCCTGCTCGCACTCGGCAACGCCGCGTCCGAGGTCCCGTGGGGCTACCTCGGCCAGTACGACCACGAGGCCGAGTTCGTCCGCCACCGCAAGCTCGCCCTGGCCGCCGTTCCGGCCGCCCGGGACTGACGGGGAACCACATGATCACCGAGACCACCGTCGACGGTATCCGCACCGTCCTCGCCCCCGCCTCCGGGCCCGTCACCGCCGGGCTGCTCTTCCGGGTCGGCCGCGCCGACGAGACCCTCGCGACCAGCGGGATCACCCATCTGGTCGAGCACCTGGCGCTGTACCGACACGGCACGGGCGACCTGCACTACAACGGCGCCACCGCCGCCGCGTACACCCACTTCCACGTCCAGGGCACCCCGGCGGACGTGGTCGAGTACCTCAACGGCGTCTGCGCCGCCCTGCGCGACCTGCCCATGGACCGGCTGGAGACGGAGAAGGAGATCCTCCGCACCGAGGCCGCCGGCCGCGGCCACGGATCCGGCCACCGGTTGCCGCCTTGGCGGTACGGCGCGCAGTCGTACGGGCTCACCGGGTACGCCGAGGCCGGGCTGCCCCGGCTCACCGCGCACGCCGTGCGCAGCTGGGCCGAGCAGTGGTTCACCACTGAGAACGCGGTGCTGTGGATCACTGGCGACACCGTGCCCGAGGGACTCGACCTGACACTGCCCTCCGGCAGCGCCCGCCCGGCGCCCGCCGCCACCTCCGCACTGCCCACGACCCCCGCCTACTTCATCGGCGAGAACGGCGGGGTACTGCTCGACGCGGTCGTCGCCCGGTCCACCCCGGCCCGGCTGTTCGCCTCGGTGCTCGGCAAGGAGCTCTTCCGCGAGCTGCGCCAGAAGGGCGGCTGGTCGTACACCGCCGCCGCCGACTACTGCCCACGGGACGCCGACCACGCCACCGTCACGGCGGTGGCCGACGCCCTGCCGGAGCAGCAGGACGCGGTGGTCGGCGGGTTCATCGACGTACTGGCCAAGCTGCGGGCCGGCCGGATCGAGCACGCCGACCTGAAGGCCGTACGAGCCTCCGCGCTCGCCGTGCTCGACACCCCCGACGTCGAGGCGGGCATGCTGCCGGGCCGCGCGCTGGACCTGCTGATGGGCCACCGCGCTCTCACGGCCGAGGAGTCCCGCGCCGAGATCGAGGCGGTGACCGTCGAGGACCTGCAGCGGGTGGCCCGCGAGGTGTGGGACGACGCGCTGATGCAGGTCCCGGCGCGGGGCGTGGAGTGGGCGGGGCTGACGGCGGCGCCGGTGAAGTCCGAGGAGACCGCGTACGGACGCCGCTACGGGCGGGTCGATGCCCCCGACCTGAAGCTGATCGTCGGCACCGACGCGATCAGCCTGAGCGCCCCGAACGGGTCGGTGTCCACCGTCCGCTACGCAGACTGCGTACTGATGTGCTCCTTCCCGGACGGCGCCCGCCATCTGACCGGCCCGGACGGGTTCGTGGTGGAGGCCGAGCCGGCCCTGTTCGGGATCACTGCGGCGGAGTTGGCCCCGGTGGACGCGGCGGTCCCGCCGGCGGCCGTCGTCCCGATGCCGCCCCGGGACCCGGCCCGCATCCCCCGGCCGAACGCCGACCGGACCCCGGCGAAGTCCCCGCCCGGCCCGGCACGTCCGCCACGCAGTTGGGCGCTCACCGTGCAGATCTGGTGTTGCTTCGCCCTCACAGCCATGTTGGCGCTCTTCTCCGCCGCCGGGACCGGCATCGAGCTCGACCCGGTGGAGACGCCGGACGGCCCGGACTGGAGCCTGCTGGCCGTCTCCTGGTCCGTGACGGCCGGCATGGCCGCCCTGTGGATCCGGGCCCTGCGCGCCCGGCGGCGCGGCGAGGGCTGAGCCACCGCCTGGCTTCGCGTACGGACGAAGGGCCGGCCCCCGAGTGATCGGGGGCCGGCCCTTCGTCGTAGCGTCAGCGCGCCGTCGCGTCAGCGGCGGTGCTGCGAGTCCGCGACCGTGACCTCGACCCGCTGGAACTCCTTGAGCTCGCTGTAGCCGGTGGTGGCCATCGAGCGGCGCAGCGCGCCGAAGAGGTTCATCGAGCCGTCCGGGGTGTGGGACGGGCCGGTGAGGATCTCCTCGGTGGTGCCGACCGTGCCGAGGTCCACCTTCTTGCCGCGCGGCACGTCCTCGTGGACGGCCTCCATGCCCCAGTGGTTGCCGCGGCCGGGCGCGTCGGTGGCGCGGGCCAGCGGGGAGCCCATCATCACGGCGTCGGCGCCGCAGGCGATGGCCTTGGGCAGGTCACCGGACCAGCCCACGCCGCCGTCGGCGATGACGTGCACGTAGCGGCCGCCGGACTCGTCCATGTAGTCGCGGCGGGCGGCCGCGACGTCGGCGACGGCGGTGGCCATCGGGACCTGGATGCCCAGCACGTTGCGGGTGGTGTGCGCGGCGCCGCCGCCGAAGCCCACCAGTACGCCGGCCGCGCCGGTCCGCATCAGGTGCAGGGCCGCGGTGTACGTGGCGCAACCGCCGACGATGACCGGGACGTCGAGCTCGTAGATGAACTGCTTGAGGTTCAGCGGCTCAGCGGCGCCGGAGACGTGCTCGGCGGAGACCGTCGTACCGCGGATGACGAAGATGTCCACGCCCGCGTCCACGACCGCCTTGGAGAACTGGGCGGTGCGCTGCGGGGAGAGCGCGGCGGCGGTGACGACGCCGGAGTCGCGCACCTCCTTGATGCGCTGCCCGATCAGGTCGGCCTGGATCGGGGCGGCGTAGATCTCCTGGAGGCGGCGGGTGGCGGCCTCCTCGGGGAGCTCGCGGATCTCGTCCAGCAGCGGCTGCGGGTCCTCGTAGCGGGTCCACAGGCCTTCGAGGTTCAGCACGCCGAGGCCGCCGAGCTCGCCGATGCGGATCGCCGTCTTCGGGGAGACCACCGAGTCCATGGGGGCGGCCAGGAAGGGGAGCTCGAAGCGGTAGGCGTCGATCTGCCAGGCGATCGAGACCTCCTTCGGGTCCCGGGTGCGCCGGCTCGGGACGATGGCGATGTCGTCGAACGCGTACGCCCTGCGGCCGCGCTTGCCGCGCCCGATCTCGATCTCAGTCACGTGTGGTGGCCTTTCCCTCTTGACTCTGCCCGTCCAGTATCCCCGACGGGCAGAGTCATGGGGGCACCTCCCAGCGGTAGCTGGGGGAGTTCGGTCACTCCTCCACAAGGACCTGGGTGAAGTCGACGACATGTACGACCAGCACCAGGAGCAGACCGTCGCTGACGAGGTACTCGATGCCGATGTTCGGCGTCAGCGCCAGCGACCGGGTCGACTCGTCGCCCGAGATCGGCACGGAGATCTTCGGCCGCGGGTCCTGGGAGAGGACGGCGAGGCCCCGCTCCAGCAGCGACCTGCGCTCCGGTGGCAGCCCGTCACGGATACGGGCCGCCTCCTCGCTGAACTTCACGGCATAAAGCATCGGAACCCCCTGAGCCGGACGGGCCAATCGTAGCGTCAGCCGTGTCAGCCGCGCGTCGTGTAGTTCGGCGCCTCGACGGTCATCTGGATGTCGTGCGGGTGGCTCTCCTTCAGGCCCGCCGACGTGATCCGGACGAAGCGGCCGCGCTCCTGGAGCTCGGGGACCGTGCGGCCGCCGACGTAGAACATCGACTGGCGCAGGCCGCCGACCAGCTGGTGGACCACCGCGGAGAGCGGGCCGCGGTAGGGCACCTGGCCCTCGATGCCCTCGGGGATCAGCTTGTCGTCGCCGCCCACGCCCTCCTGGAAGTAGCGGTCCTTGGAGAAGGACTTGCGGTCGCCGCGGGACTGCATCGCGCCGAGCGAGCCCATGCCGCGGTACGACTTGAACTGCTTGCCGTTGATGAAGAGCAGCTCGCCCGGGGACTCCTCGCAGCCCGCGAGCAGCGAGCCGAGCATCACCGTGTCCGCGCCGGCGACGAGCGCCTTGGCGATGTCGCCGGAGTACTGCAGGCCGCCGTCGCCGATGACGGGGACGCCTGCGGCCTTGGCCGCCAGGGAGGCCTCGTAGATGGCGGTGACCTGCGGGACGCCGATGCCGGCGACCACGCGGGTGGTGCAGATGGAGCCGGGGCCGACGCCGACCTTGATGCCGTCGCAGCCGGCGTCGACGAGGGCCTGGGCGCCGTCGCGGGTGGCGACGTTGCCGCCGATGACGTCGACGGAGGAGTTCGACTTGATCTTGGCGACCATGTCGCCGACCAGCCGGGAGTGGCCGTGCGCGGTGTCGACGACGATGAAGTCGGCGCCGGCCTCGATGAGGGCCTGGGCGCGCTCGTACGCGTCACCGGCGACGCCGACGGCGGCGCCGACCAGGAGCCGGCCGTCCTTGTCCTTGGCGGCGTTCGGGTACTGCTCGGCCTTGACGAAGTCCTTGACCGTGATGAGGCCCTTGAGGATGCCCGCGTCGTCGACCAGCGGAAGCTTCTCGATCTTGTGGCGGCGCAGCAGCTCCATGGCGTCCACGCCCGAGATGCCGACGTGGCCGGTGACCAGCGGCATCGGGGTCATGACCTCGCGCACCTGGCGGCTGCGGTCCAACTCGAAGGCCATGTCCCGGTTGGTGACGATGCCGAGCAGCTTGCCGGCGGGGTCGGTGACCGGGACACCGGAGATGCGGAACTTCGCGCACAGCTCGTCGGCCTCGCGGAGCGTGGCGTCGGGGTGCACGGTGATCGGGTCGGAGACCATGCCCGACTCGGAGCGCTTGACCAGGTCGACCTGGTTGGCCTGGTCGGCGATGGAGAGGTTGCGGTGGAGCACGCCGACGCCGCCCTGGCGGGCCATCGCGATGGCCATCCGCGCCTCGGTGACCTTGTCCATGGCGGCCGACAGCAGCGGGACGTTCACGCGGACGTTCTTCGAGATGAG
Source organism: Streptomyces bambusae (assembly GCF_019400985.1). Taxonomy (GTDB): domain Bacteria; phylum Actinomycetota; class Actinomycetes; order Streptomycetales; family Streptomycetaceae; genus Streptomyces; species Streptomyces bambusae_A. The sequence continues at coordinate 12,370 of NZ_WTFF01000022.1, forward strand.
CGAGGAGGTGTCGATCTCGTCCGGCGCCATGTCCGACGCGCCCGGCAGCAGCAGGACGTCGTCGTAGGTCAGCCCGAGCGAGGCGAATTTGCCGGGCACTCCGTCACCGTTGACAGTCATGACACCTTCCCAGATGGTCTTGCTCAGCGCGGATGTCCATGCTAACGGGATACCGAGGCGTCTCATTCCACGATCAAGATCGACCGGAATTTTCGTCTGTTCCTACGAGTTTGATCGCGCGCAAGGCGATCACAAGGCGATCACAGCATTCCGCCAGTGCCTATTGCTCGGCGAGGGCACGCAGCCGGCTCAGCGCCCGGTGCTGCGCGACCCGCACGGCACCCGGTGACATCCCCAGCATCTGCCCCGTCTCCTCGGCGGTCAGCCCCACGGCCACCCGCAGCACGAGCAGCTCGCGCTGGTTCTCCGGGAGGTTGGCCAGCAGCTTCTTGGCCCACTCGGCGTCGCTGCTGAGCAGCGCCCGCTCCTCCGGACCCAGCGAGTCGTCGGGGCGCTCGGGCATCTCGTCGGACGGTACGGCCGTACTGCCCGGGTGGCGCATCGCCGCCCGCTGCAGGTCGGCGACCTTGTGCGCGGCGATGGCGAAGACGAAGGCCTCGAAGGGCCGACCGGTGTCGCGGTACCGGGGCAGCGCCATCAGGACGGCGACGCAGACCTCCTGCGCCAGGTCCTCGACGAAGTGGCGCGCGTCCCCGGGCAGCCGGGAGAGCCGGGTGCGGCAGTACCGCAGGGCGAGGGGGTGCACGTGCGCGAGCAGGTCGTGGGTGGCCTGCTCGTCGCCTTCCACCGCCCGCCGTACGAGCGCGCCGACCGCCCCGGCGGAACCGCCGGTGGCGGCGCCGGTGGGGCCTGTGGCCGCAGGGGACCCCAGGGCCTCGTCGTCGCGCATCATTCCATGGTGCCTCGGCGCCGGAGGATTCGTGGCACCGCGGGCCGTGTTGTGCATCGAAGCGTTATGAGCGGGCGCGCCTGAAGTCATCGTCTGCGCCTTCCCCTCCCGCTCGGCCGAATAGTCCCGAGGACTCCACATCGTTCGAGGACTCCACATCTCCAAGAATGCGGCACACCTCAAGGATGCGGCATCGCGCACGAACCGACACGTCCCCCGAATCGCAGCCCGCCAATCCCCCGGACCCGGAGTGGCCCGGCCCGGAGCGGCGTGGCCCGGCAGGTCCTGCGCCGCCCGCAGGTCCTGCGCGGCCCGGGAGGCCCTGCGTCCCGCGTCGCGCGTCCTGCCTCCGTCGTCCCGACCGTCGTCCTGACCGCCCGTCCCGCCTGCCGCCCCGCCCGCCGGCGGCGGACGGGAGCGCGCTGTCAACGGCCCGCTGTCGACGGCCTACGGTCGGCCGACCACGGTCAGCGGACCAGGCCCCAGCGGAACCCGAGCGCCACGGCGTGCGCCCGGTCGGAGGCGCCGAGCTTCTTGAAGAGCCTGCGTGCGTGCGTCTTGACCGTGTCCTCGGAGAGGAAGAGCTCGCGCCCGATCTCCGCGTTGGACCGGCCGTGGCTCATGCCCTCCAGCACCTGGATCTCACGCGCGGTGAGGGTGGGCGCGGCGCCCATCTCGGCCGAGCGGAGCCGGCGCGGGGCCAGCCTCCAGGTCGGGTCGGCGAGCGCCTGGGTGACCGTGGCCCGCAGTTCGGCGCGCGAGGCGTCCTTGTGCAGGTAGCCCCGGGCGCCGGCGGCGACCGCGAGGGCCACCCCGTCCAGGTCCTCCGCGACCGTCAGCATGATGATGCGGGCGCCGGGGTCGGCCGACAGGAGCCGGCGGACCGTCTCCACACCGCCGAGGCCGGGCATCCGGACGTCCATGAGAATGAGGTCGGAGCGGTCGGCGCCCCAGCGGCGGAGGACTTCCTCGCCGTTGGCAGCCGTCGTCACACGCTCGACGCCGGGGACGGTGGCCACCGCCCGGCGGAGCGCCTCTCGGGCAAGCGGGGAGTCGTCGCAGACGAGGACGGATGTCATGACCGCCCTCCGCAGCTGCTGATGCGCGTCACCTTGAGCCTCCAGGCTGGTACGTATCGTCACCTGTGCGGTCGATGCTCTCGGACATCTGTCCGGGAACCTCTTCGTTCAACCGCCTTCGCACTCTCAACGACGGTCACTCGAAAGAGTTACGGGTCGGACGGACACCTTCGGCACTCTACGTGAGGAGTCCGTCACCGTACCGACACCACGCGCCACGCGTCCTCCATCTGGAGCTATGCCCTATTTGGCGGCTTTCCTTCCGTTTGGCAGGTAACTGAGGCTAGATTCACAAGAGTCATATTTACGTCTGATCTGATCGTAGATGTGGCTGCAGCATGGACCGTATCCGCCTCAGTACCGGCTGAACGAGGACTAGCAATGGCAGATTTCTCCCGCCTCCCCGGACCGAACGCCGACCTCTGGGACTGGCAGCTGCTGGCTGCCTGCCGCGGGGTCGACAGCTCCCTCTTCTTCCACCCGGAGGGCGAGCGGGGCGCGGCCCGGAGCGCGCGCGAGGCCTCGGCTAAAGAGGTCTGCATGCGATGCCCGGTGCGCGCGGAGTGCGCCGCGCACGCGCTCGCCGTCCGTGAGCCCTACGGGGTGTGGGGTGGCCTCACCGAGGACGAGCGCGAAGAGCTGATGGGCCGCGCCCGACACCGCCTCATCCCCGCGACCAGTGCGGGCAGGAACGAGTGACCCGCGCACCGAGCCATCGACTGAAGGAACGATTCTCCACCTGAGCAGGGCGGCCGCCGCCGCGCCCCGGCCCCCGTACGGTGCGGAGGTCAGCGGGCGGCGGCCCGCTCCAACTGCGTGAGCGTCGCGGCCACGGCCGGTACGCGAGCCAGGTCCGGCAGCGTCAGCGCCACCACCTCGCGCTCCACGGCCGGCCGCACCGCCAGCGTGCTCACGCCCTTGGCCCGTACGGACTCCACCGCGAGCTCCGGCAGCACCGCCACGCCCAGGCCCGCGCCGACCAGCCCGACAACGGCCGGGTAGTCGTCGGTGGCGAAGTCGATGCGCGGGGTGAAGCCGACCCCCTCGCACACCTCGACCAGATGGCGGCGGCAGCGCGGGCAGCCCGCGATCCAGGGCTCCTCGGCCAGCTCCGCCATGCCCACCTGCGCCGCACCGGCCAGCCGGTGCCCCTCGGGCACCAGGCCCACGAGCCGGTCGGTCAGCAGCGACCGCACCACCAGGTCGGCCCACTCCCCCGGGTCGTTGCCCGCCTCACCCGCGCCGGACGCCCGGTCCCCGGCCCGCCCCCCGTACCGGAACGCCAGCGCCACGTCGCAGTCGCCCTCGCGCAGCATCTCCACCGAACGCGGCGGCTCCGCCTCGACCAGCGACACGCGCGTGCCCGGGTGCGCGGCGCGCATCGCCGCCAGCGCGGTCGGCACCAGGGTGGAGCTGCCGCTGGGGAAGGACACCAGCCGGACCCGCCCGGCCCGCAGGCCGGCGATGGCCGCGACCTCCTCCTCGGCCGCGGTCAGGCCCGCCAGGATGCCGGCGGCGTGGCGGACCAGCGCCTCGCCCGCCTGGGTCAGCCGCATCTCCCGGCCGGTGCGGATGAGCAGCGGCGTACCGGCCGACTGCTCCAGCGCCTTCATCTGCTGGGACACGGCCGGCTGGGTGCAGCCGAGCTCGCGCGCGGCGGCGGAGAAGGAACCGGTGGCGGCCACGGCGCGCAGGACCCGGAGATGACGTGCTTCGATCACCCTGTGAGCATAAGGCCGGCTTTGACGGCTGCGCCAATATTGGCGAGACGCTTTGGGGGCATTCGGGTAGCGTGCTCCGCATGGACCCCCTCACCCCCTCCGCCGCGCGCCTCGTCTCCGTCAACGCCGGCCGCGCCACCGCCGTGGACCACACCGACGCCGAAGGGGGGCTCACGGGCATCGCGAAGCGGCCCGTGCCCGGCCCGGTCCGGGTCTTCGCCCCCGGCCCCAAGGGCACCGGCGCGAGCGGGATCGAGGGCGACGCCGTCTGCGACCGGCGCCACCACGGCGGCGACCACCAGGCCGTCTACGCCTACGCCCGCGAGGACCTGGCCCACTGGGAGCGGGAGCTGGGCCGGGAGCTGCCGGGCGGCATCTTCGGCGAGAACCTCACCACCTCGGGCCTCGACGTCAACGGCGCCCTGCTCGGCGAGCGCTGGCGGATCGGCGCGGACGTCGTACTGGAGGTGGCCTCCGCCCGCATCCCGTGCCGCACCTTCCAGGGCCATCTGGACGAGTCGGGCTGGGTGAAGCGGTTCACCCAGGCCCGGCGGCCGGGTGCCTACCTGCGGGTGATCCAGGAGGGGTACGTCTCCCCCGGCGACCCGATCGAGATCGTCCACCGCCCGGACCACGACGTGACGGTGGAGCTGTGGTTCCGCGCCTTCACCACGGAGCGACCGCTGATGGAGCGCACCCTGGCGGCGGGCGACGCGATGGAGCCGGCGGCGCACGAGGCCGTGCACGCATGGCTGGCCAAGCACGGCCGGCCGACCGCGGACGCGGCCGGGCACGCACCGAACTGACACCTCGGGCGGCTAGGTTGCGCGTATGACGACTGCGCTGATCACCGGATCCACGGCGGGCATCGGTGCCGCCTTCGCCCGGCGGCTCGCCGCCCAGGGACACAACCTGGTGCTGGTGGCCCGCAACACCGCGCGGCTGAGCGAGCAGGCCACCGAACTGCACGACCGGCACGGCATCGAGGCGGAGGTGCTGACCGCGGACCTCTCCACCGAGGACGGCATCGCGGCCGTCGAGGAGCGGCTGGACGACCGCACCCACCCGGTGGACCTGCTGGTCAACAACGCGGGCTTCGGCAACAAGGGCCGCTACCTGGAAGTCTCCCTGGCCGACGAGCTGACCATGCTCAAGGTGCACGTGGAGGCCGTGCTCCGGCTGACCACGGCGGCGACGCGGTCCATGCGCACACGCGGGCGGGGCGGGGTGGTCAACGTCGCCTCGGTGGCCGCCTTCCTGCCGCGCGGCACGTACGGGGCGAGCAAGGCGTGGGTCGTGCAGTTCACCCAGGGCGCGGCCCGGGACCTGGCGGACTCGGGGGTGCGGCTGATGGCACTGTGCCCGGGCTTCGTGCGGACCGAGTTCCACGAGCGGGCCGGGATGGGCACGGACAACATCCCCAACTGGATGTGGCTGGATGCCGACAAGCTGGTCGCCGAGGCCCTGTCGGACCTGGCGCGCGGCAGGACGCTGTCGATCCCGGACCCGCGGTACAAGGCGCTGATGGGCGTCACGAAGCTGGTGCCGCGCGGGATGCTGGGCGGGATCTCGTCGCGTACGGGGCGCAAGTACGGGCCCCGGTGAGGGCCCGTCGGCGAGCCGGCGCCGGGCCACCCCGCCGGGCCGCCGCAGAATCGGCCGAAAGGGTGAATTCTTCCTAGACTGGACGTGTCCCATCCAGCCGGGGAGACGTCATGACATTCGTACAGATAATCGATTACAAGACCAGTCGGTACGACGACCTGTCCGACCTCATGGACCGCTACGTCGCGCAGAGCCAGGGCAAGCGGACCGTCACCCACAGCATGATCGGCAAGGACCGCGAGAGGGCGGACCACTACCTCGACGTCGTCGAGTTCCCGTCGTACGAAGAGGCCATGAAGAACTCTCAGCTTCCGGAGACGGACCGGATGTTCAAGGAGATGGTGGCCCTCTGCGACGAGATGCCGACGTTCACCAACCTGGACGTGGTCCGGGACGAACAGCTCAACAAGCACCTGGTGAACCGGCTGTTCGACGTATGCATAGTGAACGGCAACCTGGACGCCCTCGAGGAGTGCGTGGCGACCAATCACATCGACCACGACGTCAGCCACGAGGCCACCACCGTCATCGGGCTCGACCCGCTCCGCAAGGACATAAAGATGTGGCGCGGCGGCTTCGACATGGAGTTCGAGATCGCCTGCCAGCTGGCCGAGGGCGACCTCGTCACCACGGTGTGGACCTGGCACGGCACCCACAAGGGCGACTTCATGGGCATGGCGGCGACCGGGAAGAAGTACGACATCCAGGGCACCACCACCTGCCGGATCCTGGACGGGCTGATCGCCGAGACCTGGTGGCACTACGACATCGGACGGCTCATGCGGGAGATGGGCGCCCCCGGCTCCTGAGTCCGCAGGGACACGAGGAGCACGGCGACGACGGCGCAGAGCACGGGGAAGGCCCCGTTCCGCAGGTGCGGAACGGGGCCTTCCGTGCGCCGTGGGGCCGTGCTGCCGTGAGGCGGTCACGGGCCGGCCAGCGGGCCGATCGGCAGGCTGGTCGGCGGGCCGGTCAGTGGCTGTGGCCGTGACCGTGGCCGTGACCGTGGCTGTCAGCCTCCTCCTCGGCCGGCTTCTCGACGACCAGGGTCTCGGTCGTGAGCAGCAGGGAGGCGATGGAGGCGGCGTTCTCCAGGGCGGAGCGGGTGACCTTGACCGGGTCGATGACGCCGGCCTTGACCAGGTCGCCGTACTCGCCGGTGGCGGCGTTGAAGCCCTGGCCCTTGTCCAGCTCGGCGACCTTGGAGGTGATGACGTAGCCCTCCAGGCCGGCGTTCTCCGCGATCCAGCGCAGCGGCTCGACGACGGCGCGGCGGACGACCGCGACACCGGTGGCCTCGTCGCCGTCCTTGCCGAGGTTGTCGGCGAGGACCTTGGCGGCGTGCACCAGGGCGGAGCCACCACCGGAGACGATGCCCTCCTCGACCGCGGCGCGGGTCGCGGAGATGGCGTCCTCCAGACGGTGCTTCTTCTCCTTCAGCTCCACCTCGGTGGCGGCGCCGACCTTGATCACGCACACGCCGCCGGCCAGCTTCGCGAGGCGCTCCTGGAGCTTCTCGCGGTCCCAGTCGGAGTCCGTGGCCTCGATCTCGGCCTTGATCTGGTTGACGCGGCCGAGGACGTCCTCGGAGGAGCCGGCGCCGTCCACGATCGTGGTGTCGTCCTTGGTGACGGTCACGCGGCGGGCGGTGCCCAGCACGTCCAGACCGGCCTGGTCGAGCTTGAGGCCGACCTCCTCGGCGATGACGGTGGCACCGGTGAGGGTGGCCATGTCCTGGAGCATCGCCTTGCGGCGGTCGCCGAAGCCGGGGGCCTTGACGGCCACCGCGTTGAAGGTGCCGCGGATCTTGTTCACGACCAGGGTCGACAGGGCCTCGCCCTCGACGTCCTCGGCGATGATCAGCAGCGGCTTGGAGCCACCCGCCTGGATGACCTTCTCCAGCAGCGGCAGCAGGTCCTGGATCGAGGAGATCTTGCCCTGGTTGATGAGGATGTACGGGTCCTCCAGGACGGCCTCCATGCGCTCCTGGTCCGTCACGAAGTACGGCGACAGGTAGCCCTTGTCGAAGGCCATGCCCTCGGTGAACTCGAGCTCGAGACCGAAGGTGTTCGACTCCTCGACGGTGATGACACCGTCCTTGCCGACCTTGTCCATCGCCTCGGCGATGAGCTCGCCGACCTGCTGGTCCTGCGCGGAGAGCGCGGCCACGGCGGCGATGTCGGTCTTGTCCTCGATCGGACGGGCGGTGGCGAGGAGGTCCTCGGAGACCGCCTTGACCGCGGCGTCGATGCCCTTCTTCAGGGCGGCCGGGGAGGCACCGGCGGCGACGTTGCGCAGGCCCTCGCGGACCAGCGCCTGGGCCAGGACCGTGGCGGTGGTGGTGCCGTCACCCGCGATGTCGTTGGTCTTGGTCGCCACCTCCTTCACGAGCTGGGCGCCCAGGTTCTCGTACGGGTCGTCGATCTCGACCTCGCGGGCGATCGTGACACCGTCGTTGGTGATGGTCGGGGCACCGAACTTCTTGTCGATGACGACGTTGCGGCCCTTGGGGCCGATCGTCACCTTGACCGTGTCGGCAAGCTTGTTGACGCCGCGCTCGAGGGCGCGACGGGCGTCCTCGTCGAACTTCAGGATCTTCGCCATGGGAGCGGTTCAGCCCTCTCGAAAAAATCTAGGTGGAACGAACCGCGCCCCTCGCCGCCCGGCAATCAGCGGGGTGACCAGGGGCGCAGCTCACAGCACACAGAAATGCTGGGTGAATTACTTCTCGACGATCGCGAGGACGTCGCGGGCCGAGAGGACGAGGTACTCCTCGCCGTTGTACTTCACCTCGGTGCCGCCGTACTTGCTGTAGAGCACGACATCGCCGACGTTGACGTCGAGCGGAAGGCGGTTGCCCTCCTCGAAGCGACCCGGACCAACGGCCAGGACGACGCCCTCCTGGGGCTTCTCCTTCGCGGTGTCCGGGATGACCAGGCCAGAGGCCGTGGTCTGCTCGGCGTCGAGCGGCTGGACCACGATGCGGTCCTCGAGCGGCTTGATGGCAACCTTGGAGCTGGCGGTCGTCACGATCCGACCTCCCCCTTCGGAGATCTCACGGGGTTAACTGTCTGAGGTGGCGACCAGGTCGATCCGTCGTCGCGGGTGCCGGACCTGCCCGTCGCTGTGTTGGCACTCACCAGGGGCGAGTGCCAGGCCCGAGACTATTCCGGCGATTAGCACTCGGTCAAGCGGAGTGCCAAACGGCTCCGGTCGTTTCCCAGTCGGCGTCAGGCGGGCGGGGGGTTTTGCGCACGCGCGTTCGATTGTGGGGGCGGCGGTGGGTGTGGCGCCTGAACCTGAGTACGCGTACTCAGGCGGCCGGAGCGGACGGCCCCGACACTGCCCGCATGACCACACCTGCAGCACGGACGACACGGGCGACATCGGCGACACCGGCGACACCGGCGACAAGCAAGGGCCTGCACTGGGCCGTCGACCTCCTGCTGGGCGTCCTGCTGGTCGCCGCGGAGGGGGCGGTGGTCCTGATCTTCCTGGCCGCCACGGCGCTGTCCGCGCGCGGCCTCGACGGCAGCAGAGGCGGCAACGGCGGCAACGGCGGCAGCAGCAACGAGCCCGCCGAGGGCCGACTGATCATCGGCCTGCTGGTGGCGGCCGCGTTCACCGCACTCCTGACGTGGCTCTTCTTCCGGAGCCAGGCACCCTTCCTCGGCGCCTCGCAGGTCCTGGCCTGCCTGGTACTGCTGGTGGCCGCGCTCGTCGGCGCGGCCGACGAGCACCAGCGCGACAACCCGGACCCGAAGCCGACGTCGACGTACCGGGGGACGTACGGGCAGTGCTTCAGCGGCGGCGACAACCACGAGTGCCGGGGCGGGTGAGGCGGGCGGGTGAGGCGGGCGGGTGAGGCAGGGCGGCCCGCCGTATCGGTCCCGAAGGAACCACGAAGCAGGCAACTCCGTCATAGACGACATGAAGATAAAGCGCCCAAAGCCCCTAAAGCGCCTCATTGCCGACCAGATCGGGCGGATATCCGCCCCGGCCCCCACCGCACGAGGCGGCGGCAGCGGCATCCCGTGCGTGGGCTGAGGCCCCTGACGGCCGCGGGCGCGCGGCGCCGTACCGAGGCGCTGCTGCTGCTCCTCGTCCTCTGCATCACCGTGTTCGGGCACGCGAGCGCCGGTCTCGCCATGAACGGCACGCTGCCCGCCGACCTCACCGGTTTCGTCATCAGCATGACGCTGCTGTCGCTGGTGGCCCACCTCGGCGTACGGCGCTTCGCCGCGTACGCCGACCCCCTGATCCTGCCCCTGGCGATGCTGCTGACCGGGCTCGGGCTGGTGCTGCTGCACCGGCTCGACCAGGGGTACATCGAGCGCTACGGGTCGGAGGCGAACGCGCCGGGGCAGCTGATGTGGACGGTGATCGGGGTCGGCGCGTGCCTCGCGGTGATCGCGGTCGTACGCGACCACCGGTACCTCCAGCGATACATCTACCTGACGATGGCGGTCGCGCTGGTGCTGCTGATCGCGCCCGCGTTCTTCGGGGCGGACCAGTACGGGGCCAAGCGCTGGATCATCATCTTCGGACAGTCGCTCCAGCCCGGCGAGTTCGTGAAGATCATGATCGCGGTGTTCTTCGCCGGCTACCTGGTCGTCCACCGGGACACGCTCGCGCTGGCCGGCCGCAGGTTCCTGGGCGTGCGGCTGCCGCCGATGCGCCAGCTGGGCCCGATCATCACCGTGTGGATCGTCTCGCTGCTGGTGCTGGTCTTCGAGCGCGACCTCGGCACCTCGCTGATCTTCTTCGGGGTCTTCGTGGTGATGCTCTACGTCGCCACCGAGCGGACGAGCTGGATCGCGTGCGGTGTGCTGATGGCGGCCGCGGGCGCCTTCGTCGTGGGCTCGACGGAGCCGCACGTGAAGAACCGCGTCCAGGCCTGGCTGAACCCCCTGGCCATCTACTGGCCCGAGGAGGTCCGCCCCAAGGGCCTGAGCTCCGAGCAGTCGGCGCAGGCCCTGTTCAGCTTCGGCACGGGCGGCGTGTCCGGAACGGGGCTGGGGCTGGGGCACCCGGAGCTGATCAAGTTCGCGGGGCGCTCCGACTTCATCCTGACCACGGTCGGCGAGGAACTCGGCCTGGCCGGGGTCATGGCGGTCCTCCTCGTCTACGCCCTCCTGGTCCAGCGCGGCCTGCGCATGGCCCTGGGCGCCCGCGACCCCTTCGGCAAACTCCTCGCCGTCGGCCTCTCGGCGGCCCTGGCCCTCCAGGTCTTCGTCGTCGCGGGCGGCGTGACGGGCCTGATCCCCCTGACGGGCAAGGCCCTGCCCTTCCTGGCCAAGGGAGGCTCGTCCCTCCTGGCCAACTGGATCATGATCGCCCTCCTCCTCCGCATGAGCGACAGCGCAGAACGCCAACGCGAGGCGGACGCGGCACAGCGATTCGAAGCGGGGGCGGGGGGCTCGGCTTCGGAGGGTGGGGGGTGACGCGGGGGGTTTGTCCGCTGGGGCGGGGTGGATTCCCTGGGCTGGTCCGAGGGGGCATGTCCGCTGAGCGCGGGGCTTCGGGGGTGGAGGCCGACCCGAGGGGGTGTGTTTCCTGTCGGGCCTGGTCGGAGGGGTGTCGGTGTCTGCCCGCCAGTCCATCGTCCGTGCGGGTCGGCGGCCGGCGTCAAGAGCGCCCTTCGGGCGTCGCTTGCGCGATGTCGCTGCGCTCCACCCTTGACACCGACCACCGCCCCACCCAGACACAGACTGACGAGCAGGCACCGAGGAAGGGATGGCAGGGGGGAAGCCACAGCCATCCGAGCCTCGACATGACGCCCGGACCGAAGCCCTGCTGCGCGGAAACGCGCCCTTCGGGCGGGGAGCCCCGTTTCCTCCGGGCCCCGAGCGGCAGGCTGAGGCGCGGGTTGGGCGCGTGAGATCGCTACACGCTCCGGCCGTCTCAGCGTCCCCCACCCGCCCGTGGCCGAACATAGGCCGCCATCGATCGCTACGCGCTTCCGCGAGTGCGCGACCGCAGGCCCGGTGTGGCCTGCGGACCTTCGCTTAGCGAAGGTGTTGGGTGTTGGCTAACGTGGTGCCACCCTAGGGAGAAACGGAGGTCGATCATGCCCCAGACGGCGCGACAGATCGCCGACGACTTGCGGGCGCGGATCGACTCCGGTGAATTCGGGCCCGGCGCTCGGCTCCCCGGAGAGCCCGCTCTGGTCAAGCAGTACGGCGTGGCCAAGATGACCGCAGCGAGTGCGTTGAAGCTCCTGGTGACCGAAGGGGTGGCCTACTCGCGGCCCGGTTCCGGCACCTACGTCCGCGATTTCAAGCCGATTCGTCGTGTGGCGACGCAGCGGCTGTCCCGGGCGCAGTGGTCCTCCGGCCGCTCCGTCTGGTCTGCTGATGTGAGCGACCGCCCGATGGAGGTCACCGCCATCGAGGTGCATGAGATGGCAGCGCCCCGGTGGGTGGCGCGGGCGCTCGACCTCGAAGACGGACAAGCGACCCTGGTCCGCAGCCGTCGGTACGTGGTCGACGGCTCGCCCGTACAGCAGGCGACTTCGTACTTCGCCGCCGACCTCGTCCGTGGCACCCCCATCGCGCAGCCGGACCCAGGTCCGGGCGGCGTGTACGCGCGGCTCGCAGATCTGGGCGCGCCCCCCGTCGCGTTCACGGAGGAACTGCGGGCCCGAATGCCCAGCCCGGAAGAGGCAGAAGCACTCGCCCTGCTGCCGGCCACGCCGGTCATCGAGATCTACCGGACCGCGATGACCGCAGAGGGCCGGCCTGTCGAGATCAACCACATGCTGATGGATGCCGGTTCGTACGTGATGCAGTACGACTTCAAAAGCTGACTGACCCTCCCAGAACAGCCAGAACAGAGGGCCCCCTTCGGTGGGCCCTCTGTTCTGCATTCACCCCTGCCGTGAACGACACCGGAGCGCCAGCAGCACCACCAACCCTTGACCTCCCTAGGGAGATTCTGCTGTCATCTCCCTAGGGAAGCTCCACCCCCTGGCACGCGGAGCGATCTGGATGATCGCTGCTCGATTCCGGACGGACGTTCAACAAAGGGGCACCGATGGCCGAGTTGGGTCGGATGTGGGAGCAGGCCTTCGATCTCGCACAGCTCTCGATGGACGTCGTACGCAGTGCCGCCCATCCGGACAGGAAGTGCGCCACCGCCGCCGTACTGTGCGCAGCCTGCCGCCAGGCGGCACCGCTGGGCCCCGGCTACTGCGGCAGCACGATGGCCCGCTGCCACCCTTGCGGCTACGCCTGGGTGGTAACCCACAGCCCCGACCGCTGCTGGCAGCGCACGGACTTCCCGACTCCGGCCTGAACAGCACGACTACCCCCAGCAGGCCGCAGTCGCCGGACCGCCGGGCGGCCGACGGCGAACGAAGGGTGGCACGCAAGGCGCCGAGGAGGCGGACAGCGTCCGGATGGAGTCCGGAGGCAGTCCTGTCCCCAGAGGACCGACCGTCCGGCACTCTATTGCCGACAGGCCCCCACTCACCCCTCCACCCGCCTTCCAAACTGGGGTAATTGGGGCATCTTGCGGCCTCTTTGCCTGCACAGGAGGGGATGACTGCAATCCAGGACGCAGATCCCGCACCCCACACCCCCACTCCCCTCCCCCACACCCCTGATCGGCGAGAAGGCCCCCCGACGGGGGAGAAAGACCCCCGGCGGGGGGAGAAGGGTCCCCGAAGGAGCCATCGGACGGACAGAGGAAGGCTCGACGGGAGGGGGAGGGAAGGAGTCGATGTCCCCGCCCAGGGGCAGTTCGCACCGAACTGCCCGCAGTCGCCCGCCCCGTCCACAGTCGCCCGCTCCGTCCACAGTCGCCCGCTCCGCCCGCAGTCGCCCGCCCGCCGCAGCGCGTAGCGATCGATGGCGGCCTATGTACGGCCACAGGCGGGGTGGGGACGCCGAGACGGCCGGAGCGCGTAGCGATCGGATGCGCCCAGACCGCCCTTGGGCTGCCGGTCGGGGCCCGTGCGCAACGGAGGCGTCCCGCCCGAAGGGCGCGTTTCCGCACAGCGGGGCTTCGGTCCGGGCGTCATCGCAGGGGCTCGGATGGCTGTGGCTCCCCCCTGCCATCCCTCCCCGGTGCCTGCTCGCCGGTCTGTTGGCTGGGTGGGGCGGTGGTCGGTGTCAAGGGTGGAGCGCAGCGACATCGCGCAAGCGACGCCCGAAGGGCGCTCTTGACGCCGGCCGCCGACCCGCACGGACAATGGACAGGCGGGCAGACACCACGCACCCACCGACCAGGTCCCACAGGAAACGAACCCCCTCGGGTCAGCCCCTACGGTCGAAGCCCCACCCCCAGCGGACACACCCCCTCAGGTCAGCCCCCACCCCCCGAAGCCAAGCCCCGAAGCCCCCTACAAGTAGTCCTCCAGCCGCCCGATCTTGAAGCCCTGCTCCTGGATCCGCTGGAGCATGCGCGTCGTCATCTGGGTTTCCGTCGTGCCCTTGAGTTCCGACGGGCCGCGGAAGTGGGCCAGGACGATGTCGCCCGGCTTGAGGGTGTCGCCCTCGGCGTACTGGAAATTGTTGATCTGCATCGAGGCCCGCCACAGGACCACCGACGAGATGCCGCACTCCGCGGCCGCGCGGAGGGTGTCGTCGTTGTAGTTGCCGTACGGCGGGCGGAAGAGGCGGGGGCGTTCGCCGAAGTTCTGCTGGAGGCGGTCCTGCTGGCCGCATATCTCCTTCTTCTGCGACGCGTACGGAAGCGTCCGCAGATTCGGGTGCGTCAGCGTGTGGTTCTGTATGGCGCTGCCCGCTCCCGTATCGCGCAGCTTCCTGAAGTGCTCGTAGTCCGTCGAGGCGGAGCTGTCCGTCAGGAACATGCTGATCGGCAGCTTCAGATCGGCCGCCATCTTCAGGAACTCGGGGTCCTTCTCGGCGCCGTCGTCGAACGTCAGGAAGACGACCTTCTCGCCCGCCGGCACGGGTATTCGGTCCACCACCGGAGCCTTGCCCTGCACGGCCTGCGGAAGCTGCGGCTTGGCGGCCGGCTTCTGGGCGAACTCCAGGGGGCGGGTCAGGCCCCACTTCCTGTACGCCGTGTCCGACGGGGAGGAAGGGGAATTGGAAGAGGAAGAAGTCGGGGACGGGGAGGTGTCGCCGTTGACCTCCTGGGTGGTCTTGCGGCCCAGGCGTTCGATCGGGTCCACGCTCTCCCCGCACCCCGTCAGGCTGAGCGCCAGCGCGCCGGCCGCCAGCGTTCCGGCCACCAACCGGCGCGCGTTCCTCACAGGTAGTCCTCCAAGCGGGCCACGGCGTATCCCTTGTCCGTGACGGTCTTCATCACCTGACGGATCATGTCAGGCATGGTGCCCTTCCAGTCCTCCCGCCCCCGGAAGTGCGTGAGGATGATGTCACCGGGGTGCAGATCGCGGTCCCACTCCCGGTATTCCATTCTGTCCGGGTAGGCCTCCGCGTTCCAGATCGGTACGTGCTTGATCCCGCAGGACTTCGCGGCCTTCAGCGTGTCCTCGTTGTAGTTGCCGTACGGCGGCCGGAAGAGCGTGGGCCGTTTGCCGAACTGCCGCTGGATGGTGTCCTGCTGGCCGCAGATCTCCTGGCGCTGCTTCTCGTACGACAGGCCGGGCATGTACCGGTGGTTGAGGGTGTGATTGTTGATCCGGACACCGGTGGCCTGCATGTCCTTGAAGTACTTGTAGTTGTCGCGCACGAGGTAGTCGCTGAGGAAGGCCGTGTACGGGATCTTCAGCTCCTGCATCATCCGCACGAACTGCGGGTCCTTCTCCGCCCCGTCGTCGATCGTGAGGAAGACGACCTTGTCCTCGGTCGGGACGGTGGTGAAGACGGGCGGCAGGCCTTCGTGGTCCTCGACCTCGAAGCCGTCGCGTGTGGTGATCTCCTCCTTCTCCTTGGGGGCGGGCGGTGCGGCGAGCGGCACCTTGGCCAGGCCCCACTTCTTCGTGGCGGCGACGAGCGCCTGCTGGGCCGCCTTGCGCTGGGCGGCGGGGTTGACGACGGCGGCGCCCGCGGCGCCGCCCGCCTTGGCCGGCTTCTGGGGCTTGGCGGCCTCCTCGGAGGAGCAGGCGGTGCCGAGGCCGGCGACCAGGAGCGCGGCCAGGGCTGCCAGCCCGAGCCGGCGCCCCCTTCGCGCGTTATGTTCCGCTTTTCCTACTAGCTGCATAGTTGCGCATCGTGGCACCCGGCCCGGCCGCTCCCGGGCCGACACCGCGACCGGAGCCGAACGTTCCATCGACTGGCCCACACCCCAGGCCCACACCCCAGACCCACACCCCAGCCCGCCATCACGCCCGAGCCCGACCACCGCGGCTCCCGCCCACCCCCAAGGCCCGACAATGAAGCCGTGAACCACCACGACTTCGCCGCCCTGCTCACCCCCGAGGGCCGCGCCCTCCTCGACTCCCTGCGCGACTACGACCCCGCCCAGGAGCTGGCCGTGGCCACCCGGCTGCGCCGCGAGCACCCCGCCGAGCTGGTCTCCGCCGCGCTCGGCCAGGCCCGGTTGCGCCAGCGGGCGGTGGCGAAGTTCGGCGCGGAGGACGCGTACCGGATGTACTTCACGCCCGGCGGCGCCGAGATGGCCACCCGGGCGAGCGTGGCGGAGTACCGCGCCGGGCGGCTGGTCGCACTCGGCGTACGCAGCCTGGCCGACCTGTGCTGCGGCATCGGCGGTGACGCGATCGCGCTCGCCCGTGCCGGCATCCGCGTCCTCGCCGTCGACCGCGATCCGCTGACCGCGGCCGTGGCCCGGGCGAACGCCGAGGCGCTGGGGCTCGCCGACCTGATCGAGGTCCGTGAGGCCGATGTGACGGAGGTGGACACGAGCGGGTACGACGCGGTGTTCCTGGACCCGGCGCGCCGCGGCGGGCGCGGCCGCGTCTTCGACCCCGAGGCCTACTCGCCCCCGCTGTCCTGGGCGGTCCGCACCGCCCGTACGGCCCGCTACGCGGCCATCAAGATCGCCCCGGGCATCCCGCACGAGGCGGTCCCGGACGAGGCCGAGGCCGAGTGGATCTCGGACGGCGGGGACGTGAAGGAGGCGGTGCTCTGGTTCGGCACCGCGCCCGGCACCGTCCGCGCGACCCTGCTGCCTGGCCCGCGCAGCCTGGCGACGGCCGACCCGCTGCCCGACCCCGAGGCCGGGCCGGTGGGCCGCTACCTCTACGAGCCCGACGGCGCGGTCATCCGCGCGCACCTGGTCGCCGAGGTGGCGGCGGAGCTCGGCGGCCGGCTGATCGACCCGACCATCGCCTACGTGACCGCCGACGAGCTGCGGGCCACGCCGTACGCGACGGCGTACGAGATCACGGACGTGCTGCCCTTCAGCCTCAAGAAGCTCAAGGCCCTGCTGCGGGAGCGCGAGGTCGGCGTGCTGACCGTCAAGAAGCGGGGCTCGGCGATCGAACCGGAGGAGCTGCGCAAGAAGGTCAAGCCGCAGGGGCGCAGCGCCGCGACGGTGTTCCTGACCCGGGTGGCGGGCGCCCCGACGATGCTGATCGGGGCCCCGGCCACGGCCGGGACGCCCGCCGCCGCCGGCTAGCGCGGCTCCGAGACCTCGGCCTCCACCGACTCGAAGCGCCAGCGGTGGACCGGGCGGGTGATCAGGTCGGCGGCCGGTTCGGGGAGTTCCGGCAGCTCGGCGGCCAGGTCGGCGGCCTCCCACCAGGTCAGTACGAGGACCCGGTCCTGCGGGGCCCGGAAGGTCTCGCGGCGCACCGGCTCGCGGGCGAGGACCTGCGCGCGGGCCCACTCCAGCAGCTCGTTGCCCCGGCCGGCGACCGCCCGGGCCTCCCACATCAGCGTGACGGTGGCCGTCATGAGTACAGGTTGTCCTTGCTGAGCTCGTGCACGTGATCGTGGTCGTGGCCGTGACCGTGACCGTGGGAGTGCGCCCCGCGGCCGTCACCGTGGCCGTCACCGTGGTCGTGGCCGTGCCCCTCGCCGCCGTCACCGTGCTCGTGCCCGTGGTCCCCGTGCTCATCCACCACGCCCGGCACGTGCGGGTCCGTCACCGGGAGCGAGGAGTCCGCCGACAGATCCCAGGCCGAGGCCGGCCGGTTGCGCTTGACCATCTCGGCGCCCAGCGCCGCGACCATCGCGCCGTTGTCGGTGCACAGCTTGGGCCGCGGCACGCGCAGCACGATCCCGGCGTCGTCGCACCGCTCCTGCGCGAGCGCCCGCAGCCGGGAGTTGGCGGCGACGCCGCCGCCGATCATCAGGTGGCCGACGCCCTCGTCCTTGCACGCGCGGATCGCCTTGCGGGTCAGCACGTCCACCACGGCCTCCTGGAAGGACGCCGCCACGTCGCGCACGGGCACGTCCTCGCCCGCGTTCCGCTTCGCCTCGATCCAGCGCGCCACGGCCGTCTTGAGCCCGGAGAAGGAGAAGTCGTACGCGGGGTCGCGCGGCCCGGTCAGGCCGCGCGGGAAGGCGATCGCCGACGGGTCGCCCTCCTTGGCGAGCCGGTCGATGACCGGTCCGCCCGGGAAGCCGAGGTTCAGCACCCGCGCGATCTTGTCGAAGGCCTCGCCCGCCGCGTCGTCGATGGTCGCGCCCAGCGGCCGTACGTCGGAGGTGATGTCGGGGGCCAGCAGCAGCGAGGAGTGCCCGCCGGACACCAGCAGCGCCATCGTCGGCTCGGGCAGCGGCCCGTGCTCCAGCTGGTCCACGCAGATGTGCGAGGCGAGGTGGTTGACCCCGTACAGCGGCTTGCCCAGCGCGTACGCGTACGCCTTGGCCGCCGACACCCCGACCAGCAGCGCGCCCGCCAGTCCGGGGCCGGCGGTGACGGCGATGCCGTCGAGGTCCTTGGCGCTGACCCCGGCCTCCTTCAGGGCGCGCTCGATGGTGGGGACCATCGCCTCCAGGTGGGCCCGGGAGGCGACCTCGGGCACGACGCCGCCGAAGCGGGCGTGCTCGTCGACGCTCGACGCGACCGCGTCCGCGAGCAGCGTGGTGCCGCGGACGATGCCGACGCCGGTCTCGTCGCAGGAGGTCTCGATGCCGAGGACGAGGGGTTCGTCAGCCATGGTTCTCACTTCGCACGGGAGCAGAGATCGGAGCAGAGCTTGGAGCAGAGCTTGCGGGGCCGCCGGAGGGCCCTGCGGGGTCGGAGAGGCGCATCACGAGCGCGTCGACGTTGCCGGGCTGGTAGTAGCCGCGCCGGAAGCCGATCGGCTCGAAGCCGAAGCGCTCGTAGAGCCGCTGGGCGCGGGTGTTGTCCACGCGTACCTCCAGCAGTACCTCGGCGCATTCGAAGGCGGTCGCCGCGGAGAGCAGGTCGGTGAGCAGCCGGGCGCCGAGCCCGGTCCCCCACTGGTCGCGGGCGGCCGCGATGGTCTGTACGTCGGCCAGGTCGCCGGCGGCGGCCAGCCCCGCGTAGCCGACGATGCGGGGGGCGGCGCCGGTGCCGGCGCGGTCCACGTCAACGGTGCCCGTGCCGGTGTCGGTGCCAGCGTCGGTGCCGGTGCCCGTGCCGGTTTCGGCGGGCAGCTCGGCCACGACGTAGTGCCGGGTCGCGTGCGGGCCGCGGGCGTGGGCCAGCTCGGACCAGAACATCCCGGCCGACCAGGCGTCCTCGGGGAACAGCTCGTGCTCCAGTTCCAGCACGGGCTCGATGTCCCACCAGCGCATCGGCCGCAGGACCGCGCCGGCAGGAGCGGGAGCGGGGGCCGCGGAGGCGGCGGGACCGGTCACTTCGGGGTGACCACCTTGTAGTTCTTCGGCACCTGCGCGTCGGGGCGGCGCAGGTACAGCGGGGTGGGCGGCAGGAACGGCGCGCCCGCCGCGAGGCGTTCGGCCGCCAGGGAGGCCAGCGCCGCCGCCGACTGGTGCTCGGGGCCGCGGGCGTCGGGGAAGACCTCCGGGTACAGCAGCGCGCCGGCGCCCACCGCCGGCAGCCCGGCGACCTGCTCGGCGATGTCGGCCGGGCGGTCCACGGCGGGCTCGCCCACGCGCGTGCGCGGGTCCTCGTAGCGGGCCCAGTAGACCTCCTTGCGGCGCGCGTCGGTGGCGACCACGAAGGGGCCCTCGATCCCGCTCTCCCCGGCGGCGTACGCGAGGCCGTCGAGGGTGCACAGGCCGTACACCGGGACGCCGAGCGCGGCGCCGAAGGTCGAGGCGGTGACCAGGCCGACGCGCAGGCCCGTGTAGGGGCCGGGGCCGACGCCCACGACGATGCCGGTCAGGTCGCCGAGCGTGCGACCCGCCTCGGCGAGCACCTTGTCCACGGAGGGCAGCAGCAGCTCCCCGTGGCGGCGGGCGTCGACCTGGTGGGTCCGGGCGACGACGGACTCGCCGTCGTGCAGGGCGGCGGTGACGGCGGGCGTGGCGGTATCTACGGCGAGCAAGAGCACGCGAACAGCCTACGACTCCCGGGGCCGGGCCCGGTGCGGACGGTGGGGCGGCGGACCGGCTGCTACCTTCGATCACGTATCGACGGGACGACCCAGTGGCAGCCCCAGGGGCAGACCGGGGAAGGTGGAGCAAGGTGGGACGCAGCAGCTCGGGAATCGTGGCCGGGCTCACCGCCGCGGCACTCGCCGCGGTCGGCTTCCTCGCGTACCAGGCGTCCGCGACGGCACCCGCCAAGCCCGCCGCCGGGACGCAGGCGCAGCAGCCGGCGGCGCCCGCCGCGGGGCCCCAGCAGCCCGCCGCCCCGCAGGACCCGGCCAAGGCCGGTGCGCTGCCGGAGAACTCGGGCACCGGGACGCGGGTGGTCTACTCGGTGAGCCAGAAGCGGGTGTGGCTGGTGGGCGAGGAAGGGCGCCAGCCGCGCTCGTTCACGGTGATGCCGAGCACCGTGCACCCGAAGCCGGGCACGTACGCGGTCAGTACGCGGTCGGGCGCGGTCACCGGCTCGGACGGAGTGCCGATCGAGCACGTGGTGCGGTTCGCCCTCGCCGACAACGTGGTGATCGGGTTCAGCGCCCGGCTCGACGGAGCGGTGCCGGCGCCGGACGCGACCAAGAAGACGGGCGGCATCCGTATGACGCGTGCCGACGGCGACGCGATGTGGAACTTCGCGACGATCGGCACGAAGGTCGTCGTCGTCCCCTGACGGGACGGACAACGGGACCCGCGGGACGGACGACGGGACCTGTGGAGCCCGGCGGGACGGACAACGGGGCACGCGGGACCCGGCGGGGCCTGCCGGCGTCCGCATTCATCCGTACGGGTGCACGACTCAGGCCGCCTCGGGCTTCGGGGCGGCCTCGTCCGCTTCCGGCGGCGGCACGGCCGCCGGGCGCAGCCGCGGCGGGGTGGAGACGGCGTTCGCGGCCGCGCACGAGGCGAGCAGCGCCTGCATGGACAGGGCGGCCGGGACGGGCGCGGCGGCGGGAGCGGGGTCAGGGGCGGCAGGGCCGGGTTCGTCGTGGCGTTCTGCTGCCGACATGGCTGCCTCCTGGGCCCGGGACGGCGTACTTAGGTAGACCTAACCAGCTCTCGGTACCATGTCATCACGCATCCCACCGCGTACGCAATATCTTCCCGACACCTTGTCGGTACGCATCGGCCGGCACGCACGGCCCGTCCGCATGGCCGTACGCCGCCACGCCCCGGCGCCGGGCCCCCTACGCCCCCGCCACCGCCAGCTTCGCCAGCTCGGCCGCCGCCCAGCGCGCGCCGACGCCGCGTACCGACACCTCACGTACGTCGTCGAGGACCTCCTCGTGGCCCACGGCCCGCGAGATCACCACGTGGAGCCGGTCCTCGGACAGGTCCTCCACCTTGCCGTCGCCCCACTCCACCACGACCACCGACTCCGGCAGCGAGACGTCGAGGTCCAGGTCCTCCATCTCGTCGAGGCCGCCGCCCAGCCGGTACGCGTCCACGTGCACCAGCGGCGGGCCGGCCACCAGCGACGGGTGCACCCGGGCGATGACGAAGGTCGGCGAGGTCACGGCCCCGCGCACGCCCAGGCCCTCACCCAGGCCCCGGGTCAGGGTGGTCTTGCCCGCGCCGAGCTCGCCGGTGAGCAGGACGAGGTCTCCGGGGCGCAGCAGGGCGGCGATCCGGCGGCCGAGGTCCTGCATCCGCTCCGGGGAGTCGACGGTGACGAGGACGGTGGCGGCGGTGGCGGCGGTGTCAGCCGTCGGAGAGTTCCGGGAGCTCGGGGAGTGCGGTGCGTGGGGCGCCTCCGGTGCGTGGGGCGCCTGCGGTGCGTGCGGTGCTTCCATACGGGCCAACGTTAGTCGCTGCGGGCACCACGCCGGTGCGGGCCAGCAGGTCGACCAGCAGCCCGGTGACGGTGTCCGGGTGCTCCAGCGTCATCAGGTGGCCGGTCCGCTCCAGGACCACCAGCTCGGCCGACGGCAGCGCGGCCTTGATCGCCTCGCTGTGCTCGGGCGGGGTGATCATGTCGCGGTCGGCGCCGATCACGGTGACCGGGATGTCCGCGAAGTGCCGGAGCGCCGCGGTCTTGTCGAGGGCCAGGAGGGCCGGATAGAACTCCGCGACCACGTCGATCGGGGTCGCCTCGATCAGCCGCTCCGCGAACCGGGCCACGCCCGGGTCCACGTCCGACGAGCCGAACGAGTACCGCTTGATCATGCCCGCGAACAGGTCCGCGGTGGCCCGCCGGCCCCGCTCCACCAGCTCCGCCTGCGAACCCAGCGCCTTCAGCACGCCCGGCAGCACCCGCCGTACGGCGCTCATCCCGGCGGCCGGCAGCCCGAAGGTCACCTCGTCCAGCCGCCCGCTGGAGGTGCCGATGAAGGCCACGCCGGCGACGCGGTCGCGGACCAGCTCGGGGAACTGCTCGGCCAGCGCCATGATCGTCATACCGCCCATGGAGTGCCCGACCAGGACGAGCGGCCCCTCGGGGGCGGTGGCGTCGATGACGGCCTTGAGGTCGCGGCCCAGCTGGTCGATGGTGATCGGCACGCCGTCGGCCTGCGCGAGGCCGCGGGCCGAGCAGCCGTGGCTGCGCTGGTCCCAGTAGACGGCGCGGACCAGCCCGCGCAGGGCGGCCCGCTGGAAGTGCCAGGCGTCCTGGCTCAGGCAGTAGCCGTGGCACATGACCACGGTGGCGGCCGGTGCGGGCCGGCGGCGCAGCCGGCGCCGTTTGCCCGGCTCCTCGGGCAGTTCGTCGACCTCGTAGTACAGCTCGGTGCCGTCCTCGGCGCGGGTGCGGCCCTCGGTGCCGCGCAGCGAGCCGTAGGGGCCCGCCGCGTCCAGTGCCAGGCGGGCCTTCCTGCGCATGCCGCGGCCCACGGTCAGCCGCTCCACCGCGACGCCGGCCGCGGCGCCGGCGGCGAGCACGCCGATCGCGGCGCCGGCCCAGCCGGCCCGGCGCCAGTTCTCGGCCGCGGAGTTCTCAGCCATGGCCGATCCGACCGCCCGGGCCGTCGCCGGGGCGGGCCGACTCGGACTCGTGCAGGTAGACCCGCGGCACCCGGGCGCCGATGCGGGTGACGATCTCGTACGCGATGGTGTCCGAGGCCTGCGCCCAGTCCTCGGCGGTGGGCTCGCCCCGCTCGCCCGGCCCGAAGAGCACGGCCTCGTCGCCGGCGCGCACCCCGGTGTCGCCGCTGCCCAGGTCGACGACGAACTGGTCCATCGCGACCCGGCCGGCGACCGTCCGTACCGCGCCGCCGACCAGGACCGGGCCGCGGCCCGAGGCGTGCCGCGGAATGCCGTCCGCGTAGCCGGCGGGGACGAGGGCGAGGGTGGTGGCGGCGGAGGTGACGTGGTGGTGGCCGTAGCTGACGCCGTGCCCGGCCGGGGCTTCCTTGACCAGGGCGACGGAGGCCTTGAGCGTCATCGCGGGCCGCAGCCCGAGCTGTTGTGCGGTGCCCAGCTCGGGGGCGGGCGAGACGCCGTAGATCGCCAGTCCGGTGCGGACGAGGTCGAAGTGGCTCTCGGGGAGGGTGAGGGTGGCGGGCGAGTTCGCGATGTGCCGGACCTCGGGCTCCACGCCCTCCTTCTCGGCGTAGGCGAGCATGTCGCGGAAGACGGCGAGCTGGAGCTGGATGGAGGGGTGGCCGGGCTCGTCGGCGCAGGCGAAGTGCGACCAGATGCCGGTGACCTTGACGGTGCCCTCGGCCTCGGCGGCGATGGCCGCGCCCACGAGGTCGGCCCAGTCGGCGGGCTGGCAGCCGTTGCGGCCGAGGCCGGTGTCGGCCTTCAGCTGGATCCTGGCGGTGCGGCCCGCCGCACGGGCGGCGGCCCGTACCTCGTCCAGCGCCCACATGCCGCTCACGGCGACGTCCACGTCGGCCTCGACGGCCTCCCGCCAGGGCCCGCCCGGGGTCCACAGCCAGCACAGGACCGGCGTACGCAGGCCGGCCGCGCGCAGCGCGAGCGCCTCCTGCGGGGTGGCCGTGCCCAGCCAGGCGGCGCCGGCCTCCACGGCCGCGCGGGCGCAGGCCACCGCGCCGTGCCCGTAGCCGTCCGCCTTGACGACGGCCATCAGCTCGGACCGGGGGGCGCGGGCGCGCAGGGCGCGCACGTTCTCCCGGACGGCGTCAAGATCGATCTCGGCGTGTACGCGCGGCGGTGTCTCGTTCATCGCCGCCCAGTCTCTCAGAACCCACCGCCTCCCCCACGGCCACGCCCACCGCGCGGCGCACCTTTCGCATGTCGTACGTCACGCGGCGAGGTGCTACGGCGGGGCGGGGCGCCGCTGTGCGCGGCGGTTACGAGCGGCCAGGCGGGGGCCGGCACGAGCAGCCAGGCGGCCCGGGCACGGGCCGTCAGGCAGCCCCGGGTACGAGCGGGTGCGAGGGGCGCCCCAGGCCCGAAGCGCCGTCACGCAGGCCCAGTGCGAGCCGTCACGTGCCCGGTCTGGGCCTGTCATGCAGGCCCACGTACGAGCGGTGCGCCAGGCCGACGGGAGCCGTCAGGCGGAGCCCGGTAGACCCCGTCACGCGGGCCCGGTACAAGCGGCCACGCACGTCCGGCAGGAGCCGTCAGGCAGGGCCGGTACGAGTCGTCGCACGCACCTGGTAAGAGCCATCTGGCAGCCCCGGAACGGACGCGCGCCAGGCCCGGTACGAGCCGTCAGGCGGGGCCCGGTGGACCCGTCACGCGGGCCCGGTACCAGCCCGCCACGCCAACCCGGTATGAGCCGTCAGGCGGAGCCGGTACGAGCCGTCGCACGCACCCGGTACGAGCCATCCGGCAGCCCCGATACGGACGCGCGCCAGGCCCGCTACGAGCCGTCAGGCGAGCCCCGGTGGACCCGTCACGCCGACCCGGCACCCGCCGCCACGCCAGCCCGGCACGGACGGCGCGCCAGGCCGTTACAAGCCGTCAGGCGAGGCTCGGCACGAACCACCACACAGGCCCGGTACGGGACAAGTGCACCAGGCCCGGTACGAGCCGCCAGGCGGGGCCCGGTAGACCCGTCACGCGGGCCCGGCACCAGCCGGCCACGCCAGCCCGGTAGGGACAGTGCACCAGGCCCGGTCCAAGCCGTCACGCGCGCCCGGCACGAGCGGCCACGCACGTCCGGCACGAGCCGTCAGGCAGGTGTTGGGGCTCTCTGAAAATCACCAAACCCGCTCGCCTCATTCCTCAGACCTGCTCACCTCGGTCCCACCCATGTACGCATGGAGCGCCGATGGAAGATGCTCTGCGACACCGCTAGGCAGTCCCGAGAGTGCCTGCCGAGACGGCTGTGGCTCGCTCGGATGGCTGCTTCAGGACGCCGAGGGCGGGAGAGCGTGTTCGGCTGGTGTGCGGCACCCTCCACATCGACGGCCCGCGCCAGGTGAGCTGCGCTGCGAACGCAGTGTGTCGGCAAGGGTGCTGCCTGGCGCTGAAGGAGGTGCCTTGATGTTCTGGCAGAGTGCCCGAGTCGTTCGCCTCAGGCTGCCGTATCTGCGGCGAATCCCGGCCCTGGCCGGCCTGGCAGCCGGTGCGGCGATGGCCCTCCCGGCGCCCCTCGCTCACGCGGACACGGTCTCCGTACCGTGCTCCGTGTCGGCCCTCAGGGCGGCGATCATCACGGCCAACAGCCAACCGGACCCCGACACCCTCCGCCTGGACCCGGCCTGCACCTACCGCCTGGCCATGCCCGATACCAACAGCCCTGCTCACGGGCTGCCGGCCATCACCAGCAACATCACCATCGACGGCCGCGGCGCCACGATCACGCGCGACTCCTCCGCCCCTGCCTTCCGCATCCTCTTCGTGGACACGACAGGCACCCTGACTCTCAACCACACCACCATCAGCGGCGGCAGGGCAACGACACTGGACTGTCCCCTCTTTCCC
Source organism: Streptomyces bambusae (assembly GCF_019400985.1). Classification (GTDB taxonomy): domain Bacteria; phylum Actinomycetota; class Actinomycetes; order Streptomycetales; family Streptomycetaceae; genus Streptomyces; species Streptomyces bambusae_A. The sequence continues at coordinate 37,877 of NZ_WTFF01000022.1, forward strand.
GGGGAAGGGACCTGCGGTGGAGGCATCGTCAACGCCGGCACGATGACGGTGAACCACAGCCGCGTGATCAACAACACCGCCACATCTGATGTCTTCGCCCAGGGCGGCGGCATCGACAACGAGGGCACGGGCACCGTGAACGACACCGAAGTCAGCGGCAATACCGCCGAGTACACGGGAACCGGCACACCATTCGCCGCCGCAGGCGGCGGCATCGTCAACGACGGCCCGCTGACGGTCGACCGCAGCCGAGTGCACCACAACGCCGTCCGCGCCACCGCGGACACCGGCAGCCAGGTGGAGGCCGCAGGTCTGGCCGCTTTCGCCAGCACCTCGATCAAGCACACGGTCATCAGTGACAACCACGCCAGCTCCCCGGGCGGCCTCACGCGCGGCGCCCTGGTGAACAACGCCCGGCCGCCGGCCATCATGACCGTGACCGACACCGTCATCCGCGACAACACCAACAGCTCTCCGCACGGCCTCGCGACCGCTGGCGGAGCCACGACGAACCGCACGATGATCCTGACCCGCACCCGCATCATCGGCAACCACGCCACCGCTCCGGATGGCGGCACGGCCCGGGGCGGCGGGCTCAGCCTCGGCCCCACCGGCCGCGTCACGCTGAACAGCAGCACAGTGCAAGGCAACAGGGCCAGCGCCCCCGGGGGAGGCATCGCCCGGGGCGGCGGAGTCTCCAATCCGCTGGGCGGCACGCTGACGATCGAGCAGTCGCACATCAGCCAGAACACGGTCACCGCTCCGGAAGGCGGTACCGCACAGGGCGGCGGGCTCTTCAACGACGTGGGCTCGACGACCCTGACACGGAGCACCGTCATCAGAAACAGCGCCGGAGACGGGGGCGGCATCTTCGAGGCGTCCGGCACGGTCACACTGAACGGCACAGAGGTCAGGGCCAACCGCCCGAACAACTGCGCCCCACCCGGCAGCGTCCCCGGCTGCACCGGCTGAGCCACCGTCAGCGCGGGCCTGCACCCCGTACCACGGTGTCGTGCGTGTCCACATCATGGCGTAGCTGCTCATGCCCACAAAGACCCCTCGTCGGGCATGCAACCAAGTGGGGCGAAGAGCGGAGGTGGTGATTTTCAAGGAGCCCCATCACAGGGCCGGTACGAGCCGTCGCATGGACCTGGAACAGCCGTCCGGCAGCCCCGGTACGGACATGCGCCAGGCCCGACAGGAGCCGCCAGACGGGCCCCGGTAGACCCCTCACACCGACCCGGCACCCGCCGCCACACAGGCCCGGTACGGACAGTGCATCGGCCCAGTACAAGCCGCCAGGCGGGCCCCGGTAGACCCCTCACGCCGACCCGGCACCAGCCGCCACACAGGCCCGGTACGGACGGCACGCCAAGCCGGTACAAGCCGTCAGGCGAGGCTCGGCACGAGCCGCCGCCCAGGCCGATACGGACGCTGCGCCGACCTCGGTACGAACCGTCACGCGAGCCCGGTGCGGACGGTGCGCCAAGCCGCCGGAAGGGCCTCGGCTACCTGTTGGGCGACCACGGGCGCGCCCGCAGCGGCGTGGCGGGCGGCGAGGCCGTGGAGGTAGGCGGCGGCCGAACCGGCGTCGCGCGCGCCGAGGCCGGCGGCCAGCAGGGAGCCGGCCAGTCCGGCGAGGACGTCGCCGGAGCCGGCGGTGGCCAGCCAGGCGGTGCCGGTCGGGTTGACCCGGACGGGGACGGCCGGGTCGGGGTCGCACACCAGCGTGGTCGAGCCCTTGAGCAGGACGGTCGCCCCGTAACGGGCCGCCAGTTCGCGGGCCGAGCCCAGGCGTTCGGCCTCGACGGCCGCCCGGTCCACGCCCAGCAGGGCCGCGGCCTCCCCCGCGTGCGGGGTCAGAAGCGTGGGTGCGCTCCGGCGGCGCAGGGCCTCCGGGGACAGGCCGCGCAGCCCGTCCGCGTCCACCAGCAGGGGCACGTCCTGCGCCAGCAGCCGCTCGACCTCACCGGGCCGCCGCTCGCCCAGGCCGGGTCCCGCCACCCACGCCTGGACCCGGCCGGACCCGATGAGCGTCTCCGGGTACCGGGCGAGGACCTCGCCCGCGGCGGGGCCGACGTACCGTACGGCGCCCGCGCCGCCGCGCAGCGCGCCCGCCACGGCCAGCAGCCGTTTCTTATAACCAACTCCGAGCCCACGCAACCGTGGCTGAGCTTGTATGTCGCATTATTGTTTGAACAAGTATAATATACACATCTCCTATAACACGAGACCAGAG
>NZ_WTFF01000220.1 GCF_019400985.1 Streptomyces bambusae
ACCAGGGTGGGGCAGCGCACCCGGGCGAGCTCCTCCCCGTCGGCGCCGTGCACGACCAGGCCGCCGCCCAGGATGCCCGCGATGTCCCGGGCCAGATCCCCGACCCCGCCGCCCCGCAGCACGAGGTCCATGAGCCGGTCGTGCGTCTCGGCGGCCCGGCTGATGGCCGCGCTCTGCGCACGGGCCGTCCGGTTCGCCGCATCGAGCTCGGCGAGCGCCGCCCGGGTCTCCTCCAGCCGCCGGGCGCTGTCGATGGCGATGGCCGCGTGGTCGGCGAGCGAGGCCAGCAGCGCGATGGCCTCCGGCGAGAACTCGCGCGGCGCCCGGTCCGCCGCGAACAGCACCCCGATGACCCGGGTACCCAGGCGCAGCGGCACCCCGAGGATCCCGCACAGCCCCTCCTCGGCCACCCCCTCGTCGATGGCCGGGACGTGCCGGAAACGGGTGTCCGTGCGGTAGTCGGTGCTCGCGTACGGGCGGGCGGTCTGCGCGACCAGCCCGCCCAGCCCGTCCCCCATCGCCAGCCGCAGCTGCTGGAAGGCGGCCGAGACGGAGCCCTCGGTGACCCGCATGTACGTGTCGCCGGCGGCCGGATCGTGCAGGGTGAGGTACGCGACGTCCGAACGGAGCAGCGTACGGGCCCGCCGGACGATGGCGCGCAGGACGGAGTCCAGATCGCGCAGCGCCGCGAGGTCGCCGGCGGTGTCGAACAGGGCCTCCAACTCGGCCTCACGCCGCCGGTGCTGACCGAGCGTCCGGTGCACCGTCAGCGCGACCTCGGTGGCCCGCGCGAGGAAGGCCAGCTCATCGGCGCAGGCGCCCGCCGCGCGGGCCTCCTCCGCGGGCCGGGCGAACTCCTCGGCGGCGCCGCCCCGGGCGAGCAGGTCCAGCAGCCGTCCCGCCGCGCGGGCGGCGGCGCCGTACGAGGTGTCCACGGTCGATCTCCCGACAAGGGTGGTCAAAGAGCGGTCAGGCGACGGAGTCGGCGACGGGCGCGGTGGCGCCGCGCCCGGTGCCGCCGGCAGCGGCGGCCGCCAGATCCCTGCCCCTGGTCTCCCGGGCGAGGAGCACGGTGACCGTGGTGACGACCGCCGCACCGCACAGGTAGACGGAGACCGGGACGGAGGAACCGTAGTCCTTCAGCAGCTCCACCGCGATGATCGGGGCGAGCGCCCCGGCCACGATCGAGGCCAGCTGCGACCCCATGGAGGCGCCCGAATACCGGACCTCGGTGTCGAACATCTCGGAGATGAATGCGGCCTGGGGCCCGTACATCGCGCCGTGCAGGAGCAGACCGGCGGTGACGGCCGCCACGATGACGGGGAAGGACCGGGTGTCCACCAGCGCGAAGAAGGCGAAGGCCCACACCGCCATGCCGGCCGAACCGACCAGGGTGACCGCGCGGCGGCCGATCCGGTCCGAGAGGGCACCCCACGCCGGAATCGCGGCGAAGTGGACGGCCGAGCCGATCAGCACGGCGTTCAGCGCACTGCTCTTCGGCAGGCCGAGGTGCACGGTGACGTACACGAGCAGGAAGGACGTCAGCACGTAGTAGGAGATGTTCTCACCGAACCGCACGCCGATCGCGGTGAGTACCTCCCGGCGGCTGCGCCGGAACACCTCCACCACCGGCGGCCGCTGCTCGGCACCGCCCGCCGCCGCTGCCTCCGCCCGCGCCCGGGCCGCCAGGAAGACCGGGGACTCCGCGACCGACAGCCGGATCCACAGCCCGATCACCACCAGCACGCCCGACAGCAGGAACGGGACCCGCCACCCCCAGGCGAGGAACGCCTCCTCGGACTGCACGGCCGCCAGCAGCGCCAGCACCCCGGTCGCCAGCAGATTGCCACCCGGCGCCCCGGCCTGCGGCCACGACGCCCAGAACCCCCGGTTCCGCTCCCCACCGTGCTCGGCCACGATCAGCACGGCCCCGCCCCACTCCCCGCCCAGCGCGAAGCCCTGCACGAGCCGCAACAGGGTCAGCAGCACCGGCGCCCCCACGCCGATCGTCCCGTAGGTGGGCAGCAACCCCATGGCAAAGGTGGCCCCGCCCATCATGACGAGGCTGACGACCAGCAGCTTCTTCCGCCCGAGCCGATCCCCGAAGTGCCCGAACACGACCCCGCCGAGGGGCCGCGCGAGGAACCCGATGGCGTACGTGATGAACGCGATGAGGGTCCCCACGAGCGGGTCGGAGGCGGGGAAGAACAGGGTGTTGAAGACGAGGGCGGCAGCCGACCCGTAGAGGAAGAAGTCGTACCACTCGACGGTGGTCCCGACGAGACTGGCGGCGACGATGCGCTTGATGCTGCCGGGCGTCGGTGAGGGTGTGGCAGAGGCGGCCATGAGTACCACTTCCGGAAGAGGGAGGGGACGATCCGATGTGGCCACACCATAGGAACGCCCAGGTCAGCCGCACATGTAGCGCGTCACCACACTTACCGCCCGAAGGGTGTGGACCTCACACACCCCGCCGTCCGATCCCGCCCGCTCCGACGCTTTGGGCGGCGACCACTCCGGCGGCCCTGGGCGGGCCGCCGGAATCGGGCCGGTCAGGCTTCGCTGGCGGTGAGCATGTCCTCGCGTTCCACGATCTTCACCCGCTCGCGGCCCTGCGGTTCGCCCAGGGCCTTTTCGGCCGCGTCCAGGCGGTACCAGCCCTCCCACGTGGTCCAGCGCACGCCGCGCTCGGTCAGGAACGCGTCGACGGCCTCCGGCGCCGGTGCGGTCGGGGTGAGCAGGCGGCCCTCCGCGTGGTCGGCGAGGAGGTTCGCCACGGTCTCGTTGGCATCGCCCTTGGTGTGCCCGATCAGACCGATCGGGCCGCGCCGGATCCAGCCGGTGACGTACGTCGACGGCATGTGCTGCCCCGCCTCGACCACCCGGCCGCCCTCGTCCGGGACGGTGCCCGACTCGACGTCCCAGGGGAGCTTGGGCAGTTCGTCGGAGAGGTAGCCCACGGCGCGGTAGACCGCCTGGACGTCCCACGTCGTGAACTCGCCCGTGCCCTTGACGTTGCCCGTGCCGTCGAGCGCCGTGCGCTCGGTGCGCAGGCCCACGACCTTGCCGTCCTCGCCGAGGACCTCGGCCGGCGACTCGAAGAAGTGCAGGAACAGCTTGTGCGGGCGGTCGCCGATGTCGCGGATCGCCCAGTTCTCCAGGGTTTTGGCGACCATGTCGGCCTGCTTGTTGGAGCGGCGGGTGTTGATCGAGCCCTCGTCGTAGTCGATGTCCTCGGGGTTGACGATGACCTCGATGTTGGGGGAGTGGTCGAGCTCGCGCAGCTCCATCGGGCTGAACTTGGCCTGGGCCGGGCCACGCCGGCCGAAGACGTGCACCTCCAGCGCCTTGTTGGCCTTGAGCCCGGCGTAGACGTTCGGCGGGATCTCGGTGGGCAGCAGCTCGTCCGCGGTTTTCGCGAGGATGCGGGCGACGTCCAGGGCGACGTTGCCGACGCCGAGCACCGCGACCTTCTCCGCTTCGAGCGGCCAGGTGCGCGGCACGTCCGGGTGGCCGTCGTACCAGGAGACGAAGTCGGCCGCGCCGTAGGAGCCGTCCAGCTCGACACCGGGGATGTCCAGCGCGCGGTCGGCGGTCGCGCCGGTCGAGAAGATGACGGCGTCGTAGAAGGAGTGCAGGTCGTCCAGCGAGACGTCGGTCGGGTAGTCGACGTTCCCGAAGAGGCGGACCTGCGGCTTGTCGAGCACCTGGTGCAGGGCCGTGATGATGCCCTTGATGCGCGGATGGTCCGGGGCGACGCCGTAGCGGATCAGACCGAAGGGGGCCGGCATTCGCTCGAACAGGTCGATGGACACACCCGGTTCGGCGGCAGCCTCGGACTTCAGCAGCGCGTCGGCGGCGTAGATCCCGGCGGGACCGGCACCGACGATGGCTACGCGCAGGGGGCGAGGCATGACAGTTTCCCTTCGAACGGCACAACGCGATCAAGGGAAACCCTAAACTGAGGCTTACCTTAGTCGGCACCCGGTCCCTGTTTATGACCCCATAAGCCGACCTTATGGCTTGCCTTAGCCCTCCTTTGGTCCGCGGACCGCGGGTGCACGGGGCCGGACGGGTGGAGTGCCGGGCGGTGGCGCTCGCGTGCGCCGGCGGTCGCTCCTACGCCGCCCCGCTCGCGGGCCCCGACGACCCCGCGGGGGCACGCGCCGAGGCCGTCCACGCCCTGGACGAGCTGGGCAGCGACGGTGTGACGGTCCTGTCCAACGCCTACGGGCGCTATCTCGGCGACCCGGACTTCGAGCCGCTCTGGGCCGAGCTGGACCCCCGGCTGCGGCCGGGCGGCGCCACGCCCGAGGACCTCCTGGCGGAGCTGCGGCGCTTCTGGTTCGACACCGCCTTCTGCGCGGGCCCCGCCTCGCTCCCCTCGCTCCTCGCCTTCGCTGCGCCCGGGCGCCTCCTGTACGGCAGCGACTTCCCGATGCTCCCCGAGGAGTGGTGCAGCGGCTACGACGACGGGCTGGACGGCTACCCGCACTGGGAGGACGGGCAGCTCCACGCCGTCCACCGCGGCAACGCCGAGCTCGTCGTCCCCCGCCTCGCGCGCGCCTGACGGCTGCGGCGCGGCGCCCCTCCGTGGGGCCGCTCTACAGGCGCGGGTTCGCCTTATAACTGCCGCTCCGGGGCGCGTCAAGCCCCGAGATTCCGGAACCTGACCGGGTCGTGCCCGCTGGGGCTTACTTGTGGTGCGGGCCTCACCGGAAAGAAAACGAGGCAGGGCGACAGGGACGGAAATCCTCCCCGAGGAATTCCTTCTCTCACCCGAACCGCACCGTCCGGGAATTCCGGGCGGGTCAATCATCACTTTCAATTGGTAGGAGAAAGCCATGAACCGCAAGATGGACACCAACGAGGTCATTCGCCCCAAGCGCCGGAACTTCCGCATCGCGACGCTGGTCGCCGCTGCTGCTGTGGCGACGGGAGGGGTCCTCCTTCCGGCGTCGATGGCGACGGCGGCCCCGATGCCCGACCACGTGGTCACCGCCCTCCCGGCCGACGGTGGCGCCGGAGGCAAGGGTGGCGCGGGCGGCAGCGGCGGTCTCGTCGGCGGCGGCGGCGGTTCCGGCGGTGCCGGTGGCGGCAGCGTCCTCGGCAAGGGCGGTAAGGGCGGCGACGGTGGGGCCGGCGGCGACGGGCTCCTGGCCGGCGGTGGCGGCGGCGGTGGCGGCGGTGGCGGCGAGGGCCGCATCGGTGGCGACGGCGGCGCCGGCGGCAAGGGCGGCTTCGGAGCCCTCGAAGGCGGCGAAGGCGGCGGCGGCGGTGCCGGCGGCGACGGCTGGGTGCAGGGCGGCAAGGGAGGCAAGGGCGGCGACGGCGGCTTCAGCATCCTCAAGGGCGGCAAGGGCGGAGACGGCGGCAAGGGCGGCTTCGGCGGCCTGATCGGCGGCCTCGGCGGTGACGCAGGTGCCGGTGGTGGCTCCATCTTCTGACCGGCCCACCCGGCCCTACGGGGTGGAGGCCTTCCGGGCCTCCACCCCCACCTCCTCCGCCTGTCCCCACCCCCTTCCCATCCATCTCTCAATCCCTCTTGATCACGGCAACGGAGAAACCCCCATGTTCACCAATTCCTGGCAGCGTCCGCTCATCCTGGCGGTGGCCTCCCTGGCCTTCGCCGCCGGCACCGCGGGCGTCTCGCAAGCCTCGGAGTCCCAGGCCATGAGCGGCATCAACTCCGCTGCCGCAGGCGACCACCCGGAGCCCTGCTTCAAGATCGGCAGGGGTGGCGAGGGCGGCAAGGGCGGAGAGGGCGGCAGGGGCGGCCAGCCCGGTCAGCCGGGTGAACCCGGCAAGCCCGGCCGCCCGGGGTGCCTGCGGTTCCACGACCTGCCCGACAAGAAGAAGTCCGAACTGACGGTGGTGGACAGGGTGTACATCGTCATGATGCTGACGGCCGACGACTCGGACGAGATGAAGGAGAAGATCTCCGAGAAGTACGACGTGCCGAAGGACGAGCTCGACACCTGGAAGAAGAACTACGAGGACGGCAACTGGATCGCCCTGATGGGCGGTGGTTTCCCCTTCTGAACCGAAAGCCTCGGGGAAAAGGGAGGCCGGCGGGACGACCCGCCGGCCTCCCGCTGACAAAAGGCGCCGGAAGCGGGCAGCTGGAACCGCTTCACGAAAAGGAAATCTCTCGGCAAGGGTGAATGTCATGCGTGTGCGTTCTTGGAAGTTCCGTCTCGGTCTCGTCATCTCCTCGACCGTGATCGGCGCCGGTGCGATGGCGTCGACGGCCACGGCGGCGCCGGCCCCGCAGAGCCAGGTGGCCGCGGCGGCCAACGCCCAGAACCTCGGCTCCCCGTTCGGTGACGGGAACGGCCGCTCGGGCGGGAACCGGCTCGGCGGCGGCAACCTGAACGTCGGCGAGGTCAAGGTGGGCAACGGCAGCGTCCAGGTCGGCAACCGGGTGTGCGCCGGCAACTGCGACGGAACGGTGAACGGCACCAACGGCGGCAAGGGCGGGGTCTGCGCCGGGCGGTGCAACGGCAGCGCCAACGGCGGCAACGGGGTCGACGGCGGGCCGGGCCGCAACGGCACGGACGGCGGCGCCGGCGGCATCTGCGTCGGGATCTGCCACGGCAGCGTCAACGGCGGCAACGGGGGCAACGGCGGCAACGCGCAGCCCGGCGGCGACGGCGGCAACGGTGGCAACGGTGGCGCGGGCGGCCTCTGCTACGGCGTCGGCTGCCAGACCAGCGGCCGCGGCGGCAACGGGGGCAACGGCGGCTCCGACTCCGACTGACCCTCACCCGCTGTGCAGCCGGGCCGGGCCTCACAGCCCGGCTCGCCGGCGTACCCTCCCCCTCCGCCTCCCCCTCGTGAACGGGCAGTCGTATGGATCACTCGATAGACTTTCAGGGACTGCTGGAGCGGCCCGCCGCGGGGACTTCGCGTCCGGGCCGGCACCGTCGCGTCGAGCGCGACCGTCGAGGACGGGCCTGATGGGCATGGCAACGGACCTGAGCGGGTATGCGGGTCGGCCCTCGGGCCTGGTGGGCAAGCAGATCGCCGGCTACCGGATCGAGCGCATGATCGGCCGCGGTGGCATGGCCGTGGTCTACTGCGCGAGGGACCTGCGCCTGGACCGTCCGGTCGCGCTCAAGCTGATCGCCCCGGAGCGGGCCCGCGACGACACCTTCCGGCGCCGTTTCACCCACGAGTCGCGGGTGGCCGCCGCGATCGACCACCCGCACATCGTGCCGATCTTCGAGGCCGGGGAGACCGACGGGGTCCTGTACATCGCCATGCGCTACGTCTCCGGCCGCGACCTGCGGGCCCTGCTGGACCAGGAGGGCCCGCTGCCCGTGGCGACCGCCCTGCGCATCGCCGGCCAGGTGGCGTCCGCCCTCGACGCGGCCCACGAGCACGACCTGGTGCACCGGGACGTCAAGCCCGGCAACATCCTGGTCGCCGCGGGCACCGACAGCGACCACCCCGAGCACATCTACCTCACCGACTTCGGTCTGACGAAGAAGTCGCTGTCGCTGAGCGGGTTCACCACCGCGGGCGAGTTCGTCGGCACGCTCGACTACATGGCGCCGGAACAGATCTCCGGGCGGCCGGTGGACGGCCGGTGCGACCTGTACAGCCTCGCCTGTGTCGTCTACGAGACCCTCGCCGGCGGGCCGCCCTTCGAGCGCGAGGAGGACGCGGCGCTGCTGTGGGCGCACCAGTTCGACCAGCCGCCCGCGCTGACGGAGCGGCGGCCCGACGTCGCGCCCGCCGCCGACGAGGTCATGGCCAAGGCCCTGGCGAAGGTGCCCGAGGACCGCTACGACTCCTGCCTGGAGTTCGTGGCGGCCCTGCGGGTGGCCACCGGCGTGTCCAAGCGTGTCGTCACGGCGTCCCAGGCGGACGCCGGGCGCCCGGGGCCGGCGGCGCGGGCGGCGCCGGCGCCGGAGCCCCCGGACTGGGCCCGGCCGGTCTTCCGCCGTCCGCCGGACGAGCCGTAGGCGCGCGTACGCGCGTACGCAGCCGGCCGTGGACGCGCGTACGCAGCACAGTGGTCCACGACCCGGTCGGGGGGTCGTGGACCACTGTGCTGCGTACGGGGCGGTTGCCGCCCGGTGTCACAGGCCCATGGAAATGGCCAGGCGGGTCATCTCCGCCGTGGTGTTGATGCCCAGCTTGGCCCGGATGCGGCGGAGGTAGGCGTCGACCGTGTGCTTGGACAGGCCCATGAGGCGCGCGGTCTGCAGGTAGGTGCACCCGGAGGCGATGTGTCGCAGGGCCTCCTGCTCGCGCGGGGCGAGGGAGGGGGTGGGGGCTTCGGCGAGCGGCGCGGTGAGGGTGATGCTCATGGGGACTACCTCCGACGAATCGGCCCGGTGATCCCTGCTCACGCCCTCGGAAGCAGGTGGGACATGTTCCTGAATGTCCCTTTTGTTCTCCTGCTGAAAAGCGTGCGCCCGCGACTTCATGAGGGTGTCCGCCGACTGTCACAGGCGTGTCACAGGGGCCCTCCGTCAGAAACCGACCAGGGACTGCTCCGCCCAGATGGTCTTGCCGACGGGGGCGTGCCGGGTGCCCCAGCGCTGGGCGAGCTGGGCGACCAGCAGCAGGCCCCGCCCGCCCTCGTCGAAGGTCCGGGCCCGCCGCATGTGCGGGGCGGTACTGCTCGCGTCGGAGACTTCGCAGATCAGAGTCGTGTTCTCGTGGATCAGCCGCAGCTGGATCGGCGGCCGGCCGTAGCGGATGGCATTGGTGACCAGTTCGCTGACCAGGAGCTCGGTGACGAACGAGGCCTCCTCCAGCCCCCAGGCCGTGAGCTGGTCGGTGGTGTTGCGGCGGGCCTGGGCCACGACGGACGGGTCGGAGGACAGGTCCCATACGACGACCTGGTCGGAGTGCAGGGCCCGGGTCCGGGCGACGAGCAGGGCGACGTCGTCGTCGGGCCGGTGGGTCAGCAGGGCCGTCAGCACACGGTCGCAGACCGAGTCCAGCGAGGTGGCGGGACGCGCGAGGGCCGCGAACATGGTGTCCAGGGCCTCGTCGATGTCGCGGTCGCGGACCTGGAGCAGACCGTCGGTGTAGAGGCCGAGCATGCTGCCCTCGGGCAGCTCGGCCTCGGCGGTCTCGAACGGCAGGCCCCCCAGACCCAGCGGCGGGCCGGCCGGAACGTCCAGCAGGTACACCGAGCCTTCCGGGGAGACCACGACGGGCGGGGGGTGCCCGGCCCGGGCGACGGTGCAGCGGCGGGTGACCGGGTCGTAGACCACGTACAGGCAGGTGGTGCCGATGCCCCCGGCGGCCCCGGAGACGTCCTGGTCGCCCTCGTCGGCGGACAGGTGGATGACGAGGTCGTCGAGGTAGGTGAGCAGCTCGTCGGGCGGCAGGTCGACGTCGGCCAGGGTGCGTACCGCGGTGCGCAGCCGGCCCATGGTGGCGGAGGCGCGGATGCCGTGGCCGACGACATCGCCCACGACCAGGGCCACCCGGGCACCCGACAGGGGGATCACGTCGAACCAGTCGCCGCCCACACCGGCCTCGCCACCCGCCGGCAGATAGCGGGAGGCGATCTCCAGGGCCGCCTGGTCGGGCAGCGAGTGCGGGAGCAGGCTGCGCTGCAGCGTCATCGTGGTGGTGTGCTCCCGGGTCTGCCGGCGCACGTGCTCGGCGACGGACTCGCCCCGGTCGGGACCCTGCCGGTCGCCCTCGGCCCCGGTCCGGTCGTGCGCGGCCAGGCACACGGCGTGCACCCGGCCGTCCGGGTCCCGCAAGGGGGCGAGCGAGATCACCCAGTGCCGCCGCGTGCCCCCGCCCGGAGGGCGGAGGAAGGCCTCCATGTCCTGCGGCTCACCGGTCTCCAACGCCACGCGCATCCTGCGCTCGGCCTCGTCGCTCGCCGGGTCCGGCGCGATCTCGGGCAGCCTCAGCCCGCGTATCTCGGTCTCGGTCAGGGTCAGCGTGCGCTCCATCCCCGCATTGGCCCGCACCAGCCGCAGGTCCGTGTCGAAGACGGCAAGGAGGCACGGCGACTGGGTGAACGCCGATTCCTGCAGGGACGCGTCCCAGGTGGTACGGGACGCACCCGGGACGGCGGACACCACGAACCACTTGGCGTTGCCGCCGGTGGACGTCCAGCGGTGCGCGAGCAGTGCCACGTCCAGCCGGCGGCCGTCCCGGTGCCGCAACGCCACGGTGCCGCTCCACCGCTGCTGCGCGGGCCGGATCCACTGCGCCGTGTCGTCGACGGCCTCGGCGAGCAGGTGGGCGGCGGGCATTCCCAGGGCCTCGGAGGGCAGGTAGCCGAGCAGCCGGGCGGCACCCTCGCTCCACTCGGTCACGAAGCCCTGCTCGCTGATGGTGGCCGTGGCCGTGTACGCCCGCGCGTGGGAGGCGTCCGTCGCCGCCGGCCGCTCACCAGGAGAGGTGGGAAGTCGCTCCATCGCCGCTCATCTCGCCCTCGCTCGTTCCCTTGCCGCTGTCCCACGGAACCTGCAGGGCCAGGGGCTCCACTCACCAGCATGATCCAGCGGGGCAAGGAGCACCAACGCAGTCCCGGGCGGCTCTGTCGCGAGGGGCCGGCTCAGGTGGCCTGCCCCGGGGAGGGGATCGCGAGGAGGGCCGGCTGGGCGGCCGGCTGCGCCAGGACGAGGGCGAGGACCGCCTCCCCCGCCTGCCACACCATCGCGCGGCGCGGTCCGCTGAGGACGGGCGGGCGCAGGCCGAGGATCACCACGCGGCGCGGGGCGCCGCCGAAGACCCCGTTCCGGTCGGCCTTGACCGCGGCCTCCTTCAGCGCCCAGGCGCCGGCCAGGACCTCGGGCCGGTCCCGACCGACCGTCCCGAGGAGGGAGAGCTCCTCGGGACAGAGGATGTAGTAGGCGACGCGGCGTACCGCGGCGGCCGAGGCGGTCTCGCACAGGTCCACCCCGACCGGTTGCGGGGAGACGGCTGCCGCCACGTGGCGGGCGGTGTGGCTGATGGAGAGGTGCACGTCGGGCGCCGGGCTGCCGCCGACGACGACGCACGGGCTGCCGTCCTCGCGCGGGAGGATCTCCACCTCGCGCGCCGGCACCGCGCGGACCTCGCCGACCAGGCGCTTGGCGAGCAGCCGGCCGGCCGTCCACTCGGCCTGCCGCCAGGCCGGCAGCGCCTGGACCACGCGCCGCTCGGCGGGTGACAGCAGCGGCTCCCGGTGGAGGTCGGCGCGCCGGGCCACGACGAGGCCGGCTCCGCCCCAGCGGTGCACTGGACCCGGTGCGATCGACCGGAAGGTGGTGTCCATGGCGGCGGGGGGTCAGGCGGCCGGGGCCGGGGCCGGGGCGGCCGTGTCCAGCTGCCGCAGCTCGTGCTCCAGCGTGGCCACGGTGCGACGGATCTGGTCGGGCGTGTGGTCGCGGGTGATGAAGAACCGCAGCCGGGCCAGCTCCTCGGGGACGGCCGGATAGAGGATCGGGTTGACGCTGATGCCCTGCTCGAACAGCGCCTGCGCCAGGCGCAGGGTCTTCAGCGAGTCCCCGACGATGCACGGGACGACCGGAGTGTCCTGGCTGCCCCCGATGTCGATGCCCGCGTCGCGCGCGAGGCGGACGAACAGCGCGGCGTTCTCCGCCAGCCGCGCCACGCGCTGCGGCTCGGCACGCAGCAGGCGCAGCGCGGCCAGCGACGCGGCGGTGTCGGCCGGGGTCATGCCGGCGCTGAAGATGAAGCCCGGCACGGTGTACCGGAGGTAGTCGACGACCGGGCGCTTCGCGGCGACGTAGCCACCGCAGCTCGCCAGCGCCTTGGACAGCGTGCCCGACCACAGGTCCACGTCCGAGCGGTCGATGCCGAAGTACTCGCCGATGCCGCGCCCCGTCGCGCCGATCGCTCCGATGCTGTGCGCCTCGTCGATCATCAGCAGTGCGCCGTGCCGGCGCTTGACCTCGACGAGGGCGGGCAGGTCGGCGATGTCGCCGTCCATGCTGTAGACGCCTTCGACGACGACGAGGACGCGCCGGTACTGGTGGCGGACCTGCCGCAGGATCGCGTCCAGCGCCGCCGCGTCGTTGTGGGGGAACGGGCGCCGGGTCGCGCCGGAGAGCTTGCACCCCTGCAGGATGCTGTCGTGGGACAGGGCGTCGTGGACGACCAGGTCCCCGGGGCCGACGAGGTGCCCGATCACGGTGACGTTGGTGGCGTGGCCGTTGGCCAGGGTGATCGCGTCCTCGCAGCCGAGATGGCCGGCGAGTTCGGCCTCCAGCTCCAGGTGCAGCGGCCGGCTGCCGGACAGCAGCCGGCTGGCGGACACCGAGGTGCCACAGCGGGCGATCGCCTCGCGGGCCGCCTCGGCCACCCGGGGGTCCGTCGCCATGCCCAGGTAGTTGTAGCTGGAGAACGACACGAGCTCGCGGCCGCTGATCACGGTCGTGTCCGTGATGCCGCCCTCGTGGACCAGGAAGTACGGGTTGCGCAGCCCCGTCCGGGCCAGCAGGGCGACGCGTTCGCCGTGCGCGGTGACCTCCGGGAAGCACTCGATCCGCGTGTACTCGTCCGGCAGCGCAGCGGCGTCGGAGGCGCACGGCCCGGACGCGTCCGCGGGCGGTTCGGCGATCGACGGGACCGAGGCCGGGGCGGCGGGCGGCGCCGCGGCGACCGGGGCGGCCG
>NZ_WTFF01000221.1 GCF_019400985.1 Streptomyces bambusae
GGAGCGCGAACTCGTCAAGGTGTGAGCCGTAAGGCCGGCACTGACGGCGTAGCAGCACCACCCGGGCCCGGTCCCGCACCCCTTCGAGGTGCGGGACCGGGCCTTGTGCCTATCGGGTGACGCCGAGGGCCGGGGCGCGCGTGCGGCGCAGGAAGCGGCGCCGCGCGGCGATGCCGAACTGGACGCGGGCGACGCCGTCCGGCGCGTGGAACTCGACCTACGCCTGCCCCCGGCCGGCCGGGCGCGCCGGATCAGAGCCGAGCGCGCGCCGACCGTCATCACCGGGAACGTGAGGGGCGGCCCGCTCGCCACGGGCTCCACGGCCCCCGGACCGCCCACCCGGCCCCGGCTCCGGCCGACCCGGCCCACGCCCGCCGAGCCCCCGGCCGACGGCATCCCGCGGGCCGTGGGCGACGGCACCCCGCGGGCCGCGGGTGAGGACGTCCGGGCGGCCCGGGACGCCACGATCGTCCTCGGCGACGTCCACGACAGCGCCCTCGGTGACGGGAGCGAGCGCCGGTGAGCCCCTGGCGGAAGGACCGGAGTGGCGTGAGCGTCGGCGGTGACGCCCGTTACAGCGCCCTCGGCCCGTACAGCTCCGTCGTCGTGCACCAGCCGCCCGCCCAGGGCGAGGCCGCCGTGCGCTGGCCGCTGGAGGTAGGCTCCGCGCCCGCCCTCGCCTCCGCCTTCCAGCCCCGCGCCGCACTGCGGGAACGGATCGACGCGGCATGGACCGGGGGCGGTACGGCGGTGCTGACCCAGGTCCTGTCGGGCGGCGGCGGGGTCGGCAAGTCGCAGCTCGCCGCCTCCTACGCCGCCCAGGCCCTTGCCGAGGGGACGGACCTCGTCGTGTGGGCCCCGGCCGCCGAGCCCCAGCAGGTCGTCGCCCGCTACGCCCAGGCCGCCCTCCGGGTCGCCGCCCCCGGCGCGACCGGGGAGGTCCCGGAAGCCGACGCCCGCGCCTTCCTGGCCTGGCTGGCCACCACCTCCCGGCGCTGGCTCGTCGTCCTGGACGACGTCGCCGACCCGGCGGGCATCGAGCCCCTGTGGCCGGCGAGCCGCACCGGCAGCGGCCGGGTCCTCGCCACGACCCGCCTCCACGACGCCCGGCTGACCGGCGGCGGGCGGCGACGGGTCGCCGTCGACGCGTACGAACCGGCGGAGGCGTCCGCCTACCTGCGGGCGCGCCTGGCCGAGGAGGCGGGGCTCGCGGACGGGGCCGTGGACGAACTGGCGCAGCGGCTCGGACATCTGCCGCTCGCGCTCGGCCACGCCGCCGCGTACATGATCAACCACGGCCTGCCCTGCACCCCGTACCTGGCCCGGTTCACCGCCGCCCGGTCGCTCGCGGAGGTGCTGCCGCCGGACGCCGACGCCGAGGGCTACGGCCGCGCGGTCGCCACCACGCTCCTCCTCTCCCTGGACGCCGCCCAGGAAGCCGACCCGGCGGGCCTCGCCGTACCCGTCCTCCGCCTGACGGCCTTCCTCGACCCCGCGGGCCACCCCGGGGCCTTGTGGGCCACACCGGCCGTCCGCGCGTACCTCGGAGGCGCCGAGCTGGCGACCGTCCACACGACCCTGCGCGTGCTGCACCGGTACGCGCTCCTGACCTGTGGTGCGAACTCGGTCCGCGTCCACGCCCTCACCGCCCGCGCGGTCCGCGAGACGATCCCGGACGGGGAGCGGCGCGGCCTCGCGGTCGTGGCGGCCGAGGCGCTGCACGCGATCTGGCCGCATCCGGAGGAACCGCACCGGGAATGGGCCGCCGTCCTACGGGCCAATACGGACGTCCTCGCGGCGACCGCCGGACGCCACCTGTGGCTCCCGAAGGCGCACCCCGTCCTCTACCGCGCGGGCTCCAGCCTGGCGAACACCGGGCACCGGGAGGCGGCGCTGGCCTACTGGGAACGGATGGCGGCGGAGACCGCACGGACCTTCGGCGGCGAGCACGACGACACCCTGGCGGCCCGCGGCAACCTCGCCCTCGCCTACCGGGCCGTGGGCCGGACGGAAGAGGCGTGCCGACTCGGCGAGCGGAACCTCCGCGACCTTGAGCGGCTGCACGGCCCGGAGGACCGGCACGTCGTCATGACCCGAGCGCAGCTCCTCGTCATCCTCTCCTCGGCCGGGCGCGTGCACGACGCGATCAAGATGGGGCAGCGAGCCCTCACCGGTCACATCCGGGAGTTCGGCCACGACCACCCCCTGACCCTCAGCGTCCGCACCAACCTGATAGGGGTACGCCTGCAGGCCGGAGCGGCCGAGGAGGCCACCGCCCTCGCCGAGAGCCATCTGGAGAACATCGCGAGGCTGCTCGGCCCGACGCATCCGAACACCCTCTTCGCCCGGAACAACGTCGTCTACGCCTACGGGCGGGCGGGGCGGCTGGACGAGGCCGCCGCCCTGCTCGACGCCCTGGTGGCCGACGCGGAGCAGGTGCTCGGCCCCGACCATCCGGAGACCCGGGCGTACCGGCGGTCGCTCGCGTACGCCAGGGGCGCGAGCCGCGCCTGACCCGTCACCCGAGGCTCCCGCAGGGCGGGTCCTGGGAGCGAGATCCTTCACCGGGGGGCAGGCTCGACGTCAGGCGGGAGAGGCCGCGGCGCAGTCTGCGGAAGTACGTGGCCCGGCTCAGGTGCAGCCGCCGGGCCACCTGGTGGTGCGTACGGGCCCGGCCGAAGTAGTACGCCTGCAGGATCGCCCCCGCCTCCGCATCCGCCGGCTCCCCGGCCGCCGCCAGCTCCGCCACCGTGTCCTCCAGCCAGGCCCGCAGCCCCACGGCCGAGCCGATCCCCGGCAGGGTCAGCAGCGGGCTCTGCGCCAGCGCCGCGAGATCGCCGGCCCGGGCCAGGGCCCACGCCACCAGCACCCCGGCGTCCTGCCCCGCCACCCGCCGCACCTGCCCCCCGCCGGCCACCGCGCCGGACGCCCCCGCCCCGCCGGGCGCCAGTGCACCCATCCAGCCCGGCAGCCCGGCGGCGCCGAAGTCGTGGCTGTAGACCTCGGGCCGGCGCCCGCACCGGTACACGTCGTCGCGGATCTCGCCGTGCGGACGGAAACTCAGGGTGCGCAGCAGCGCCTGGTAGTCCGGGCTGGCCGTGGACACCACCAGATGCCCGGCCCGTACCGACTGCGCGAGGACGTCCCGCAGGATCTGCCCGTGCACCACCGGGTCCGCCCCGTACGCGGCACCGAGGAACAGCCCGCCGTGCGCCCCGCCGCCCACCAGGTCCGGCGTGTGCTGCTGGAGCAGCGGCTCGATGCCGGCCTCCGTGTCCGCCCCGACCGGGAACAGCGCCGCGAGCCCGACCGGCCGCCCCTCCCGGTCCCGGGCCAGCCGGAACGCGGCGGAGCCGCCCTCCAGCCAGCGCTCCACGATCCGTTCGGAGCGCCGTACGTCGAACCCGCCCCGCACCGCCCACCGGTGCATCAGCCGGCCGATGTCCTCGGCCTCCCCCGGCCGGGAGGGCCCGATCCGCGAAACCTCCTCCGCGGGTGGGAACAGGGTGGACCGCACCAGCGGATCCCCCGTCAGGAACAGCCCTTCCTCCACCAGCCCGGCCCGCTCCTCGGGCCCGGGGGCAGGGGCACGTTCGGTCAGCAGCGCCCTGCGGTACCCCGCGGCCCGGTTGCGCACCTCCTCGTACGCCTGCGGGCGCCGCCACCGGTACGCCGTCTCGAAGAGGGTGCGGTACGGCTCCCGGATCGCCAGCCCCAGCCGCTCCCGTTGTACGAGGCTCAGCCCGGCCAGGGCCTCGAACAGCCCCGGCCCGCCCGCCAGCAGCCGCTCGTCCCCGGTGCGTACCGTTGCCAGGAGCCGTACCGCGTGACGCCAGCGCTGCCCCGGCCGTTCGCGACCGAGCCGCTCCAGCACCTCGCCGGCCATCCAGTCGGCGGCGGGGCCCGGGTCCGGGGCGACCCCCAGGTGCAGGGCCCGGCAGGCGAGCTCCGCCAGCAGGGGGACCCCGCCGGCCAGCCGGACCACGAAGGCGAGGTCCGCCGGGTCGGTGATGCCCGCCGCCCGGGCCTGCGCCTCGATCGCCTCCGCGGACCGGGGGCCGATCCCGACGGTCGCCGGGGCGTTCTCCCCCCAGTCCGCGACCGCCCGCAGGGGACGCCTGCTGACCAGCAGCACCGGCCGTAGCACCGCGGACCGCGCCGGATCCAGCACGGCCGCGACCGCCGCGGCCTGACCGGGCCCGTCCACACCGTCGACGAGCAGCAGCCCACCAGGCTGCGCCACGAGCCGCCGCAGCACCCCGAGCCGTCCTTCCCCGGCCCCCTCTCCAGGGAAGCCGTCCGCGAGGTCGACGACCGCCGCCACCGCCAGCCGCCGCGCCAGCACGCTCTTCCCGCTGCCGAGCCCGCCCGTCAGGTTCACCAGGGCATGCGCATCCACCGCGGCCTGCAGCCGGGCGAGATCATCGGTGGTCTCCACGGTCCCGGACCGTACCCAGCGCGCCCGTGTCGCGTCACGGCCGTAACAGGACCTTCGGTGACCGAAGTTGATACCTCGGCGAGACTCCGCGACGGCACTCCGTGGCTAGGGTCGTGACCACCGCGGGCCCGGCGGTTCTCTCCTTCCGTCCCCTGGTGAAAGGACCCCTCGTGAAGTTGGCCCGATGGCTGTCGACCGCAGCCGCGACCCTCCTCGCCGCCGCGGCACTCATCGCCGGCCCGGCGGCAGCCACCGCCTCCGCGGCCCCCGCCCCGACGGCGGCACCCGCACCCGTCACCCAAGCCACGCAGGACTGGGCGATCGCCGCGGTCATCTGCTCCAACTCGCCCATCCCGGAAGGGTGGGTCGTCACGAGCTCGTACCGCAGCAGCGAGTGCGTCACGGGTGTCAGGTACGGCATCACGCAGGTGACCACCCAGACGTCCATGACCGTGTGCTCCGAGTCCCCGATCCCGGCCGGGTGGGTGATCACCAGCTCGTACACGAACAGCATGTGTGTCACGGGCGTCCGGTACGGCATCACACAGGTGGGCACCCAGACGTCCATGAACGTGTGCTCCAACTCGCCCATCCCCGCCGGGTGGGTCGTCACGAGCTCGTACTGGAACAACATGTGCGTCACCGGCGTCAGGTACAGCATCAGGAAGCTCTGACCCCGGCGGCGTGCCTGGACCATCCCGGGGCGGGGTGGTCCAGGCCGCGCGGTGCTGATCGTCCGGCACGTGCCTTTCCACAGGGCCGCCTCCGACCCGGCGCGAGCCCGCCCGCCGGGGCCCCGCGTGAGGACC
The DNA here is from genome assembly GCF_019400985.1 of Streptomyces bambusae. Classification (GTDB taxonomy): domain Bacteria; phylum Actinomycetota; class Actinomycetes; order Streptomycetales; family Streptomycetaceae; genus Streptomyces; species Streptomyces bambusae_A. The sequence continues at coordinate 5,248 of NZ_WTFF01000221.1, forward strand.
TCGGCGGACGGTGTGTGCTCGGTCAGACCTGCCAGAGCCACAGGACGTACGGGTAGCTGCCGCCGACGTAGCTGCACGTCGCGTAGGACCCGTACGGTGCGGCGGCGGCCGCGCACTGCTGGTAGGTCGGGAAGGCGGCGACCGGCACCCAGCCGGCCATCGCGGTGACGTCCTGACCCGCGGCCTGCACCTGCGCCTGCGGCGCCGCGTCGGCCGGTGCGGCCTGGCTCACCGTGGCCGTACCGAGCAGAGCGACCACGCTGAGTGCGGCAGCGGCGGCAGCACGTCGAACACCGAGCTTCATCATCGAAATACCCCCCTGGGTGTGGCACCCGCCCTTTCGGCGGGCGCCTCTCGTCGGCTTGCGAGAACAAGACTCGCGGGCGCAGCCGACGTCCTCCATCCCAGAAATCTGGGAAGTCCGGGTGCGGACACGCCGGGCGGAGCCCTGCCCGGTAGCCGCCGTTCCGCCCCTACCGTCGCCGCATGCCCTTCTTACGCCGGCACCGAGCGCACGAAGCGGCCGTGCGGGCCACTGCCGCCACCACCGCCGCCGTCACCGACCCGAACACCGTCTTCGAGTCCGCCATGCGCGCCGCTTCGACAGTGCTGGCGCCCGACGCCTGGGCCGGCGTACTGCTCGACCCGGCGACGCTGATGAATTGCGGTGGCGTCTACCGGCACGGCCTGGCCGCGGAGCACATGCCGCGCATGCTCGACATCGAGTACCGCGAGGGCGACCTCAACCTCATGCCGGAACTCGCCCGGCGCGAGAACCCGGTAGGAGTCCTCAGCGCCGACACCGGCGGTGAGCCGGAGCGGAGCGTGCGGCACCGCGACCTGTTCCAGCCGCTGGGCCTGCGGGACGAGATGCGCGTCCTGCTGCGCGACGGGGGCCGGACGTGGGGCGCGCTGGTGCTCGTACGCGGCCGGGCCTTCGACCCCCACGAGGCCGCCTTCGCGGCGCAGCTGTCACCGGTCCTCGGCGCCGCCCTCCGCCGCAGCCTGGTCCTCGGCGGGGCGCAGCGGCCGCCGGACCGCGACGACTCCGTGCTGATCCTCCTCACCGAGGACTACGACGTCCTCTCCGCGTCGCCCAGGGCCGAGGCATGGCTGGACCGGCTGCCGGAACAGCGCGCACCCGGCTGCGCGGAGCTGCCCGCCAGCGTCTACGGGGTGGCGGCCAAGGCCCGTGCGGACACGTTCACGGGTACGGCCCGGGCCATGGTGCGCACCCGCGCGGGGGAGTGGGCGGTCCTCCACGCGTGGCGGCTGACCGGCGGCACCGGCACGAACATCGCCGTGGCGGTCGAGTCGGCCACGGGGCCGGACCGGGCCGACCTCCTGATGGACGCCTACTCCTTGACCGAACGCGAACGCGACATCACCCTCCTGGTGCTCCGCGGCCACTCCACCAAGGAGATCGGCGGGGCGCTGCACCTCGCGGAGTACACGGTCCAGGACCACCTGAAATCGGTCTTCGACAAGACGGGGGTCCGGTCGCGGCGGGCGCTGGTCGGCCAGGTCTTCTTTCATCACTATGCGTAGCCGGGGTTGGGAGGGTCGCAACAACCGACTCCACGCGGGTGCCGTGCGGCATGTCGCGCCCCGTCGTCCAGCGTTCGAACATGGCGGGCCGCGCGAGAAGAAGCGCTACGGCGAGCCGATGCTCAAGAAGGTCGCCGATCGCCTACGACCACTGATTCAGGTGTAGGCCGCCGTGTTACGCACTTCACCGAACCGGGGAAAGATCTTCTCCACGGTGAAGTCGTGCTCGTCGGCAGCGAAACCGGACATCGCGTCGGCAACGAACTCCACCTCATAGCCGTGGTCGCTCGCGGCCCGCGCGGTGGACTCGACCCCCATCGTGGTGACCAGCCCAGCGAGCACCACTGTGTCCACGCCCAGGTTGCGCAACTGGTCGTGCAGGTCGGTGCCATGGAATGCCCCGACGGTGCGCTTGACGACCACAACATCGCTGGGCTGGACCAGACCGTCAGCGAAGCCGCTGCCTGGCGGCTGCTCGGTTGTGTTCGGCCTCTCCACTCGAACCAGCACCACCGGGCGACCGCTCGCCCTGAACGCCTCGGCCAACCGACGGCAGCGCGTCAGCACCTCTTCGCCGGAGTGCGGAGCAAGGGGCAGGGCGATGATGCGTGGCATCAGGTCTATGAGGATCAGCGCGGAGGTCATGGAGGCGACATTAGGCCAGGACCCGAGCCTGCCCTCCTCCAACTGCACCAACCGGTAAGCACTTCAGGCTCATTCGTCTAGTTGTTCCCTGTCGCATCAACGGGCCGCCGGGACGAACGGGCGTTCGCCGCCGCGGCCGCCGCGATGCTCCGCCGGTCACCTGATGGAGGAGGATGGGCGGCTGGAGGTATGGCTGGAGCTCGCGTGATGTGACGAGGGGGCGGCGTGGACGTGGAGAGCGGAGCGGAGAAGCCGGAGGGGGCGCTCGGGTTCGCGGTGGTGGCCAACGTGCGCAGGGAACTCCCGTACGGGCCCGGCGCCGTGGCGATCAGGCGAGGAACCAAGCACTTCCCGCCCGGCGGGAAGGTCTGGCTCGTACCGCCCCGGTGGGACTGGGGGCACGGGCGGGTCATCGCCGTCGGCCGGCATCGCGGGTCACCGCGGCACAAGTGCGTCATCGTGCCCGTCTGGCACCTGGAGAACTTCCGCGTCCAGGGCGTCTACAGCCCGGCTGTGGAGCGCCGCCTGAGCGGCCACTCCCGCTCGAACGGGCTGTGGGAGACCGAGGGCGAGGCCCGCCCATGGGTGGAGCGTTGGACCTCCGGCGCCGGGCTGTACGAGTGGGACCCGCGCGAGGAGCGGCCACAGCGGCCACAGGGAGTTTCCGGCTTTGGGCTGGTGTGACACACCCCTTTGACGCCGGCCCGGGGCCGGTCCTCCCTCTATGCGCAATTCAGGGTGTCTTGTCGCCCGCTGCAAGCCGGCGCAAGTTCCGTGCAGGGTCACGAGGGTGAGTGCAAGGATCGCGGAGGAGATCCCGAGGCGCTGACCCGAGGAGGGGCAATGGCTCTGCGCATGCTTGGCAAGGACCCGGAGAGCAAGAGCGGCGGAAGCCCGACCGTCTACGTCGACGAGGAGAAGGACACGTACCTCGTGCAGGGCTGGAAGGTGGCCGACGCCGAGCGCCGCGCGCAGCTCGACCTGCCGGACCACGAGGACGTCGTGGAGATCCCCCGCCGCATGGTCCAGTTCTTCGAGGAGGACGACCGTGTCGGCCCCCTCGTTTGAGGAGCTCCTGTCCTCCGCCCGCCACTCCGCCGTGCACCTGGAGATGCGTGACGGTTACATGGCCGAGCCGGCCCTCGACGCGTGGAAGGCCGGGTCCCGGGCCGATCACCTGGCGGAGGACGAGGACTTCCAGCAGTGGCTGGGCTGGGTCCGCGACGCCACCGAACGGGGAGTGCGGGTCCGGCGGGCCCGGGTCTTCTCCACCCCCGAGAGCGACTACATCCGCTGGGAGTACTTCATCTCCGACGCGAACGCCGCGGCCGGGGAGGAGATTCGCTGGCTGCCGCGCCGGCAGGCCACCGACATCGCGTTTCCGGGCAACGACTTCTGGGTGTTCGACAGCAGGACCGTGGTCGTGCTGCACTTCACCGGCGACGGGGAGGCCGCCGGCGAAGGCTGGATGGAGCTGAACGCCGATCCGCATGTCCTTCAGCTGTGCACGGCGGCGTTCGAAGCGGTGTGGGAGCGGGCGATCCCGCACGCCGAGTACAGGCCCGGCTGAGCCGGAGCGCCGCCGTGTCCACTCCGCTCGCCGCCGTCGCCGAGGCGCGGAAGGCACTCGGCGGCCGGCTGCGCGACCTCCGCAGGCAGGCCGGGTTCGCCACGGCCCGGGCGTTCGCCGCCCGGGCCGGCTGGAGCGAGGCGAAGGTCTCCCGGATCGAACACGGCAAGACCACGCCCGGCGAGGACGACCTGCGGATGTACGCCCGGCTCAGCGGTGATCCGGCCGTGTACGCCGATCTGTACGCGGCCGCGGCGCACATCGAGGAGATGTACGTCGAGTGGAGCAGGGTCCATCAGGCCGGTCTCGCTCCGGTCCAGGAAGCCGCTGTACCCCAGTACGAGCGCACCCGGCACTTCAGGATCTACGAACCCGGCGTCATCCCCGGCCTGCTCCAGACTCCCGCCTACGCGAAGGCCATCATGGGCCGGATCATCGACTTCTGGGGCATCCCCGACGACGCCGGGCAGGCCGCTGACGTCCGCACCCGCCGCAAGGCCGCCGTGCTCCGCGACGCCGGCCGCCGCTTCGGGTTCGTCCTTGAAGAAGCCGCCCTGCGGGCGAAGTTCGGCGACACGGCCACCATGGCCGCACAGCTGGCCCACCTCACCGCCGTGTCCGTCTGGCCGCAGGTCAGCCTCGGCATCATCCCGCTGGGCGCGCAGCGCACCATGTGGCCGAACGAAGGCTTCTGGATCTTCGACGAGGAGCGGGTGGTGATCGAGCTGGCCGGCGCCGAGATGACGTTGAAGGAACCGAGCCAGATCACCACCTACGCGCGCGTCTTCGCCGAACTCGCCCGCATGGCGGTCTTCGGCAAGGACGCCCGTGCCCTGATCGGCGATGCGATCAACGCACTGGAATGACCGCGTGCAAGCACATGCAAGTTTGTTGCCTCCCGGAAACGGCATTCCCGATGCTGTCGGCGCAGACGCACATCCTGAAGAAGACAGCGACGACGGGAGGACCCGATGGGTTGGGGAACGGGCAAGGGCGGAGGCGGAGGCAGTGGCCAGCACGCGGGCGGGAAGGACCCGGGGACGTCCAAGCCGAACCCGGACACCTCGTCGCCGAAGCCGCCGCCGAAGCACGGGAAGTGACCACGGCCTGATGTCCATGACCAACGACGCCGGGCAGGCCGCCCTCCGCGGCCTGCCCGGCACCATCGCAGCCGTGCTGGGCCACCCCCTGGACCGGGTGTGGGAGAAGGCCGTCCTGGACGTTCCCCGGCACCGGTTCCTGCCGGAGACGATCTGGCTCGGGGACGACCTCCGGCCATGCTCACGTACGACCGCCCCCGAGGACTGGCTGACCGCCGCCTACGCCGACCAGGCCGTGGTCACACAGATCAACGACGGCGACCCGCCGCAGGACGCAGACCAGTGGTGGGCCTCCTGTTCGGCCTCGCAGCCGTCGATCGTGCTCCGCATGCTGCACATGCTCGGAGTGGAAGACGGGCACGAGGTCCTGGAGATCGGCACGGGCACGGGCTGGAACGCCGCCCTGCTCGCTCACAGGCTGGGGCCCCGGCACGTCACCAGCATCGAACTCGACCCCGCCCTGGCTGCGACGGCGTCCGAGAATCTCCGTGCCCTCGGGCTCCACCCCCGGCTGATCACCGCGGACGGCAGCGAGCCGATCGCCGGGCCGAGGGTGGACCGCCTGGTAGCGACGTGCTCGGTACGCCGTGTCCCGCCCGCCTGGCTCACCCAGGTACGCGCGGGAGGCATCATCCTGACCCCGTGGGAGACGCCCTGGTTGTGCTACGGCCTGCTCCGCCTGGAGGCGGGCGAGGGTGGGGCGGCAAGCGGCCGCTTCTCCCTGCACTCGGCGTTCATGCTCATGCGGAACCAGCGCACCGATCTGCGGATCTTCCGTGACGTGGTCCGCGACGAGCACGTCCCGGACGAGTCGGTGACCTCGCTGTCGCCGTGGGCGGTCACGGGGCCCGATTTCGCCGCGCAGTTCGCGATCGGCCTCCAGCTGGAGGCCGTGTGGCACACCTGGCACGACCGTCCGGACGTACCAGGCGTCGCCGCACGTCTGTGGTTGGCCACCACCGATGCGACGTCGTGGGCGGCCGTCGACGTCGCGGGTGGGCGCGAGGATCGTTTCGCCGTCTGGGAGTACGGGCCCCGCCGGCTGTGGACCGAGGTGCATGCCGCGCATCAGTGGTGGACCACTATGGGCGAACCGGGTCCCGAACGCTTCGGAATGACGATCAGCCCGGACGGCCACCACAGGGCATGGCTCGACACATCGGACCGGCTGGTTCCCCCTTACGTTGCGTAGCTGGGGTTGGGTGGGTGTGACGTCTCATGCGTGACGTTTCACAGGGCTTAACTCCCAGGTGGGAAGCGCAGGTTGGGGTGCGCGCAATCTTTCCGTTCGCCTGACGGTCGTCGCCGTGGGTGACTAGCGTGGGACCCCGTACCGACCCGTACTCTTCAAGGAGTACGGGTTGGCACGGCTATGTTCCGTGCTCAGGTGGGGAGTTACACCGTCATGCCACCCAGGAAGAGGCCTCGGCCCAACTCGTCAGCAATGAAGATGGTCGGGGCGCAGGTCGCCACCGGCCGCGTCGCCAAGAAACTGACCCAGCGCGCACTCGCCGAGCAGATCGGCATCGACGTCGAGACCCTGGCCTCGATCGAGCAGGGCAGGCGCGTCCTGATGCCGGACGTCGCGGAGCAGCTGGACCGGGAACTCGGCCTCCCGGGGCTGCTCGCCATCGCCGCGAACCAGCTGCCTGAAGTCGACATGGTCCCGGCGTGGGCCGAGCCGTACATGGAGGCCGAAGCCCAGGCCGTGGCCCTGTCCTGGTACGACACGCTGCTCGTGCCGGGTCTGCTCCAGACCGAGGACTACGCTCGCGCGGTCTTCCGATGTCGCGTCCCTTACATGGGAGACGAGAAGGTCGAGCTCCAGACCGCCCGCCGGATGAAGCGTCAGGAGATCCTGCGGCGACCGGTCCCGCCGAACCTCAGCTTCGTCATCTCGGAGGCCGCCCTCCGCGACCGGCTTGGGGGGATCGACGTCTACCGGGAGCAGCTGCGCCATCTGCGAGCTTGCTCCGACCTCCCCTTCGTTTCGCTCCAGGTGCTCCCCCTCGGAGTCACCGCCCACGCAGGTCTCACTGGCCCGTTCATCGTGCTGGAGACACCCGATCACCAGCGCCTCGCTTACTCCGAGACGCAGCGCGGCAGCATCCTCGTACGCGACCCCGGTGAGGTCAGCATCCTCGCCCAGAAGTATGCGATGCTGCGAACTCAGGCCCTCAACGCGGAGCAAACGCGGGGCCTGTTGGACCAGCTGCTAGGAGTCTCAATGACGGAGTCAAGCCGTCTGCGTGACCGGCGGAGTGGGGGTGAAGACCCGATTGTCTCGCAGCAGCGCCCACAGGACGCTTGCCCGGCGGCGAGCCAGAGCGATCACAGCC
>NZ_WTFF01000222.1 GCF_019400985.1 Streptomyces bambusae
CGGTAGGCCTCGGCCCCGGCGGGCAGCTCCAGGCGCAGCTCCCGCCGGGCCCCGTCCGCGGCGAGCCGGACCGCCCGCAGACGGTGGCCGTCCGCGGCGCCGAGGAGCTGGCGGGCGACGAGGGCCCGGCGCAGGTAGAGGTGTGCGTCGTGCTCCCAGGTGAAGCCGATGCCGCCGAGGACCTGGATGCAGTCCTTGGCACAGGACCAGGCAGCGTCCAGCGCGACACCCACGGCGAACGCAACAACGAGCGCCCGTGCCTTGACGGCCCGGGCTCGGGCGGCTTCGGCTGGGGCGGCTTCGGCTTCGGCGGCTTCGGCGGCTTCGACTCGGGCGGCTTCGGCTCCGGCGGCCTCGGCTTCGGCTGCTTCGCCCCGCACCGCAGGCCCGCCCGCGTCCCCGGCCGCAGGCCCGGTGGCGTCCCCGGCCGCAGGCCCGGTGGCGGCCCCGGCTGCAGGCCCATTGGCAGCCCTCGACGCAGGCCCGTTGGCGGCCCCCGCCCCCGCACCGGCCGCACCATCGGTTCTGCCCGCGCCCCCGGCCGCACCACCGGCCCCGCTCGCGGTCTCGATCCCGCCACCGGCCCCAGGCCCGGTAGCCACCCCGGCCGCAGGCCCGTTCACGCTCCCGGCCGCAGACCCGGTAGCCGACCCGGACCCCGCCCCGCCGGGAGCCCCTCCCATCGCCCGTGCCGCGTCCCAGGCCAGTGCCCGGGCCTGTTCCAGGCGGACCAACATGTCCGCGCACAGGTGCTTGACCCCCTGGAACCGCCCGATGGGCCGCCCGAACTGCTCGCGTACCTTCGCGTACTCGGCCGCCGTGTGCACCGCCCACGCGGCGGTACCGCACGCATCGGCCGCGAACAGCGCGCAGGCCAGGTCGCGGACCGTGGCCGCGTCCAGCGCCAGCAGCCGCCCGGGCGGTACGGCGACCCCGCGCGCCCGTACCTCGGCGGTGGGCCGGGTCGGGTCGGCGCTGTCGTGCGTACGGATGTCCAGCGCGGCCGCGTCCACGGCGAACCACAACGTCCCGTCGGCGGCCTCGGCGGCGAGCAGTACGAGATCCGCCTCGCCGGCGCCGAGCACCGGGGGCGCGGTCCCGTCGAGCAGGTGCCCGCCGCCCTCGACTGCGGCGGCGACGGCGGTCATGCTGCCGGGGCCGAGGGCGACGGCCCCGATCCGGCTGCCGTCGGCGAGGGCGGCGGCGAGCTCGTCGGCCCCTGCCCGGTGCAGCAGCGCGGAGGCGAGCGCGCTGGGCAGGAACGGCCCGGGCAGCGCGCCCCGCGCGGCCTCCTCGACGACGACGGCGAGATCGAGCAGGGTCCCGCCCTCCAGATGCGGGGCGAGCAGCCCCTGCGCGGCGAGCGCGTCCCACCAGTCGGGTCGGACGCCGGTCGGCGGTGGGCTGTCGAGGAGCTTGCGCACTTCCTCGGGCGGCACGGTGCGCGCCACCCACCCGCGCACGGCCTCGGCCAACTCCCGCTGTTCTTGCGTGATTCCGATGCCCATGCGCGGCAGATTAGAACACGTTTCAATCCGACGGAAGGTCAGACACCCGTGCTCTTGACGCCCGCCCCGGCGAGGCCCCGGTGGACCGGGCCCGGCCCCTGGCGCGGCCACCTGGGCGAAATTGCGCCCCGATCGGCCCATGCGCCAGTGACCGGACGGCCCCGGCGGCGTTGGGGCCGTCATGGCCCACCACACCCTCGCCCGCGCCGCGGCCGGTGCGACCCTGGTCCTCGCCGTCGCTCTCGTCTCCGCCCCCACCGCTCATGCCGCCGCACGCCCCGGCGGCGCCGCCGGAGCCCTGGCAGGTCCCCTCAGCCTCGACAACCTCCTGTCGCTCGGCTTCCTCGCCCCGACCGTCCGGGACGCCAAGCGCCAGGTCTCCGGCCTCGCGTCCGGGCTGTCGCCGGCCCCTGCCAATGCCGCAGGCCTCGGCAGCCTGCTGAAGTAGACGACGAAAGGTTCCGTCCACGCGAAACTCACCAGAGCCCTTGCCACCGTGTGCACCGCCGCCGCAGCGGTCGAGCCGCCGCCGACGACGACCTGATCTCGGCTCTCGACAACCCTGCCGTCGGAGCGGTCTGCTTCCCTTCCGGGCAGATGGGGCTCGGGAACACCTTCAACGGCACGCAGAACATCGGCTGCTCCCAGAGCGGGGAAAGCACCTCGTCCGGGGGCTCGGGCGGGTTCACGGGCCATGAGGTGGTGACGAGGAGCGTGGACTGCCCGGCCGGCCAGCTCTGCGGCGTCACCGTCGACTGTCCGACCGGGAAGAAGGCGACGGGCGGGGGCGTGGTCACCAGCCAGGTGAATTCGTCGATCCACGTCGTGCGGTCCGGGCTGGACCCTTCGACGGCGGACGACGCCTTCCGGTGGGAGGCCATCGTGTTCAACGGGGGCACCAGTCAAGTGGCTGTCACGGCTCAGGTGATCTGCGCGGACGTCGACGGCTGAGGCGGCCGGCCACGAGCGCAGACGGCTGAGGCGGCCGGCCACGGGCACCGGCGACCGGCAGGCGGGCCCCAGCCTGGACCGCTACCGGGCGGTAAGGCAGCATGGGGCCCGCCCGAACCACGTACGCACCGTGTGCGCACCCCGCCCCACCGCCGGAGATCCGCCATGACCGCCACCCCCAAGCCGGAGACACTCGCCGCCTTCGAGGCCGCGAAGGGCTTCATGCCCGTACGCGAGGGGCTCGCCCTGTACGAGGCGGCGGTCGGGGCCGCCGCCCTCGGGCTGCCGCTGCTGGAGGTCGGCACGTACTGCGGCCGCTCGACGATCCTCCTCGCCGACGCGGCCCGCGAGGCGGGGGTCGCCGCGATCACCGTGGACCACCACCGGGGCAGCGAGGAGCAGCAGCCGGGCTGGGAGTACCACGACCCGACCGTGGTCGACCCCGAGGTCGGGCTGATGGACACCCTGCCCACCTTCCGCCGGACCCTGCACAAGGCCGGGCTGGAGGAGCACGTGATCGCGATCGTCGGCCGGTCCCCGCAGGTCGCGGCCGCCTGGGGCGGCCCGCTCGGCTTCGTCTTCATCGACGGCGGGCACACCGACGAGCACGCCAGCGGCGACTACGAGGGCTGGGCGCCGCACCTGGCCGAGGGCGGGACGCTGGTCATCCACGACGTGTTCCCCGACCCGGCCGACGGCGGCCAGGCCCCCTACCGCATCTACTGCCGCGCGCTGGCGTCCGGCGCCTTCGAGGAGGTCTCCGTGACCGACTCGCTGCGCGTCCTGCGCCGCACGGGCCCCGGCATCTGACCGTCCGCATGACGTGTCCGTACGGCGCGTCCGTACGACCCGTCCGTACGACGTACGTCCGTACGCCCCTGGTCCGTCCGGGGTACGCCAGCCCCTCGGACGGACCAGGATCCGGGGCGCCGGGCCGTTCGTCGGATTAGCATCGCGATGTGCCGTACGACGACAGCCCCCCGCCGCCCGAGTCCGCCTCCTCGTCGAACCCGGACCGGCCCTGGTTCGCGCGCCGCCCCCTGCTGGCCGTCTCGGTGGCCGCCCTGGCCCCCGCGACCCTCGCCGGCTGGGTCCTCGTACAGGTGATGTCCGGCGACGGCGGCCCCGCGCCCGAGGCGCGCCCGCAGCCCGCCTCCGCGGTCTCGCCGCAGCAGCCGCAACAGCCGCAGAAGCCGCCCGGTGACGCCAAGTCCGGCACGGGCCAGGCCACCGCCTCCGCGAGCCCGAGCCAGGAGGCGGCGGCCCCGGCGAGCCCGGGCAGCCCCCAGGCCGCCGCTCCCCAGGGCCTCCTGGCCGGCAAGGTCGTCGTCATCGACCCCGGCCACAACGTGGGCAACTTCCAGCACGGCGCCGAGATCGACAAGCAGGTGGACATCGGCACCAACCGCAAGGAGTGCGACACCACCGGCACCACCACCAACTCCGGTTACAAGGAAGCGGACTTCACCCTCGACGTCTCCCGCCGGCTGCGCACCGCCCTGGAGGCCCGGGGCGTCAAGGTGGTGCTGACCCACCAGGCGGACCGGCCGTTCGGGCCCTGCATCGACGAGCGGGCGCGGATCGGCAACGAGGCGAAGGCGGACGCGGTGGTCTCCGTCCACGCCGACGGCACCGCGGCCGGCAACCGCGGCTTCCACGTGATCCTGCCGGCGAAGGTCAAGGGCGGGGCCGCGGACACGTCGGCGATCGTCGGCCCGTCGCGCGAGCTGGGCGAGCGGATCGCAGGCAACTTCACCCGCACCACCGGATCGGCCCCGGCCAACTACCTCGGCGGCGGAACGGGCTTGGTGGTCCGCGACGACCTCGGCGGGCTCAACCTCTCCACCCGGCCGAAGGTGTTCATCGAGTGCGGCAACATGCGTGACGCCAACGATGCGGCCCTGCTGATGGATCCGCAGTGGCGCCAGAAGGCCGCGCAGGGGATCGCGAACGGCATCATCGGCTTCCTCGGCGGGTAGCGGAAGGGTCACCGTCTCGGACCCGGCGCCCTCGGGGGGCCCGGGTTTCCGTACGATGGTGCCCGCCCGCGACCGAGACCGAGAAGGACATCCAAGTGAACATCCGCTCCCTCACTAGGGGCGACGGCGTGGTGATCGGAGCAGCGGTGCTGCTGTTCATCGCGTCGTTCCTCAACTTCTACTCCGTGGATTGCGGCGGAGTCTCCACCTGCGAGGACCGCATCCCGAGCGCGTGGGACACGGACCAGCTGAACATCGTCCTCCCCTCGATCTTCCTGGCCGGCCTGATCGGGGCGGGCCTGATCGTCGCCACCCGCTTCCTGCCCGAGGGCCGCAAGGTCGGCGGGCTGACCCTGGCCGCCTGGGGCACCGGGCTCTCCGTCGGCGCGGCCTGGTCCGCGCTGTGGGCCCTGATCGTCGGGCCGGAGGGCGCCGACCTGGGCGCCGGTTCGATCCTGGCGTTCCTGGCCACGCTCGCGGTGGCCGGTACGGCCATCGCCGGCCCGAAGGTCCCCGCCCTGGCGGGCCCGCTGCTGCCGACGCCGTCCCCGCAGGCGGCCCAGCCGTACGGCGGCCAGCCGCAGCCGGGCGCCGGCTACGGCTACCCGGGCGGCGCGACGCCGTACGGGAACACCCCGCAGCCGGTCCCGCCCTACGGCGGCACCCCGGCGCCGGGCACCCCGGCCGCCGGCCAGGCCCCGCAGGAGCCGGCCGCCCCGCAGCCGGCCGCCCCGGCGTCGGACTTCTCGCCGTTCTGGTTCGCCGTACCGGTGGCCCGCCCCCTCTTCCCGGAGGACGGCTCCCCCACTCCGCTCGCGGAGCTGGCACCCGGCACCTGGTACCTGGCGGTCGACCAGCGCGGCCCGAACACCCTGATCGCGCAGACCCAGGACGGCCGCCGCGGCGTCCTGAACGACACCTCGGGCATCCAGCGCGGCTGACGCGCCACCGGCGCGCGCCCGCCTGCTCGACACGGCAACGGCCCTCCGCCCTTCCGGGCGGGGGGCCGTTCCTCTACAGTCTCCTGACGACTCGTCAGACCGGCGGATCGTCGGACCGTTCGGACCGTTCGGACCGTCGGACCGCCGGAAACGTCGGATACGGTGGAGGGGACCCTTCCTCATGCGCCTGGGACTCGCACTCGGCTACTGGGGCCGCGGCCCCGACCCGGCCCACCTCGCCCTCGCCACCGAGGCGGAACGGCTCGGCTACGACTCCGTGTGGACCGCCGAGGCCTGGGGGTCGGACGCGTTCACCGCGCTGACCTGGATCGCCGCGCACACCTCGCGGATCCGGCTGGGCACGGCGATCGCCCAGATGGCGGCCCGCACCCCGACCGCCACCGCCATGCACGCACTGACCCTGGACCACCTCTCGGGCGGCCGGATGATGCTGGGCCTCGGCCTGTCCGGACCGCAGGTCGTCGAGGGCTGGTACGGGCGGCCCTTCCCCGCGAGCCCGCTGACCGCGACCCGCGAGTACGTCGACGTGGTCCGCCAGGTGTTGGCCCGCAAGGCGCCGGTCACGCTCGACGGCCGCTTCCACACCCACCCGTACGCCGGCCCCGACGGCACCGGACTGGGTAAGCCGCTCAAGCCCATCACCCATCCGCTGCGCGCGGACCTGCCCGTCCTCCTGGGCGCCGAGGGACCGAGGAACATCGCCCAGACCACCCGGATCGCGGACGGCTGGCTGCCCCTGTACTGGTCACCGACCCGCACCGACGCGTACGGGGCCGCCCTGGCCGGCGTACCCGAGGGCTTCATGATCGCGCCGATGGCCCGGGCCAAGGTCTGCGACGACGTCGCCGAAGGGCTGCTGCCGGTCAAGGCGATGCTCGGCTTCTACATCGGCGGGATGGGCCACGCGGCCCGCAACTTCCACGCCGACCTGATGGCGCGGATGGGCTACGAGGCGGCGGCCCGCCGGATCCAGGAGCTGTTCCTCGCGGGCCGCAAGGAGGAGGCGGTGCTCGCCGTGCCGGACGCCTTCGCGGACGAGATCTCCCTCGTCGGCCCGCGGGAGCGGATCGCGGAGCGGCTTCAGCTGTGGCGGTCGGGCCCGGTGACGGACCTCCTGGTCACCGCCCCGGACCCGCACACCCTGCGGGTCCTGGCGGAGCTGAACGCCTGACCGGCCGAACGCCGGGACTGCCGAATGCCGGAACTGCTGACCGCCGGTCCGTCAGCCGGTGAGCTGGGAGGTGCTCGGGACCTTGTCCGTCACCTCCGCGCCGGCCTGCTTGCCGGCGTCCTTGATGCCGGTGATGACGTCCTCGAAGGCGCCCACCTCGGCATCGCCCGCCTCGCCCTTGCGGAGCTTGGTGCCGAGGCCCTTGAGCGACTCGATGCCCGCCGTCAGCGGGGCGACGGCCTTCGACAGCAGGGGGTCGCCCTTGGCGTTCTCGACGGCGGCCTTCAGCCGGTTGTACGCGAAGGCACCCGCGAGGCCGGCCTTGACCAGGGCGAAGGTGCGTCCCTTGGCCCCCTTCTTGAACTTGCCCTCGCGGTACGGCTTGATGATCCACTGGTACGTCGCCCCGGCCGCGAGGCCGGCGTTGGCGACGAAGCGCGTCTTGGCGAACTTCTGCCGCTCCGCCGTGGTGGTCGGCGTGGGCTCGGCCGCGAACGCGGCGTCCAGCGCCTCCGTCTCCCGCGCCATCGCCTGCTCCACGGCCGCGACCGAGGCCTCCTCGGCGTTCGGCGCCGCCGCCCCGTTCCGGCTGCCACCGCTACAGGAGGTGGCGCCGGCCAGCAGGGCGCAGGACAGCAGCGCGGCGGTGAGGACGCGGCGGAATCGGCTGCTTCGGGGTGCGGAACGGGATGCGGAACCAGGTGCGGAACGGGATGCGGAACCGGGTGCGGATCGGGGTGCGGACACGCTTGCCTCCGGGGATGGGCCGTCCCCGGCAGCCTCGCCCGCGGCGGACCTCCCCACCACTCGGCGAACCCGTTCGGGTCTGCCCCGGCCGGGGCAGGCCGGGTTTGCCGGGCGGTGCAGCGGCAAGACGCGGGGCATGTCCACACACTCCCGTGCACCCGCCCGGGGCGTCGGCTCGGCCGCCCGGCTGGTCGCCCTCGCCGCGGACGTCCTCGCGCTGATCATCGCCGTATGGATCGTGATGTACCTGTTGGACGCCAACCGCTCCAACGAGGTCGTCCAGTGGTTCCACGACGCCGCGACCTGGCTGGCCGGCTGGTCGTACGACCTGTTCTCCTTCGGCCGCGAGTGGATCCAGGTGGTCGTCGGCTACGGCCTGGCCGCCGTGGTCTACCTCCTCGTCGGCCACGGCCTGGCCAACTGGCTCGCCCGCCGCTGACCGGCCGGCCCGGACCGGCCTACGACGCGGTGCAGCAGTCGGGCTCCAGGCCGGCCGGCAGCGCGGTGCCGCCGAAGACCGTGGTCGTCGGCTCGTCGCCGCCGAGCGCCGCGACGGCCAGCAGCAGGGAGCCCGCCGTCCAGGTGGTCTGCTCGACGGGCCAGACGGCCTCGTCCTGGAAGACGTACCCGGTCCAGTACATGCCGTTCTCGGCCCGCAGGTGGGTGATCGAGCGCAGGATCTCCAGCGCCCGGTCGGACTCGCCGACCGCCCACAGCGCGAGCGCCAGCTCGCAGCTCTCGCCGCCGGTCACCCAGGGGTTGGGCAGCACGCACCGCACGCCGAGGCCGGGGACGACGAACTCCTCCCACCGGGACTCGATCCGGGCCTTGGCCTCCGCGCCGGTCAGCGCCCCGGCCAGGACCGGGTAGTACCAGTCCATCGAGTAGCGGTCCTTGTCCAGGAACCGCTCGGGGTGGCACCGGATGGCGTGCCGGAGCGCGCCCGCGGCCAGTTCCCAGTCGGGCTGCGGCTCCTCGCGGTGCTCGGCGACGGCCAGCGCGCAGCGCAGCGCCTGGTGGATGGAGGACGAGCCGGTCAGCAGCGCGTCCGTGACGGCCGTGCCGTCCGCCTCCCGCTTCCAGCCGATCTCCCCGCCGGGCTGCTGGAGCCCCAGGACGAACTCGACGGCGGCGTAGACGGCCGGCCACATGCGGTCGAGGAAGGCGTCGTCGCCGGTGGCCAGGTAGTGGTGCCACACGCCGACGGCTATGTACGCGGTGAAGTTGGACTCCTTGCCCGCGTCCTGCGGGACGGCGGTGTCCACCCCGTCCTCGCGGTCGGCGTAGGCCGCGTACCAGGAGCCGTCCGGGTTCTGGTGGCGGGCGAGCCACTCGTACGCCCGGGCCGCGGCCTCGTGCTCACCGGCCGCGTCCAGCGCCATCGCGGCCTCGGTGTGGTCCCAGGGATCCAGGTGGTGGCCGCGGAACCACGGTATGGCCCCGTCGGAGCGCTGCGCGGCCAGGATGCCCGCGACGGTCCCGGCCGCCTCGGCCGCCGTCAGGACCCCGGGCAGGACCAGGTGTTCGGTGCGCCCGGGCGAACTCACTGGGCCGCGTCCACGGGGAGGTGGGGCTTGGTCGCGTAGGCGACGAAGCTCTTGCCGATCAGCGGGTTCAGCGCCTGCTCGGCGAGCCGCGTGGCCAGCGGCTTCTTCATGATGTCCCAGACCAGGAGCTTGTGGTACGCCTTCACCGGCAGCACCTTGTCGTTGTCCACGCCGAAGGCGCACTTGAGCCACCAGTACGGGGAGTGCAGGGCGTGCGCGTGGTGGGTGCCGTACGGCCGCAGGCCCGCGGCCCGCATCTTGCCGAGCAGCTCGTCGGCCCGGTAGATGCGGATGTGGCCGCCCTCGACCTCGTGGTACGCGTCGGACAGCGCCCAGCAGATCTTCTCCGGGCCGTAGCGGGGCACGGTGATGGCGATGCGGCCGCCCGGCTTGAGGACGCGGACCATCTCGGCGAGGACGCCCTTGTCGTCGGGGATGTGCTCCATCACCTCGGAGATGATCACCACGTCGAAGGAGTCGTCGGGGAAGGGCAGCGCGAGGGCGTCGCCCTCCATCGCGGTGGCGGTGGCGCCGGCGGGGGCCTCTCCCGCCTCCTTCATGGCGGCGAACCACTTGGCGACCTCGCGGATCTCCTCGCCGTTGCGGTCGAGCGCGACGACCTGGGCGCCGCGCCGGTAGCACTCGAAGGCGTGCCGGCCTGCGCCGCAGCCCAGATCGAGCACGCGGTCGCCGGCGGCGAGCGGGAACCGGGAGAAATCGACGGTCAGCACGGGGTCCTGCCTTCGCGGTAACGGGGGTGAGCGGGGCGAGCGTGGTTCGGGCGGGCGTGGGTCGAGCGGGTGTCGTTCGAGTGGGCGTGGTTCGGGCGGGCGTGGTTCATCGGCGGGGGCTCATACGGCTACGGCCTCGGCGGCGGGGCTCATCGGCGGCGGTGGCTGCGGGCGGTCACCGGCGGGTCGCGCCGCGGGCGGCGATGGCGGCCCGGTACCGGGCGACGGTGCCCTCGGCGGCCTTGGCCCAGGTGAAGTTCGCCAGCACCCGGTCGCGGCCGGCCGCGCCGAGCCGGGCGCGCAGCTCCGGGTCGGCAAGCATGCGCGAGAGCGCGCCGGCGAGCGCGTCCGCGTCACCGGGGGGCACCGCGAGACAGGTCTCGCCGTCGCGGCCGCTGACCTCGGGGATGGCTCCGCCGGTCGTGGCCACCAGCGGGGTCGCGGTGGCCATGGCCTCGGCGGCGGGCAGCGAGAAGCCCTCGTACAGCGACGGCACGCAGGCGACCTGTGCGCTGCGGACGAGGTCGACCAGCTCCCGGTCGGTGATGCCCTTGACGAACTCGATGGCGTCCTGGAGCCCGTACCGCTCGATGGCCTGGGCGACGGGGCCGCGCTCGGCCCGCTTGCCGACCACCACGAGGTGGGCGTCGGGTTGCTCGGTACGGACCTTGGCGAGCGCCTCGACGAGGTGGACGAGCCCCTTCAGCGGGACGTCCGCGCTGGAGGTGGTGACGATCCGGCCCGGGACCTCGGCGACGGAGGGGTCGGGGGACCACAGGTCGGTGTCGGCGCCGATGTGGACGACGTGGATGCGCTCCAGCGGGACGTCGAGGTCGGCGGCGATCTCCAGCTTGCTGGACCCGGAGACGGTCAGGACGGAGGGCAGCCGGCCCGCGACCCGCTTCTGCATGCGGGTGAAGGCGTACCAGCGGCGCACGGACACCCGCTTCACGCGGTCCTGGGCGGCGTCCAGCTCCAGCTTGCGGTCCACCGTGATCGGGTGGTGGATGGTGGTCACCAGGGGCGCGCCGAGGTCGGCCAGCAGGCCGTAGCCGAGGGTCTGGTTGTCGTGGACGACGTCGAACTCGCCGCGCCGGGCGGCGAGGTGGCGCCGGGCCCGCAGGGAGAAGGTGAGCGGCTCGGGGAAGCCCCCGGTCCACATGGTGGCGACCTCCAGGAGGTCGATCCAGTCCCGGTACTCCTCGCGCGCGGGCGTCCGGAAGGGGTCGGGCTGGCGGTAGAGGTCGAGGCTGGGCAGCTCGGTGAGGACGGCGCCGGAACCCTCGTCGAGGACGGGGTAGGGCTGGGCTCCGATGACCTCCACGGAGTGCCCCAGACGGACCAGCTCACGCGACAGGTGCCGGACGTAGACGCCCTGGCCGCCGCAGAACGGGTTCCCCTTGTAGGTGAGCAGTGCGATGCGCAACGGGCGATCGCCGTCCGTGGCCGGACCCGGGAAAGGGCTCGTCACCATGGCCTCAGCGGTCACTCTCGGCCCCTTTCTCACTGCACTTCCGCCGGAGCGTAACCGCTCGGATAATGTAGAACAAGTTTCAGACTTGATCCGTCCAAGGGCATTGAATCTACCGGTCGGAAACCACACCGTAAGAGGCGGAGCAGGTGATTCGCGCCACGGACGGAGCTCCTGCCATGCTGAGGGCGGCACGCCCCGCCGGCAGCGGCAGCACGACCCCGCAGCAGCAAGGACGGCGGCCCGGACAGCAGCCAGGACACGAGCCAGGACAGCAGCCCGGACAGCAGTCCACGAGACCAGCGCGAACGAAGTCCGCAGAACGCAGAACGCAGAACACAGAACGTAGAACGCCACGGAACGGGACACATGACAGCGGAAGCCAAGGCCGTCACGACTCCGGCGTCCCCGCCTCTGACGGAGCGGCAGGAAGCCCGACGCCGCCGGATCCTGCACGCGAGCGCCCAACTGGCCAGCCGGGGCGGCTTCGACGCGGTGCAGATGCGCGAGGTCGCGGAGTCGTCCAGCGTGGCCCTGGGCACCCTGTACCGCTACTTCCCCTCCAAGGTGCACCTGCTGGTCGCGACCATGCAGGACCAGCTCCAGCACATGCACACCACGCTGCGCAAGCGGCCGCCGGCGGCGGCGGAGCCGTCGGCGCGGGTCGCGGAGACCCTGATGCGCGCATTCCGCGCGCTCCAGCGCGAGCCGCACCTGGCGGACGCGATGGTCCGCGCCCTGACGTTCGCCGACCGCAGCGTGAGCCCCGAGGTGGACACCGTCTCCCGGCTCACCACGGCGATCATCCTGGACGCGATGGGCCTGGACGGCCCGCCGACCGCCGAGCAGCTCTCGGCGGTGCGGGTGATCGAGCACACCTGGCACTCGGCCCTGATCACCTGGCTGTCGGGGCGCGCCTCGATCGCCCAGGTCAAGATCGACATCGAGACGGTGTGCCGCCTGATCGACCTGACCACACCCTCGCCCTCGCCCTCGCCCGAGCGGCCGCGATCGACCGGATCCGGGCGGTCGTAGCGGCGGGTCCGGGGGGCGGTCGCCGCAGCGAGCAGCGGGTCCGGGGGCCGGTCGCCGCAGCAGGCGGCGGGCCCAGGGGTCGGTCGCCGCAGCGGGCGGCAGGTACGGCGGTCGGCCGCCGCAGTAGGCGGCGGGCCCAGGGGTCGGTCATCGCAGCGGGCGCTGGGTCCGGGGGGTGTCCCCTTTTAACATCTCCGCGCCCACGAGACCCAGGCTGGACTCGTTATCCGGCTTCTGGTTGCAAAAAAAAAAATACGC
>NZ_WTFF01000223.1 GCF_019400985.1 Streptomyces bambusae
GGATCGGCCGAGGCGAGCAGGCCACCGTGCCCTGGAGCCGCGTACACGTCGTACGCAGCCCCGCCCGCGGCGTGCGCCGCCCCGTGCACCGGAACCGGATACGCAGCCCCGGCCCCGGCCCCGCCGTCGCCCGCCGTGACGGTGACGGTGACGATCAGCGAGGCTGCGTCCGGGTCGAGTGCGTAGGGGCCGGCCCCCGGGAGCGTCAGCGTGGCCGAGGTCGCTCCGTCGGCCAGTGCCGGCAGCAGCTTCGCCGGCAGCAGGGCCGCCGCGGCCGCCGTTTCCACCAACGGGCCCGGTACGCCGTACCGCCCCAGCTCGATGAAGGAGACGGCCAGTTCGACGGGGAGGGGGCCGAGGCCCCCGTGCTCCTCCGGGACCGCCAGGGCGAACAGCCCGGTCGCAGCCAGCTTCGACCACAGGGCGCGCCCCGGACCGTGGTCCCCGGCCGACCAGGCGCGGACCGCCGCCGGGACGTCCGCCGCGGAGAGCAGGGCGGACAGGGTACGCGCCAGGTCCGACTGCTCGTCGGTCGGCAGGAAGCGCATCAGCGGCGGCCCTTCGGCAGGCCGAGCAGCCGCTCGGCGATGATGTCGCGCTGGATCTCGTTGGTGCCCGCGTAGATCGGCCCGGCGAGGGCGAAGACGTACGGCTCGGCCCACGCCGTCCCGGCCAGCTCGCCGTCCGCGCCGAGCAGGTCCAGCGCGGTCTCGTGCAGGGCGATGTCGTACTCCGACCAGAACACCTTGTTCAGGCTGGACTCCGCCCCGACCGCCCGCCCCGCCGCGAAGCGCGCCGCGCCCGCCCAGGTGAACAGCTGGTAGGCGCGCGCCCCCACCACCGCGTCCGCCACCCGGTCCCGCAGCGCCGTGTCCGCCGGGTCGCCCCGCTCCCGCCACAGCCCGACCAGCCGGTCCGCGGCCGCCAGGAACCGGCCCGGCGACCGCAGGGTCAGCCCCCGCTCGTTGCCCGTCGCGGACATCGCGATCCTCCAGCCCTGCCCCGGCTCGCCGATCACGTCCCCGTCGGGCACGAAGACCCGGTCGAGGAACAGCTCGGCGAAGGCGGGCTTACCGTCGAGCCGCCCGACGGGCCGCACCGTCACCCCGGGCGCGCGCAGGTCGAACATCAGGTAGGTCAGCCCCCGGTGCGGACGGCCCGCGGCCGCCGGCTCCGGGTCGCTGCGGAAGATGCCGAAGGCCCGGTCGGCGAACGCGGCCCGCGAGGACCAGGTCTTCTGCCCCGACAGCAGCCAGCCGCCGTCGGTGCGCTCCGCCCGCGCCCGCAGGGAGGCCAGGTCGGAACCGGCCTCGGGCTCGGACCAGGCCTGCGCCCAGACCACCTCGCCGCGGGCCATGGGCGGCAGGACGCGGGCGCGCTGCTCCTCGGTGCCGTGGTCGAAGAGGGTGGGCGCGAGGAGGTGGATGCCGTTCTGGGAGACCCGGCCGGGCGCCCCCGCCGCGTAGTACTCCTCCTCGAAGACCAGCCAGCGCACGAGGTCCGCGCCCCGGCCGCCGTACCGCTCGGGCCAGGAGACCACCGACCAGCGGTCCCGCGCCAGGCGCGCCTCCCAGGCACGGTGGGCCGCGAAGCCCTCCTCGGTCTCCAGGGAGGGCAGCGGCGCGGCCGGGACGTGGGAGCGGAGCCAGTCGCGGGCCTCCTCGCGGAAGGCCGTCACCTCCGGGCTGTGCGTGAGGTCCATCGGGACAGCTCCCCTCTGCGCGCATCCGGGGCCGTCTCCCCTCGGCGCGGCATCGCCCCTGCTTCCCTGACAAGCGGTTCCCTAACAAGCGTTTGGCAGGTTAACGTACCGGCATGAGCAGCGTCGAGTACGTACCGGGCCACGGCCTGCTGGCCGGCCGGACCGCCGTCATCACCGCCGCCGCCGGGGCCGGGATCGGCGGCGCCACCGCCCGCCGCTTCCTGGAGGAGGGCGCGCGGATCGTCATCGGCGACGCGCACACCCGCCGGCTGAAGGAGACCGAGACCGCGCTGGCCGGGGAGTTCGGCGCCGACCACGTCTCGTCCCTGCCCTGCGACGTCACCGACGAGGAGCAGGTACGGGCCCTGTTCGCGCACGCCGAGCAGCTCCACGGGCGGCTCGACGTCGTGGTCAACAACGCGGGCCTCGGCGGCACCACCGACCTCGTGGACATGACCGACGCACAGTGGTCCGCCGTCCTCGACGTCACCCTCGGCGGCACCTTCCGCTGCACCCGCGCCGCCCTGCGGTCGATGAAGGCCGCCGGCCGGGGCGGAGTCGTCGTCAACAACGCCTCCGTCGTCGGCTGGCGGGCCCAGACCGGCCAGTCCCACTACGCGGCGGCCAAGGCCGGGGTGATGGCGCTGACCCGGTGCGCGGCCCTGGAGGCCGCGGCCTTCGGCGTACGCGTCAACGCGGTCGCGCCGAGCCTGGCCATGCACCCGCACCTGGTGAAGGTCACCTCGGCGCAGCTGCTGGAGGAACTGACGGCGCGTGAGGCCTTCGGCCGGTACGCCGAGCCGTGGGAGGTGGCCAACGTCATCGTGTTCCTGGCGAGCGGCTACTCCTCCTACATGACGGGCGAGACGGTCTCCGTCAGCAGCCAGCGGGCCTGAGGACCAACAATGGTCGCGTGCCCACGAAGACCCCGAAGAACCCGAAGAACCCGAGCGACGCGGACAACGCGAGCCACACGAGCCACGCAAGCCGCGCGAAGAAGAAGGCCCAGGTGACGCCGTCCCCCGAGCGCCGGCGCGAACTCCTCGACACCGCCGCCGAGGTGTTCGCCGCCCAGGGCTACAACGCCACGACCGTCCGCAAGATCGCCGACGCGGCCGGCATGCTGGCCGGCAGCCTCTACTACCACTTCGATTCCAAGGAATCGATGCTCGACGAGATCCTCTCCACCTTCCTGAACGAGCTGTGGGAGGGCTACGACGCCGTCCTCGCGGCCGGCCTCGGCCCCAGGGAGACCATCGAGGCGCTCGTCACCGAGTCCTTCCGGGAGATCGACCGGCACCGCGCCGCCGTCGCGATCTACCAGAAGGAGGCCCGGCACCTGTCCGACCAGCCCCGCTTCCACTACCTCTCCGACTCGCAGGTCAAGTTCGAGAAGGCGTGGCTGGGGACGCTGGAGCGCGGGGTCGCCGCGCAGGTCTTCCGGGCCGACCTCGACGTCCGGCTCACCTACCGCTTCGTCCGCGACACCGTATGGGTCGCGGCGTCCTGGTACCGGCCGGGCGGACAGCACAGCCCCGAGGAGATCGCCCGCCAGTACCTGTCGATGGTGCTGGACGGGATCGCCGTCCGTCCGTACGTCCGTACGTAGACGTCCCCCGTGGGCCGCGCCCGGCGCGGCCCCCTGGTGAAGGAGCAGCAGCCATGCCCGAGGCCTACATCGTCGAGGCGGTACGCACCCCGGTCGGCCGGCGCGGGGGAGGGCTCGCCGCGGCCCACCCGGCCGACCTCGGCGCCCACGTGCTGCGCGCCCTGATGGCCCGCGCCGGTGTGGACCCGGCCGCCGTGGACGACGTGGTCCTCGGCTGCCTCGACACCGTGGGACCGCAGGCCGGCGACATCGCCCGCACGGCCTGGCTGGCGGCGGGGCTGCCGGAGGAGGTCCCCGGGGTGACCGTCGACCGCCAGTGCGGCTCCTCCCAGCAGGCCGTCCACTTCGCGGCCCAGGGCGTGCTCTCCGGCACCCAGGACCTGGTCGTCGCGGGCGGCACCCAGAACATGTCGATGATCCCGATCGCCTTCGCCTCCCGGCAGGCCGCCGAGCCGCTGGGCCTGACCCAGGGCCCGTACCTGGGCTCGCGCGGCTGGCGGGCCCGCTACGGCGACCAGCCGGTCAACCAGTTCCACGGAGCCGAGCTCATCGCCCGCAAGTGGTCCGTGACCCGCGAGGACATGGAGGAGTTCGCCCTGCGCTCCCACCGACGTGCCCTCCGCGCGGCCGACGAGGGCCGCTTCGCCCGCGAGACCGTCGCCTACGGGGACGTGACGGCGGACGAGGGCCCGCGCCGCGACACCACCCTGGAGAAGATGGCCGCCCTCAAGCCCGTCGTGGAAGGCGGCACGATCACCGCGGCGGTCTCCTCCCAGGTCTCCGACGGCGCCGCCGCGATGCTGATCGCCTCCGAACGGGCCGTCGCCGTGCACGGCCTCACCCCGCGCGCCCGCGTCCACCACCTGTCCGTCCGCGGCGAGGACCCCATCCGCATGCTGTCCGCGCCGATCCCCGCGACGGCGTACGCGCTGAAGAAGACCGGCCTGAGCCTCGACGACATCGACCTGGTGGAGATCAACGAGGCCTTCGCCCCGGTCGTCCTGGCCTGGCTGAAGGAGACCGGCGCCGACCCGGAGAAGGTCAACGTCAACGGCGGCGCCATAGCCCTCGGCCACCCGCTGGGCGCGACGGGCGTACGGCTGATGACCACGCTGCTGCACGAACTGGAGCGCACGGGCGGCCGCTACGGCCTCCAGACGATGTGCGAGGGCGGCGGCCAGGCCAACGTGACGATCATCGAGCGGCTCTAGCCCGTGGCGGAGGCGGAAGTGGGCCAGGACACCTCCCGGGCGCCGGGCCCCGGCGCCGGGATGTGTTAGCTTGGGAGTCATTGCAGTTGTGGTACCCATGAACCTTGTGTGCGCCTGACGGAATGCTCCTCAGGCGCATTTATTGTTTTCCGGCATCTCCGGATGGGGCCCTGCCTATATTCAGGAGATTCTCATGGCCAACGGCACCGTGAAGTGGTTCAACTCGGAAAAGGGCTTCGGCTTCATCGAGCAGGACGGCGGCGGCCCGGACGTCTTCGCCCACTACTCGAACATCGCCACCCAGGGCTTCCGTGAGCTCACCGAGGGCCAGCGCGTCACCTTCGACGTCACCCAGGGCCAGAAGGGCCCGCAGGCCGAGAACATCCTGCCTGCCTGACGCACCACGCACGGCCGGGGCCCGCATCGCGAGATGCGGGCCCCGGCTTGCGTGCTGTTCCGACCCGACCGACTTCCGACTTTCCTCACCTGCCGGTTCCAGGAGGGCTTCCCAGCACATGACGACCAGCTCCAGCTCCAGCTCCGCACGTCCCAGCCGCCGTCCCGCCCGGGTCCGTGGCGCCGCCGCCCAGGGACGTCCGCAGGCCGGCGCGGGCCGGTCGAAGGGGGCGAAGAAGTCCAAGGGCGCCGCGGCGCAGCCGCCGCGGCCGCAGGAGTTCACCATGCCCGAGACGCTCACCCCCGGGCTGCCGCCCGTGGCGGCGTTCGAGGACCTGGACATGCCCGAGGCGCTGCTGAAGACCCTCGCCGCCCAGGGCGTCACCGAGCCCTTCCCGATCCAGGCCGCGACCCTGCCCAACTCGCTGGCCGGCCGCGACCTCCTGGGCCGCGGCCGCACCGGCTCCGGCAAGACCCTCGCCTTCGGCCTGGCCCTGCTCGCCCGTACGGCGGGCCGGCGCGCCGAGCCCAAGGCGCCGCTCGCGCTGGTCCTCGTACCGACGCGCGAGCTCGCCCAGCAGGTCACGGACGCGCTGGAGCCGTACGCCCAGGCGCTGCGGCTGCGCATCGCGACCGTGGTCGGCGGCATGTCGATCAACCGGCAGGCGGGCGCGCTGCGGCGCGGTGCCGAGGTGCTCGTGGCGACGCCGGGACGCCTCGCGGACCTGATCGAGCGCGGCGACGCCACCCTCGCCCAGGTGGCGATCACCGTGCTGGACGAGGCCGACCAGATGACCGACATGGGCTTCCTGCCGCAGGTCACGGCGCTGCTGAAGCAGGTGGAGGAAGGCGGCCAGCGGCTGCTGTTCTCGGCGACCCTGGACAAGAACATCGACAAACTGGTCAAGATGTTCCTGACCGACCCGGTGACCCACTCCGTGGACCCGTCGGCCGGCGCGGTCACGACCATGGAACACCACGTCTTCCACGTCCTGGACGAGACCGACAAGAAGGCCGTCGCGACCCGGATCGCCGCCCGCGACGGCCGGGTGATCATGTTCCTGGACACCAAGCGGTCCGTGGACCGCATGGTCAAGAAGCTGCTCGCCAGCGGCGTACGGGCCTCCGGCCTGCACGGCGGCCGCTCGCAGCCGCAGCGCAACCGGACCCTGGACTGGTTCAAGTCGGGCGAGGTCACGGCGCTGGTCGCCACGAACGTCGCCGCCCGCGGCATCCACATCGACGACCTGGACCTGGTCGTGAACGTGGACCCGCCGACGGACCACAAGGACTACCTGCACCGCGGCGGGCGCACGGCGCGCGCCGGCGAGTCGGGCAGCGTCGTCACGCTGGTCCTGCCCGACCAGAAGCGCGACATGGCCCGCCTGATGTCCGACGCGGGGATCACCCCGCGCACGGCCCAGATCCGTTCCTCGGACGAGGAACTGGCCCGCCTGACCGGAGCCCGCGAACCCTCGGGCGTCCCGGTGGTCCTGGAGGTCCCGCAGCAGCCCGCCCCGGCGAGCAAGGCCGGAACCGGCGCGTCCGGAGGCCGCCGCCGCTCCCGCGGCCGCACCCGCCAGACCGAGACCCCCACCCAGCAGCCGGGCGCCGCCCGCTCCCGCCGCGGCGGGGACCAGGCGACCTCCGCCGACCGCCCCCGCCGCGCCCGCACCCAGGCCACCCCCGAGGACCGCCCCCGCCGCGGCGCAGCCGCCGCATCAGCCTCCTTCAACGGCGGCTCCCGCCGCCGCCGCCCCACCACCTGACACCCCACCCCGCGCCCCGTGAGGGGCGCGGGGAACGGCGCGAGCAACCACGCACGACCCGCCCGCCAGGGGCGCGGGGAACTGCGCGAGCAACCACCCACAGCCCGCAGATGACGGACGCCGGTCACCCCCTCAGGGGCGCGGGGAACTGCGCGAGCAACCACGCACGACCCGCAGATGACGGACGCCAGTCACCCCCTCAGGGGCGCGGGGAACTGCGCGACCAGCCACCGACGGCCCGCAGTCGAGACCAAGCCGCAGCGAGGCACCACGGCACCACGGCACCACGCCACCACGTCACTGCACAAGCGTGCGCTGCAGCCTCTCCAGCACCTCCCGTGCCTCGCCCATAACCTGGACCACAAGCTCCGCACACGACGGTAGGTCCTCGATCACCCCCGCCACCTGCCCCGATGCCATGACCCCGAGGTCCGTACGGCCCTCGACCATGGACGCCTTCAGGAGCATCGGGGTGTTGGCGGCGAGCAGCACCTGGCTCCAGGACAGGTCCCTGCCGTGCTTCATCGCGAGCCCGTCCCGCACCATCTGCGCCCAGGACAGGCCCGACACCTTCCGGAAGCCCGCCGCGTGGCGTACGGCGCGCAGCAGGGCCCGCGCGGGCCCGGAGCGCTCCAGCGCGTCGACCAGGTCCGTGCGCAGCATGCGGTGCGGCAGCCCGTCCACCGCCGTGGTCACCGTGACGTCCTTGACCGTCGCCGCCAGGTACCGCGCCTTGACCGCGTCCGGAACCGTCGAGTCCGAGGTCAGCAGGAAGCGCGTGCCCATGGCGATGCCCGCGGCCCCGTACGCGAGTGCCGCGGCCAGGCCCCGCCCGTCGTGGAAGCCGCCGGCCGCCACCACCGGGATCTCCACCGCGTCCACCACCTGCGGCAGCAGTACGGTCGTGGCGACGTCGCCGGTGTGCCCGCCCCCCTCGCCGCCCTGCACGATCACCGCGTCCGCGCCCCAGGCGGCGACCTTCTCCGCGTGCCGCCGGGCCCCGACCGACGGGACCACCACCACCCCGGCGTCCTTCAGCCGCGCGATCAGCTCCCGCGACGGCGCGAGCGCGAACGACGCGACCCGCACCCCCTCGGCGATGATCAGCTCGGCGCGTTCGGCCGCGTCCCCCGCGTCCGCCCGCAGGTTCACCCCGAACGGCCGCCCCGCCGTACGCGAGCGCACCTCGCGCACGGCCGACCGCAGCTGGTCCACGGTCATCGTCGCGGAGGCCAGGATGCCGAGCGCGCCCGCGTTCGCGGCGGCGGACACCAGGCGCGGGCCGGCGACCCAGCCCATCCCCGTCTGTACGATCGGGTGCTCGACCCCGACCAGGTCGGTCAGCGCGGTCCGCATCAGGCCGGCACCTCGCGCTCGCGGGTCCCCGCCGGGTCCAGCTCCTCGCGGATCAGCCGCAGTTCGGCGGCGGTCGGCTCCCGGGTGACGGGCACCTGCGCGCCGGCGGCCAGCGGGAAGCCGGTCGCCTCCCGCACCTCCTCGATCGTGACGCCCGGGTGCAGCGAGGCGATCCGCATCGACCGGTCCGGTGTCTCGAAGTCGAAGACGCCCAGGTCGGACACCACCCGCGGAATGCGGTGGAAGCGGCTCGCGGACGGACCAGCGGCCGCCGCCCGGTCGTGGCCGACCCCCGAGACCATGTCGACCCGCTCGACGAAGACCCGGCGGGAGTGCCGGGGGACCCAGTAGCTGACCGGGTTGTTCAGCGTGTTGACCGGCGCGCCGCGCACCCCGAGCAGCTGGCGGGCGGGGCGGGCCCAGTCCCCGATGCAGGAGATGTTCTGGTTGCCGTACCGGTCGATCTGGCTCGCGCCCATCATCACGTGCCGCCGCCCGCCGGTGACCATGGCCAGGTGCCGGCGGTACGGCAGCCAGCCCTCCACGGTCGTCCCGTCCGGGCCGACCAGCATCGCCTCGCCGTCCGTCATCAACAGGTCCGGGGAGAACGTACGGCGGGCCAGCCGGGCCCCGATCCCCGGGATCAGGCCCATCGGGCTGGCCAGCACCTCGCCGTCGCCGCGCCAGGCCTCGGCGCAGGCGATCACGCAGTACTCGGCCCGGGTCACCGTGCTCATCGCCGCTCCTCGCGCCAGGCCGCCACGGCCCGCTGGTAGTCGTACTCGCTGCCGCCGGACAGGAAGCGGGCCGCGAACTCGGGCCAGGGCGTGGTCGCGTACAGCTTCTGGAAGGCCTCGTCGCGCCCGTGGTCGGGGACGCAGGAGGTGAAGTGCGCCCCGTGCGGGGTCTCCACGACCCCGGTCACACTGTGCCGGCCGACCAGCAGCGACTGCGGCGGCCCGGCCTTGGCCAGCTCCTCGGTCGCGACGATCCGCTCGCAGGAGACGTACGCGGTGTCGGCGGCCTCGCAGAACAGGTCGTCGAAGTACGGATCGGGGCCCAGGTACTGGCCGTTGCCCTGCCGGTCCGCGCGATTGAGGTGGACCAGCGCCGCGTCCAGCCGCAGCGCGGGGACGGCGACGAACTCCTCGCCGTCCTCGTACGGGGAGCGGACCGTCCGCAGCCCGGGGTTGACCCGCATCACGTCCGAACCCAGGCCCGCCCGCACCGGCAGGAACGGCAGCCGGTTGGCCGCCGCGTGCAGCCCCCACATGAACATCGCCTCGTCCAGCTCGGTCAGCGCCAGGGCCCCGCTCTCGCGCGCGGCCCGGAAGTTCGGCTCCAGCGGGATCGAGTCGAGGGTGGCGAACGGCGCGATCAGGCGCCTGATCCGGCCGGCCGCGGCCAGGATCCCCACGTCGGGGCCGCCGTACGAGACCACCGTCAGGTCGGTCACGTCGGACCGCAGCAGGGCCCGCACCAGGGCCATCGGCTTGCGCCGCGAGCCCCAGCCGCCGATGCCGACCGTCATCCCGCTGCGCAGCCGCCCGGCCACCTCGTCGGGGGTCATGGTCTTGTCGCTCATACGTCCTCCTGGGCTACGTCCTTCCGGGCTACGTCCTCCCGGGCGCCCGGACGACTGGTCGGCGCGCCGAAGGTGTCGCGGACCCGGTCGGCGACCCCGCTGAGGTTCGCCTCGAAGGTGAAGCCCTGCTCGAAGCGGTAGCTGCGGCGTACGTCGACCGGGTCGATGCCGTTGATGGCGGCCTTGGCCAGCCGGATCAGGTACCCGTCCTTGCGCGCGATCTCCGCCGCCAGCCCCAGCGCGGCCGCCCGCAGCCCGGTCCGCGGGACGACCCGCCACACCGAGCCGTGGCCGTGCAGCTCGGCTGCCGTCGCGGTGCGCGAGGTGTAGTACAGGGCGCGCATCAGGTGCTGCGGCACCAGGCGGGCCAGATGGGTGGCCGCGCCGAGCGCGCCCCGGTCCAGCTCGGGCAGCCCGAACACCGCGTCCTCGGCGGCGACGATCGCGTCCGCGTTGCCCGCCAGGCCGATCCCGCCGCCCAGGCAGAAGCCCTGGACGGCCGCCACCACCGGCACCTCGCACTCGTAGACGGCGGCGAAGGCCTCGGCGCAGCCGCGGTTGGCGCCGATCAGCACGCCGTGGCCGGGGTCGCGCTGCACCTCCTTGATGTCGACGCCGGCGTTGAAACCGCGGCCCTCGGCGGCCAGCACCACGCACCGGGTCGCGGGGTCGCGGCCGGCCGCGCGGACGGCGTCGGCGAGGGCGTACCAGCCCTTGACGGGCAGGGCGTTGACCGGTGGGAAGTCGACCGTGACGAGCGTGACGCCCGCTTCGGGGGCGGAGGTGGAGACACCCATGACAGGATCAGCTACCTTTCCACCAAACATTTGTTAGGTGAGGAAGGTAGCAGCCCATGGAGCTCGACGGGAGGGTCGTCGTCGTCACCGGCGGAACCAGGGGCGTCGGCGCGGGCATCGCGCGGTCGTTCCTCGCCGCGGGCGCCCGCGTCGTCGTCTGCGCGCGCCGGCCGCCGGACCGGCCGGTCGAGGCAGCCGGCCGCACCGCCTGCTTCACCCCGCTCGACCTGCGCGACGAAGCCGCCGTACAGGACGCCTTCGACGCGCTGGCCGACCGGTACGGGCGGCTGGACTGCCTGGTCAACAACGCGGGCGGGACCCCGTACCGGCCGCTGCGCGAGGGGGACCTGCGGCGGCACGCGCGCGTCGTCGAACTCAACCTGCTGGCGCCGCTGACGGCCTCGCTGGCCGCGTACCCGCACCTGCGGGCCGCGCGGGGCTCGGTGGTCATGACCGGCAGCGTCAGCGGGACCCGCCCCTCGCCGGGCACGGCCGCCTACGGCGCGGCCAAGGCCGGGCTGGAGAACCTGGCCCGCTCGATGGCGGTGGAGTGGGCCCCCGAGGTACGGGTGAACACCCTCGTGCTGGGCATGGTGCGCACCGAACTCTCCCACCTGCACTACGGCGACGAGGCGGGCGTGGCGGCGGTCGGCGCGAGCGTCCCGCTGGGGCGGCTGGCCGAACCCTCGGACGTGGGGGAGGCGGCGGTCTTCCTGGCCTCGGCGCGGGCGGCGTACATCAGCGGGGCGAGCCTGCTCGTGCACGGCGGCGGGGAGCGGCCGGCGTTCCTGGATGCGGCAACGGTCAACAAGGAGGGCTGAGATGGGCGATGTCGGGAGTTTCGGCGGTGCGGGTTCCGGGAGCTCCGGCAGCAGGGGAGCGGCAGGCGGAGCGGCGGGCGGTACGGGTCGGGGTGGCACGGGTCGGGGTGGCGCCGGCCTGTGTGACGGCCGGGTGGTGGCCGTCACCGGCGCCGGCCGGGGGCTGGGGCGGGCGCACGCCCTGGCGTTCGCGGCGCAGGGCGCGCGGGTCGTCGTCAACGACCTCGGGGTCGGCCTGGACGGGCGGCCGGGCCCCGACAGCCCGGCGGCGCGGGTCGTGGCGGAGATCCGCGCGGCGGGCGGGCAGGCGGTGGCCCACGGCGGCGACATCGCCTCCCCGGACGGCGCGGCCTCGCTGGTGAGCTGCGCGGTGGACACCTTCGGCCGACTGGACACGCTGGTCAACAACGCCGGCTTCCTGCGCGACCGGATGCTGGTCAACCTCGAC
Source organism: Streptomyces bambusae (assembly GCF_019400985.1). GTDB lineage: Bacteria > Actinomycetota > Actinomycetes > Streptomycetales > Streptomycetaceae > Streptomyces > Streptomyces bambusae_A. The sequence goes on from NZ_WTFF01000223.1 coordinate 11,695, forward strand.
GAGGACGACTGGGACGCGGTCATGCGGGTCCACCTCAAGGGCCACTTCCTGCCCCTGCAGCACGCGGCCCGCTGGTGGCGGGCCGAGGCCAAGGCGGGCCGGGGGGTGGCGGCCCGCGTCGTCAACACCTCGTCGGGCGCGGGCCTGCTGGGCTCGGTCGGGCAGGGCAACTACAGCGCGGCCAAGGCCGGCATCCTCGGCCTGACGCTGGTCGCGGCCGCGGAGATGGGCCGGTACGGGGTCCAGGTCAACGCCGTCGCCCCGGCCGCCCGGACCCGGATGACGGAAGGCGCCTTCGCGGAGGCGATGGCGGCCCCGGGGGAGGGGGAGTTCGACGCCATGGCCCCCGAGAACGTCTCCCCGCTCGTCGTCTGGCTCGGCTCCACGGCCTCGGCGGGCGTGACGGGCCGCGTGTTCGAGGCGGAGGGCGGGCGCATCACGGTCATGGAGGGCTGGCACCCGGGCCCGACGACCGACCACGGCGCCCGCTGGACCCCGTCGGAAGCGGGCGAAGCAACCCTGAAACTCCTGGCCGCGACCCCGCCGCCACTGCCCGCGTACGGGTCGGCGTAGGGCTACGGGCGCCACGACGGCAGCCCGGTCCGGGCCCGCGGCGACGACCGGCGCCGCGGCCCCGTGCGCGGGGGGCTTGGCCGGGG
>NZ_WTFF01000224.1 GCF_019400985.1 Streptomyces bambusae
CTCAGAGACACGTCTCGGGAGGTTCAGGTTATGAATAGTCACCGCCCCCCCCCCCGCGCGTTTTTGGGGGGGGGTGTCCTGGGCGGCCTCCCATTTGGGAGAGGGGGCTGGTGGGGGAAAGGCCCCGCGCAGCGGACCCCGCCCTACCCCCTGGCTTCGGCTTCGTCCGCCAAGGCCGTGAGGTCCGCAATGGACATCGAGCCCGGCGGCAGCCCCTCGCGGGCGAAGATGTTCGCGGCATGCCGCAACACCTCGTTCACCGGCGTCGGCACCCCGTGCAGCCGCCCCAGCAGGGAAATCTCCCCGTTCAGATAGTCCGCCTCGATCGACCCGGTCCCCCGCTCCAAGCTCTGCCACGACGAACCGCCCCGCACCCCCGGCGGGGACACGACCTTCCCGTCGCGCGCCTGCGACTGCTCCGCGTCCGAGGCGTAGGCGATGCCGGCCGCCGCGTACGCCGCCTTCGCCTCGCGGATCGCCCGCAGGTGCAGCGCCGCCTTCGCCGGATCGGGTTCGGGGCCGGTGGTGGCCTGGATGGCGTTGCCGAGGTTGCCCAGCAGCTTGGCGTACTTCCACCGCATCACGTCCTCGACGACCGGCGCCTCGAAGCCGGCCTTCTCCAGGTCGGCGGCGAAGCTGCGGGCCCGCTCGTCGGCGCCGCCGGCGGCCAGGCCCACGTGCAGGATGCCGGTGAGCGGCGCGCACAGCGCCGAGACCACGCCCGGCTGGAGGAAGTCCGAGGGCAGCCAGACGCACACTCCGTAGACCCGGTCGAAGCGGCGCAGCGCCAGGCGCTCGCCCTCGACCCCGTTCTGCGTGCAGAAGACCGGCAGCCGCTGTGCGGCCGTGCCGCCGCCGGCGACCTCGGCGTCGCCCCAGGTGTCGAGGGCGGCGACGGCGTCCTGGGTCTTGACGCAGAGCACGAGCGCGTCGTCCGGGCGCAGTTCGCCGAGCTCGGCCGGCCGGGTGACGACCGGCAGCCGGTGCACCCGGGTGCCCTGAGCGGTCGTCAGGGTCAGGCCCCGCTCCCGCAGGGCCTGGGCGTGGGCGCCGCGCGCGACGAGGACGACCTCGCCGCCCGCTTCCGCGAGCCGTCCGCCGATGGTGGCGCCGACCGCGCCCGCGCCGATGATGATGTACCGCATGGCCCGAGCCTACCGACGTCCCGGAACGTGACGGGGCCCGGGAGCATATCCAGCTCCCGGGCTCCTGAGTGCCACCCCATTGCGCACACCGGCGGCGTTTAAGAGTCGCGGATCAATGTGAGATCGATGTGTTCTGCCTGTCAACTACCCGGCCCTAAGGGGCCAGGCTTGGAGGTAGAGCCCAACTGGCGGCTGGGTGGTCTCCTCCGTCCAGCACCCTAGACGGGTGCTGGGGCGTGTGACTCCGCCCCGCTTCGCCACGACTCCCACGCGCGAGCGCGGATGTTGCGGGAGGCATTGCGGTCTGCGTGATCAACGAATCCGCACGACCGGCACGCGAACCGCCCCTGAGAGACGCGGCTCAGCTTGTCCGTGTGCCCGCACTCCGCGCACATGCGCGAGGTGTAGGCAGGGTCAACGAAGAGAACAGGAACCCCGGCGCGGCGCGCCTTGTACTCCACGAACCGTCCGAGTTGGGCGAAGGCCCAGGAGTGCAGCGCGACCCGTTGGGGCTTGCGGAGCCGTACCCGGGTGCGGATACCGGCAAGGTCTTCCATGCCGATCCCGCGCCCGGTGCGTTCAGCCTCGGTCACGATGCGCTTCGAGATGATGTGGTTGGCCTCGGTCGCCTTGCGCTGCTCCTTGCGGCGCCGCCGCTTGAGGACCCGCTTGGCGGACTTGGTGCCCTTCTTCTGGAGCTTGGCCCGCAGGGCGAGCTGTCGCTTGCGGTACCGGTTCAGCTCGCGTCCGGCGTGGATCTTCCCGTCGGACGTGGTGGCGATGTTGACGATGCCGAGATCCACGCCGAGGAAGTCGATCGGCTCGTACTGCTCGGCCTCGGGGATCTCACACGTGGCGATCAGGAACCACATGCCGTCCCGGTGGACGAGATCGGATTCGCCCTTGCGGTGCTCGGCCAGCAGTTTGCGGGCCTGCTCCGAGCAGGAAAACCGAACACCGCGCAGACGCCCGGCCGTGGTCCAGATCGACACGGTCTGCTCGTCCACCTGCCACGACAAGCACCGGTCGTCGTACGGCTGAGCCGCGTCCGAGCGGAAGTGGATCGGCTTGGACTCCGCTTTGGCCCGGCGCTTCGACCCGGGCTTGCCCAGGTTTCCGGCTCGAATGTTCGCTCGCAGAGTGGTGTAGGCGTCGGCAACCTTGCGCAGCACATGCAGCGCAGGCTGCGCCGACAGACCCCGCCCTTTCAGATCGTCGTAGGCGAATCCCTGCAACGCCTTACGCGAGGTCTCGCCCCGCCGATGCGCTTCACCGGCAAGCCAGTTCGCCGCATCGTTGGCCGTACGCAGGGTCGCTTCAAGCGCTGTGGCCACCTCGGGCGACGGCGTGAGCTTGACCTGCACCACGACCTTCATACCGATCACCGTAGCATCGCGCCTATTGCACCGAGATGGGAACCAGACCCCGACATCCGCAGGGGAAGAAGCGCCGTCCACACCCGCACATCCGATTATCCGGCAGCGGGGTTCAGTCGCCGGTGAGTTCGACCAGTTTGGCCACCGTGTTCCAGTTGCGGGTGGTCGCGTCGATGCCCTTGAGCACGGCCGGGCGGAACAGGGCCTCGGCGAGCTTGGAGCGGCCCAGGCCTTCGGGGGCGTAGAGGTAGACGACCTTGTCGCCGACGGCGAACTCCTCGGGGAGGAAGGCCTGTCCGTCGATCGCGGCGAAGCGGTCCTCGGCCGGCTGCTGCGACAGGAACGTGGCGTGCAGCTGTCTGCCCTCCAGCTCGGCCGCCGGGTACGGGCAGGCGTCGGCGACGGCGCGCAGGTATGCGCCGTCGACCACCAGGCACGCCACCCGGAAGCCGAAGCGGGTCTCGATCGCCCGCTCCAGCTCCCGGGCGAGGAGGCCGGTGTCCTGCTCCGGGCTAGTGAAGACGGCGTTGCCGCTCTGCAGGTACGTCGCCACGTCGCCGTACCCGAGCTCCGTCATGACCGCGCGGAGCTCGGCCATCGGGACCTTCTTGCTCCCGCCGACATTGATGCCGCGCAACAGCGCCGCGTATTTCTTCGTCGTAGCAGCCTTCTTCGTCATGGCAGGAACCGTAGAGCAGCCCACTGACACCGCCACGGCGGTCGGTGCGTCACCTCAGTTCCGCCTCGATCAGGTCGGCCGCCCGGCGCGTGCCGCCCTCGGCGGCCATGTCCTTGCGGACGGCCTCGGCCCGGGCGGCTACCTCGGGGTCGGCGGCCAGGGCGAGTACGGCCTCGCGCAGGGTCGCGGCGTCGGCCCGGTCCATCGGGACGTGCCGGCCCACGCCGAGGGCGACCAGCATGTCGGCGTTGCCGAACTGGTCGACCGCCTGCGGGACCGCGACCATCGGGGTGGCGGTGGCCAGCCCCTCCTGGCAGCCGCCGGCGCCCGCGTGGGTGATGAAGGCGTCCGCCTGCCCCAGGATGTCCAGCTGGGGCACCCAGCGGTGGACCTCGACGTCGGCGGGGATCTCACCGAGGTCGGCCTCGTCGGTGAACCGGCCGATCTGGAGGACCACGTGCCAGTCGGGCAGGTCCTTGAAGGCGTCGATGCAGGCGCGGTAGAAGGCGGGCTGCTTGGTGAAGGCGGAGCCGAGCGAGACGAGGACGACCTTCTTGCCCTCGGCGCCGGCCGGCCGCTGCCAGTGGCCCTGGTCGGACCGGTCGCCCTGGCAGGCGCCGACGAAGGTGTGGACGGTGGTGTCGACCCGGTCGGCGTTGGGCTGGAGGGCCCGCGGGATGAGGACGAGCCCGCGGCGGGGGCGGCCGACGAAGCGGTCGGGGTCGTCCGCGATGCCGTTCCCCTCCAGCCAGGTACGGAAGCGGGCGTAGTAGGCCTGGCCGCGCTCGGACGCCTTGAGCTCGGCGAACGCCGACGCGGCCACCTCCTCCTCGTAGCCCTCCCAGGCGACGAGATTCGGCGAGAGCGAGATCGCGGGGACTCCCCAGCGCCGGGCCAGCACGTTGGCCGGGTAGGAGGTGATGTCGTGCAGGACGAGGTCCGGCTCGTCGCCCTCGAAGGCGGCCGCGAGCTGCGGCAGGGCCTGGATCGCGTCGTCGAGGAAGGGCGTGATCTGGTCGATGAATTCGGTGCCCCACGCGTCGGGCTCGGTGGGGAGGGTGGAGGTGTAGACGACGGGGGTGGCGCCGGTCCGGGCGACCGTGTCGGCGAAGGAGGCCGGGATGGCGTAGCTGACGCGGTGCCCGCGGGCCACGAGCTCGCGGATCACCTCCAGGCTCGGGTTCACGTGGCCGTGGGCGGCGATGGAGAACATGGCGATGTGGGCGGGGCGGCGCGGTGAGGTCATGGAATTGAACATAACGAGACGATACGTCTCGTGCAACCGATTAGGCGCGATCACGCCACCCCGGGCCGCCGCCGGGCCGATGCCCCGTCCCCGCTCCGCCGGCCTGATGGCGCGTCAAGGGGAGGGCGGTCCGGGATGAAAGACTTGGCGCATTCACGACGATCCGGACCCGGAGAACGACATGGACGAGGCACAGGCCAGGGAGGTGCTGGCGGCCACCGGCCTCGCGGACGGCGCCACGCTGCTGGCCCTGGGGGAGAACGCGGTCTTCGCGACCGGGGATCTGGTGGTCAAGGTGGGCCGGGCCGACCCCGCGCTGCTGGAGCGGGCCGAACGCGAGCTGTCCGTCGCCGGCTGGCTCGCGGAGATGGGCGTCCCGGCCGTGCGCGCGGCCGAACCGAAGCCGCGGCGGACAGCGGGCCACCCGGTGACCCTGTGGCACAGGCTGCCGGACCCGGTCCGCCCCGCCGGCCCGGAGGACCTCGCCCTGCTGCTGCGACAGCTGCACGCCCTGCCCGCGCCGCAGGGCTTCGAGCTGCCGCGGCGGGACCTGCTGGCCGGCGTCGAGCGCTGGCTGCGGCTGGCCGGCGACGCCGTCGACCCGGCGGACGCGGCGTACCTGCGCGCCCGCCGGGACGCCTACGCGGCGGAGGTGGCCTCGCTGACGCCCCACCTGCCGCCGGGGCCGATCCACGGCGACGCCCTGCCGCGCAACGTCCACGTGGGCCCGGACGGGCCGGTCCTGGTGGACCTGGAGACCGTCTCGTCGGACCTGCGCGAGCACGACCTCGTGGTGATGGCGCTGTCCCGCGACCGGTACGGGCTGCCGCACGAGGCGTACGACGCCTTCGTCCGCGCCTACGGCTGGGACGTGCGCGACTGGCCGGGCTGCGCACTGCTGCGCGGCGCCCGCGAGACCGCCAGCTGCGCCTGGATCTCGCAGCACGCCCGGAGCAACCCCGGCGCCCTGGCGGAGTTCCGCCGCCGCGTGGCCTCCCTGCGCGAACGCGCCCCCGAGGTCCGCTGGCACTCCTTCTGAGAGGCTTCTAGAGGCCCTCCGGGGCGGTCGCGTCGTGGACCAGGAGGGCGATCTGGACGCGGTTGTTGAGGTCGAGCCGCGTCAGGATGCGGGAGACGTGGGTCTTCACCGTCGGCAGGGCCAGGTGGAGTTCCCGTGCGATCTCCGCGTTGGACAGGCCCCGCCCGACCGCCAGGGCCACCTCCCGCTCGCGCTCGGCCAGGAGCGCCAGCCGGTTGCGGGCGGTGGTCGCGCGGGTGTCGCGGTCGCGGCCCGATCCGCCCGCCACCTGGTCCATGAGGCGGCGGGTGACGGCAGGGGAGAGCACCGGGTCCCCCGCGGCGACCGTGCGGATCGCCGTCACGATCTCCTGCGGAGGGGTGTCCTTGAGGAGGAATCCGGCCGCACCGGCGCGCAGTGCCCGCAGGACGTGCGCGTCGGTGTGGAAGGTGGTCAGGACGAGTACCTCCGGGGCGCCGGCCCGTGCCCGCAGCGCCTCCGTGGCCGCCAGCCCGTCGACCCCCGGCATGCGGATGTCCATCAGCACCAGGTCGGGTCCGTGCGCGGCGACCAGCCCCGGGACCTCCGCCCCGTCGGCGGCCTCCGCGACCAGCTCGATGTCCGGGGCGCCCCCCAGCATCAGCCGCAGCCCCGCGCGGACGATCGCGTCGTCGTCGACCAGCAGTACCCGGATCACCCGCGCCTCCTCATGATCATCCCTGCCAGGGTAGCCACGCCCGCACGCGGAAGCCGCCGTCGACGGGGAGGGCGGTCAGTTCGCCGCCCGCGAGCCGGGCCCGTTCCGCCAGCCCGATCAGCCCCTGGCCCCCGTCCGTGCTGTCGCCCGGGCCCCCGGTGGGGGCGCCGGGCGGCCGGGCGTTGGCGATCTCCACCGTCAGCCCCTCCCCCGGTCCTCCGGCCACCCGCACGTCGACGGCCGCACCGGGCGCGTGTTTGCGCACGTTGGTCAGCGCCTCCTGCACGATCCGGTACGCCGTACGTCCCGCCAGCGCCGGCGCGGTCCCGTCGGGGGGCCCGGTCAGCTCGATCCGGTCGCCGGCGGCCCGTGCCTCTTCGACCAGCCGGGCCAGGTCCGGCAGTTCCGGCTGGGGTCGCTCGTCCTCGCCCGTCCCGGATCCCGCCCGCAGTACGCCGATCACCTCGCGCAGGTCGCGCAGGGCCAGGTGGGCGCTCTCCCGCATCACCCCGGCCGCCCGCTCGATCTCCGCCCTGGGGGCGCCGGGATTGAATTCCAGGGCTCCCGCGTGGACGCTCAGCAGCGACAGGCGGTGGCCGAGGACGTCGTGCATCTCGCGGGCGATCTCCTCGCGGGCCTCCATCCGGGCCCGTTCGGCCCGGGACTCGGCGTCCGCCTCCGCCAGTTCGGCGCGCGCCCGGAGCGAGCCGATCAGCTGCTCCCGGGAGCGCCGGAACAGCCCCCAGCCGATCGCTCCGGCGAGGAGGGCGAAGTACGTGACGGCCGGACCGGCCCGTTCCTCGGGCATGTCCGGCAGCTGCCAGAGGAAGACCGGCAGCGGGGCGAAGATCAGGGCCGCGACCCATGCCGTGGCCCGCCACGGCCGCGTCGCGGCCACCGTGAACACCGCCACCACGGCCGGGCCGGTCAGGTAGTGCGCCTGGGTGCCGGCCAGGATCAGCACCACGGCCAGCGGGACCGGCCAGCGCCGCCGCAGGAGCACCGCGGCGCACGCGAGCCCGCCGGCCATCTGGTCGGCCGTGCGCCAGCGCGGGTCGAGGGTCTCCACCACCGGGATGGACTGCGAACTGACGGCGGCGAACAAGGCGGAGAAGAGGACCAGCCCCAGGTCGGTGGCCCAGTCCCGGCGGGTGCGGTGGATGTGGCGCATGTCCGGAGAATCTACGCGGGGCCGCCCGCGGCCGGGCGTCCGCGGACGGCATCGGATACTTAAGTACGACTGGCGGGGTCCTTCGGACCGATCCCCCGCGCCGAGTGGCCCGCCTAGCGTCGGGGCATGACCTCCAACACCCCCAAACCGCCGCTCGCCGCCTTCACGGGCCTGCTCTCCTTCGTCCTCGTCGTCGGCGGCGCGAGCGGCCTCCTGCACGAGTGGCTCGACTGGATCCACTTCATGGGCTTCGTGCGTCACCTCGTACCGGAGGGCTACGAGGTCTACGGCTACACCGTCATGCTCGTCCTCGGAGTGGCGGTGGGTGCGGCGGGCGACTCGCTGTCCCGCCGCACCGGCGCCTGACCGACGGCGCGGGGGCCCGCGGGCCTGTCCCGCCGACCAGGGGCTACGCCGGTGACGGGGCCGCGGCCGGCGCCGGGGCGAGCGCGCGCAGTGGCCAGGCCGGGTCGATCACCGCGTCCGGGGTGCCCTGGCGGCGCAGGTAGGCCTCGAAGTCCCGGGCCCAGCGGGCGTACCAGACGCCCTGGCGGTCGTGGAGCTCGGCCGGGTCGAGCTCCGCCACCCGCGGGTGGCGCTCGGCCAGTGCCCGGGCCACCCGGACGGCCGCGAGCGCGTCGGCGCCCGCGTCGTGCGCGTGGTCGAGCGGGACCCCGTAGACCGCGCACGCCGCCTCCAGCGTCCGCTTGCCGCGGCGGTAGCGGTCCACCGCCCGGTCGATGGTCAGCGGGTCCACCACCGGCCCCGTCCGGGCCCCGCCCAGCCGGTCGGCCAGCGACGGCAGCCCGTACCGGGCCAGCTCCGCCGACAGCAGGGTCAGGTCGAAGGACGCGTTGTACGCGACGACCACCGCGCCCGCGAGCCACCACTCGGCCAGCTCGGCGGCGACCTCGTCGGCGACCTCCCGGGCCGGCCGGCCCTGTGCGGCGGCGCGCTCGCTGCTGATGCCGTGGATCGCCGACGCCTGCTCGGGGATGGGTATGCCCGGGTCGGCGAGCCAGGTCCGGCGCCCGCGCACCTCCCCGTCGTGCACGTCGACCACCGCGGCCGTGACGATCCGCGACTCCCCCGGCTCCGTGCCGGTCGTCTCCAGGTCGAACCCGACCAGTACTCCCCTGTGCCACTCCCCCATGGCGTACGTCTCCCCCCGCTTCCGCCGGCCACTGCCGGACTACGGCTTTCAGCCTGCCACGGGCCACTGACACCCCGTCCGGCCGGGGTCCCCGGGCACCGCCCGCCCGGGCCGGTCAGGACACCGGCCGGGAGTCCTGCCAGACCGACTCGAACTCCTCCCGGTACGTCGTGAACAGGCCGTGGTCGGCGTCCCTGGGCACGCCCCGGCCGCCGCCGCGCAGCACCAGCACGGGCGCCTCCATCCCGCGGGCCCGCCGCAGGTACGACTGGACCACGGCGATGCCCGAGGACTCGCCCTCCACCACGTAGGCGGTGAAGCGGGGGGTCTCGTCGAAGACGTGGATCTCGAAGCCCGAGGGGTCGCGCAGGCCGGCCCGCACCCGGCGCACGTGCAGGATGTTCATCTCCACCGAGCGGCTCAGCTCGCCCTTGCGCAGGCCCAGCTCCCGCTCGCGCCGTTTGACCGCGCTGCTGGCCGGGTTCAGGAACAGCAGCCGCACCCGGCAGCCGGACTCGACAAGCCTGACCAGCCTGCGGCCCGAGTAGTTCTGGACCAGCAGGTTCAGGCCTATGCCGATCGCGTCGAGGCGGCGGGCCCCGCCGAAGAGGTCCTCCGCCGGCAGCTGCCGCTGCAGGCGGACCCGGTCGGGATGGACGGAGACGACGTCGGCGTACCGGTCGCCCACCAGGTCCTCGACCGCGTCGATCGGCAGCCGGTCCGCCGAGGGGCTGCCCGCGCCGCCGCCCAGCACCTCCAGCAGCCGGGCGGAGGCCCGCTCGGCCTGGGACAGGACCGCCTGGGACAGGGCCCGGTTGCGGGAGACGACGTTGCGGGTGACCTCCAGCTCGTCGAGCGCCAGCTCGATCTCGCGCCGGTCGTCGAAGTACGGCTCGAAGCAGGGCCAGTGCTGGACCATCAGCTCGCGCAGCTGGGGCAGGGTCAGGAAGCTGAGCACGTTGTCGTCGGCCGGGTCGAGCAGATAGCCCTTGCGCCGGCTGACCTCGCGTACGGCGACGGCCCGCTGCACCCACTCCTGCCCGGCGGGGCCGGCGGCCGCGACCACCCAGTCGTCCTCGCCGTGCACGGGCTCGTAGATGGGCCGCAGCACCGCCCCGACGACGGCGCGCAGCCGCTGTTCGATGAGGTTCAGCCAGATGTACGCACGCCCCGCGCGCTGTGCGCGGGTACGGACCTCGGTCCAGGCGTCCGCGCCCCAGTCCAGTTCGACGCCGGTCGCCGTACTCCCCGCCGTCGCCGGACCCGCCAGGGACACCGCCCCGGCCGCGACCCCGCCGGGGCCGCCACCAGGGGCGTCCGCCGCCGGGCCGCCCTCGTGACCGCCGTCACCAGGGGGCAGCTCCAGACCTCCCGAGCTCACCCGTGCACCGCCTTCCGCTACCCCTCCAGTGATCAAGGAAGAGTACTCCGCGCCCGAGCCCCGTTGCAGCCGGATGGCCCTTACACCGGCTGCCGGTTGACCCATTATCCGATCCGCGCATAGTCCGCTGACCCGCATATCGGCTCCGCGCGGTCACCCGGTGGGACCATCCCAAGTCCGCACGCTCCGCCGCTCTTTCGGGGAAGATCTGGTACGGCAGACGAGACCGGAACCGGCTCGGGAGTGGAAGAGAAGCATCTATGCAGGTCTGGCCGGGGCAGTCGTACCCGCTCGGCGCCACGTACGACGGCGCCGGGACCAATTTCGCGGTCTACTCGGAGGCCGCCCGCCGCATCGAACTGTGCCTGTTGCACGACGACGGCTCCGAGACGGCCGTCGAACTGCGCGAGACGGACGCCTTCGTCCGGCACGCCTACCTGCCCGGGGTCATGCCGGGCCAGCGCTACGGCTTCCGCGTCCACGGCCCGTACGAGCCGGAGCGCGGCCGGCGCTGCAACGCCGCCAAGCTGCTGCTGGACCCGTACGCCCGGGCCATCAGCGGGTCCATCGCCTGGGGCGAGGAGGTGTACGGCTACCACTTCGGCCGCCCCGACTCGCGCAACGACCTCGACTCGGCCCCGCGCACGATGAGTTCGGTCGTGGTGAACCCGTACTTCGACTGGGCCAACGACCGGCCGCCGCGCACCGAGTACCACCACACGGTGCTCTACGAGGCGCACGTCAAGGGCCTCACGATGCGCCACCCGGACCTGCCCGAGGAGCTGCGCGGCACCTACGCGGCCCTCGCGCACCCGGCGGTGATCGGGCACCTGGCCAAGCTCGGGGTCACGGCCCTGGAGCTGATGCCGGTGCACCAGTTCGTGCACGACCACCGGCTCGTGGACGACGGGCTGAGCAACTACTGGGGCTACAACACGATCGGCTTCTTCGCCCCGCACAACGGCTATGCCTCGGGCGACCGCGGGCAGCAGGTGCTGGAGTTCAAGTCGGCGGTCCGCGCCCTGCACGAGGCGGGCATCGAGGTGATCCTCGACGTGGTCTACAACCACACCGCCGAGGGCAACCACCTGGGTCCCACGCTGTCCTTCCGGGGGCTGGACAACGCCTCGTACTACCGGCTGGCCGAGGATCCCCGCTACTACACGGACACCACCGGCACCGGCAACTCGCTCCTCATGCGCTCCCCGCACGTGCTCCAGCTCATCATGGACTCGCTGCGCTACTGGGTCACCGAGATGCACGTGGACGGCTTCCGCTTCGACCTCGCGGCGACCCTGGCCCGGCAGTTCCACGAGGTGGACCGGCTGTCGTCGTTCTTCGACCTGGTGCAGCAGGACCCGGTGGTGAGCCAGGTGAAGCTGATCGCCGAGCCGTGGGACCTGGGCGAGGGCGGCTACCAGGTGGGCAACTTCCCGCCGCTGTGGACCGAGTGGAACGGCAAGTACCGGGACACCGTACGGGACTTGTGGCGCGGCCAGCCGCGCACTCTCGCCGAGTTCGCCGGCCGGCTCACCGGCTCCTCGGACCTCTACCAGGACGACGGCCGACGCCCGCTGGCCTCGATCAACTTCACCACCTGCCACGACGGTTTCACCCTGCACGACCTGGTCTCGTACGACGAGAAGCACAACGAGGCCAACCGGGAGGGCAATCGGGACGGCGAGGCACACAACCGGTCCTGGAACTGCGGGGTCGAGGGCGCGACGGAGGACCCGGAGGTCCTGGAGCTGCGGGCCCGCCAGATGCGGAACTTCACCGCCACGCTGATGCTGTCGCAGGGGGTGCCCATGCTCAGCCACGGCGACGAGTTCGCCCGCACCCAGGGCGGCAACAACAACGCGTACTGCCAGGACAACGAGCTGTCCTGGGTGCCGTGGCCGGACCCGGGCAAACCGGCGCCCGTGCTGCTGGAGTTCACCCGCCAGATGGTGTGGCTGCGGCGCAACCACCCGGTGTTCAGGCGGCGCCGGTTCTTCCACGGGCGGCCGGTGGAGGGGACGCACGACGAGCTGTCGGACATCGCCTGGTTCACCCCGCACGGCGAGGAGATGCGGGCGCGCGACTGGCAGGCGCAGAACACCCGTGCGCTGACGGTGTTCCTCAACGGCGAGGCGATCTCGGAGCCGGGCAGCCGCGGGGAGCGGATCACCGACGACTCGTTCCTGCTGATGTTCAACGTCAGTGCCGACCCGCAGGAGTTCACGCTTCCGGCCGGGCACGGCGACCGGTGGCGGCTGGTGGTCGACACGGCCCGCGAGGAGGTCCTGCCACCCGGTTCCGGGCCGCAGTACGGGGCCGGGGACCGGGTGACGCTCACGGGACGGAGTCTGGCGGTGCTGCAGCGGCCGGCGTAGGCGGCCCCGTCCGTGTCAGGGGCAGGGGCGGCGTACGCGGCCGTCAGCGTCAGGGGCGGCGTACGCGGCGCGGGTCAGGGGCGGCGTACGCGGCGCGCGTCAGGGGGC
>NZ_WTFF01000225.1 GCF_019400985.1 Streptomyces bambusae
CCGCGGCACCGGGCCGGACACCGCCGGCACGGTGGACGGCCGCACCGGCGCGGACGGCGGCACCACCGCGGGATTCCGCGCCGCGCCGGGTGGCGGCAGCACGCTCACCGGCGGCAGCAACGACGACAGCAGCGGCAGCGCGCTCGGCGCCGGCGCCGTGGTGTGGGACGCCACCTCGCTCACCGAGCAGCAGCGGTCGCTGGTACGGGCGGTGGCCCGGCGGCGCAACGCCCTGGTCACCCACGTCGTCGTGCTGGTCGACGAGGACGAGCTGGTCCGGCGCAACCAAACGCGCGCCCACCCCGTTCCACCGGACGTGCTCGGCTCACAGCTGCGCCGGTTCGACCCGCCGTACCCCGGCCGTGGCGCGCACCGCACCTGGTACGTGGGGGCGGACGGCGCCGTCGGGGACACCGCGGGCACCCTGGCGGGTGGGGCCGAGGACGAGGAGGCGTGATGCGCACCAGCGAGGAGCTCTACCACCAGGTGCGGTGGGACCCGCGGTTCGACCCGGCCCGGTTCGTGCTGGGGCTGCACCAGCGGGGGGCGGCGCCCAAGCGGGTGCCGCTGCCGTCGTACGTGCCCGGCGGCGACATCCCCTGGCACCGGGTGCTGTTCGTGGAGGCCGACGGCGAACTGGTCTGGGACCGGGCTGCCGGGGTGGACCGGATCGATGTGACGGAGGCAGGCCGGGTACGGGAACCGCGGCGGCTGCGCGCGCCCTTCTTCACCGCCCGCACCCCGCACGCCTGGGACCCGGCACGGGCGGCGTGGACGCCCGTGGGCACGGGCAGCGGCACGGACAGCGGGAGGGGCAGCGGAAGGGACGACGGGCATCGGCGTCGCGGGCGGGCGGCGGTGCCGGGAAGCGGGCGCGCGTCCGTATCGGGCAGCGGTCACGGGGCGGGTCGCGGCGGGGCCGCGGGCGTACGGCTGTTGACGTGGAACACCCTGTGGGACCGGTACGACGGGCCGCTGATCGACACCGCGCGGCGCCGCCCGCTGCTGCTGGCCGGCCTGGCGGCCGCGGACGCCGACGTGATCGCCCTGCAGGAGGTCGAGCCCGCGCTGCTCGCCCTGCTGCTGGGCGAGGACTGGGTCCGCGACGGCTACGCCCTGAGCACGGACACGCGCGGCCGGGACGTGGCCGAGACCGGGCTGCTGGTGCTCAGCCGGCTGCCCGTACGGGAGGCGGGAGTTCACCTGCTCGGCCCGCACAAGGGAGTCACGGCCGTCACCGTGGAGACGGCCGGCGGCCCGCTGGTGGTCGCGGCGACGCATCTGTCCAGCGACCACTCGCCGGACGGGGCGGCCCGCCGCCGGGCCGAACTCGCGCGGCTGGCCGAGGGCCTGGCCGGCGTCGAGGGTGACGTGGCACTGCTCGGCGACTTCAACGACGGCCGGGGCGGGGCCGAGGGACCGGCCGGAACGCTGGGCCTGCTGGACGCCTGGTCCGCCGTCCACGGCCCGGACGACGCGACGCCGACGTTCGACCCCGGGGTCAATCCGCTGGCCGCCGTGTCCTCGCTGACCGGACGGGCCTCCCGGCTGGACCGGATCCTGCTGCGGGCCGGTGACGGCGCTGGCGGGCAGCCGGACCCGGTGCGGGTGGTACGGGCGGCCCTGCGCGGGGACCGGCCGGGGCCGGACGGACTGTTCGTCTCCGACCACTTCGGGGTGGAGGCGGAGGTGTGCTTCGGCGGGACCGGTCCGTACGGGGCAACGGCCGGCGTGCCCGTGGCGCTCGGCTCCGACGGCGTCCGCAACATCAACGTCCGCGATGCCCGCGACATCCGCGACACACGCGATGCCCGCGATGCCCGCGAACACGTCGACGTCCTCGACACCCTCGACGTACCGGTCACGGCGCGCACGGCGGTGGCGTGGCTGCCGCCGGCCGGGCTGTGGCCGGCGGTCCAGGACATCCGCCGGGAGCTCGATCCGCAGATCGACCGGTGGCCGCCCCACGTCAACCTGCTCTTCGGCTTCGTACCGGAGTCCGCGTTCGAACGGGCACTGCCGCTGCTGGCCGAAGCGGCGGCCGAGGTGCCCGCGTTCACCGCGCGGCTTGCCGGGGTGGACAGCTTCGGGCACCGCGAGGACGCCACGGTGTGGCTGGACCCGGCGGCGGACGGCGAGCTGCCGTGGGCCGAGCTGCGGCAGGCCCTGGCGCGGCGGTTCCCGCAGTGCCGGACCCGGGCGGAGGGGTTCACCCCGCACCTCACGCTGGGCCGGACCGGGGATCCGCAGCGGGCCGTCGCCGAGTGCACCGCCCGGCTGGCCGGCGCCGCGCTGACGGCACGGGTCGGGGAACTGGCGGTGCTGTCCCGCCGCGGCGACGAGCCGATGCAGGTACGCGCGACGGTGGCGCTCGGCACGGGCGAGGTGCGGTGGCTGCCGGACGCCCACGAGGACGGCTCGACACCCGCGCCGGAGCCGGGGCGGGGCCCAGCGCCCGTGCCGAGCCCCATGCCCGAGCCCATGCCCGGGACCGCGCCCGAGCCGGGGGCCGGTCCCGTACCAGGGACTACTGGGGCGGCGTCAGGGCGAGGGGTTGGTACGGGCCCGCTGCCGGGGCCGGTCGAAGGGCCCGCCGGTCGAGCCGCCGCGGCTGCCGGTGCCGGCACACGGGCCGGTACCGACCCCTCCGCGGCACGGAACGACTCCACGGCACGGGACGACTCCGCGGCCGGGGACGTCGTCACGGCCGACGACACTGCCGCCACGGCCGATGCCGCGCCCGACGACGTGGCCGATGCCGCGGCCGACGACGTGGCGCGGCGGATCGCGGCGGCGCTGCCCGAAGGAGTCGTACGGGTCGTCGGCTCACGCCGCATGGGCTGCGCCCTGCCGGGCGCGGACCTGGACCTGGTCGCGGCCCTGCCGGACCCGGTGGCCGACCTGCCCGTCGTGGCCGCACGGGTGGCTGCCGCGCTGCCGCAGGCCGGGCGGCTGCGCGAGGTCGTCGGGGCTCGGGTACCCGGCCTGCGGTTCGGCGTGGGTGACCTGTCGGTCGACCTGGTGGTGGTCGCCACCGGGGACCTGGCGCCGGCCGAGGCGGTGGCGCGCCGGGCGGAGCTGGGCGAGGCGGCCGCGGTCGCGCTGAGTGCGGTCAGCGACGCGGAGGCCGTGCGGGCGGCGGTCGGCGCGGAACCGGCGGCGTTCGCCGGGCTGGCCGCGCAGGTGAAGGCATGGGCGAAGGCGCGCGGCCTGGACTCGGCGCCGTACGGCGGGCTGCCGGGGGTGGCCTGGTCCGTGCTGGCGGCCCGGACCGTGCGCGAGGCGTGCGGACCGGCGGCCGAGCGGCGCCTCACGGGCCTGGACCTGCTGCGGGAGTTCTTCGCGACGTGGGCGGCGTGGGACTGGAGGCAACCCGTCCTGCTCGACGGCCCCGCGCAGGGGCTTCCCGCGTCGCAGGCGCTCGCCGCCGCCCAGGCGCTTGCCGCGCAGGGCCCGTTGACGGTGCTGACCCCGTCCGCGCCGGTCCGGAGCTGCACCGTGCAGGTCGGGGCGGGCTTCCGGGACCTGCTGGCGCAGGAGCTGTACCGCGGCTGGGAGCTGCTGGAGGAGCGGGGCGCGGCGGCGTGGCCGGAGCTGGTCGGGGTACCGCCGCTGCACCGCCGGCACGGCGCCTGGGCCGTGGTGAGCGTGGCGGGCGGCGACGAACGGGAGTTCACCGAGACCATGGGCCGCGTGCGTGGCCGCGTACGGGCGCTGCTGACGCAGCTGGAGGAGGCGGGCGTCGCGGACGCCCATGCCTGGCCGAGGCCCTTCGCGTCGGGGCACCTGCACGCCCGCTTCGCGATCGGGCTGGGCGCCGCCCCGCCCGACGCGGCGTCGCTGGCCGCCCTCGCGGCGCCCTGGGCGGGCGGCCTGGCGGGGGTCGACGTGGCGTGGGAGGGACCCGGTTCGGTGCCGACCCTGAGGTGAGCCTGCCCCACGCGGAGGCAGCCGTAGGGCACGGCACGCTCTGCGAGAACGCAAAGCTGGACACCGCCGCGCAGCCCCGTCGTCTCGGCGCGGGACCCGCGTCGGATGCAACTGCTCGACGGCAACAGCAGCATCGCAAGCACAGTTCTGTCGCCTGCGAGGCGACGACCCGGAACGAGACCAGGAAGAACGGTGAACGTCCGACGCTTCCTCACGGGCAGTGCGTGATCGCCGTACTGGCGGTGCAGCCCAGGGCTGCGAACGCCGCCCCCCGCCGCAACGGCGGACGCGTCCGCGAGCGTGGCAGGGCTTGCCCTCAGCGACACCGCCCCTGCAGGCCGCGACTGTACCACCGGCAGCGTCCGCGGCGGCAGCCGTCTCCTGACCACTGCGGGAAGCGACGGGGCGACTGACGGGGGTATCAGCGGGCCAGGCTCAGGCTGCGGGCGGGACCAGGTCGTGACAGCAGGCGGGGCAGTCGGCAGCTCGGCAGGCCTCGGCAGGCCTCGGTCTGTGACCCCGTATCAGATCTTAATGACGATCTTGCCCGCCGTGTGCCCGGCCTGGCTCAGTTCGAAGGCCTCCGCGAGGGCACCCAGCGGGAAGGTGCGGGCCACCGTGACCGTCAGTTGGCCCGCGTCGGCCAGCCGGCCCAGTTCGGTCAGGTCCCGGCCGCTCGGGCGGACCCACATCCACTGGCCGCCGGCGCCCATCACGCTGTGGTCGGCGATGGAGGCGTGCCGCCCGCCCTCCGCGAGCACGGCCAGGGTCACGTCGAGGACCCCGCCGACGAAGTCCGCGACGACGCTCACCCCGTCGGGGGCGAGTGCCCGGACCCGGTCGGCGAGGCCTTCGCCGTACTCGACGGGTTCGCAGCCGAGGCCGCGCAGCCGCTCGTGGTTGTGCGCGGAGGCGGTACCGATGACCCGGGCCCCGAACGACGTGGCGATCTGCACCCCGAACGACCCCACCCCACCCGCCGCGCCGTGCACCAGGACGGTGTCCGCGGGTCCGGTGCCGAGGCGGGTGAGCAGCTGGTACGCGGTGAGTCCGGCCAGCGGGAGCCCGGCGGCCTGGTCCCAGTCCAGCGAGGCGGGCTTGCGCGCGAGGGCGCGCACGGGGACGGAGACGTACTCGGCGAAGGTGCCGCCGTGGATGTAGTCCTTACGGGCGTACGCGACGACCTCGTCGCCCTCCGCGAACTCCGGGACGTCGATGCCGACCCGGGCGATCCGGCCGGCCACGTCCCAGCCGGGGACGACGGGGTACATGACGTCCATCAGGCCGTCGAGGCCGCCGGCCATGATCTTCCAGTCGACCGGGTTGACGCCGGCGCTCTCGACCCGCACCAGGACCTCGCCGGGTGCGACCTTGGGGATCGGCAGCGAGGCCTCCTTGAGGACCTCCGTCCCGCCGTAGGTCTCGTACGCCATCGCCCGCATCGTGTCCTGGGACATCCGCCCGGCCCTCCGTGCTCACCCGCTGAAACACCGCCGTCGGGCCCCATCCCACCACGCCCGGCGGCGGACGCCGGTCAGCCGTGCCGTGCGTCCGCCGATCGGGCCAGCAGAGGCCGTGCTCGGACGAAGACGAAGACGAAGACGAAGACGAAGAGGAAAGCGCACGCACGGGCGCAGGCGCAGGCGCTCCTACTCGTACTCGGTGCCGCCCTTGCGCGTCAGGTACGCCGGGCTGACCGCCTTCGCGATGGCCCGGCCGCCGACGACCGGGCTGTACCGCTCGGTCACGGGACGGATCACCACGCCCTCGCGCAGGTGCAGCTCCCGCCCGGAGACCGTCTCGCGTCCGGTGGCCAGCTCCAGCACCCGGTCCAGGTCGTACGCTCCCGTGAACAGTCGTGGCACCAGCGGGAGTTCGCCCTCCAACACCTGCTCGGGGTCCAGCCAGCGCACCTGTCCGTCGATCTCGGCGGAGACGTCGAACACGGCGAGGCCGGGGCCGGTGGCGGTCCGCGCGTCGTCGCCGTAGGCCAGGTCCTGGACCCCCGCGCCGTAGACCTCGCCGAAGATGCCGACGCGGGTGGCGCCGAGCCGGGCGGCCAGCCGGGCGGCGACGGCCTGTACGTCGTGGGCGCGGACGGCGCGCCAGTAGAGGTTGCGCTCCTCCTCCTTCAGCGCCAGCCCCTTGGAGCCGAAGCCCTTGGAGGAGACCAGGAGCCGCTCGTCCTGGGCGAGGTACGTCACCAGGCAGGCGGTTCCGTGCAGCTTCTCGGTCAGGACGACCTGCTCGCCGGGCTCGAAGATGTGCGGGTAGCGCTGGAGGTTCTCGATGTCCACCCACGGCAGGAGGTCGGGCGCGGACTCGACGTCGCCGTTCATGGTCGTGGGGACCGGCGGGGCCCACTTGGTGATGCCGAGCCGCTCCGCGAAGTCCGTGCCCTCCTTCGCGGCCAGGGCGAGGTCCACGTCGGCCAGCGCACCCGGCCGGCAGACCAGGCCCTGCGAGAGCTCGCCGCGCAGCCGTACGGCCTTCACCCGGTCGGCGCCGCTGCCGGCGAGCCGGCCGGTCAGTCCGAGCTCGGCTATCAACTCCGGTGGCAGAACGGACTGTTCGGGTATGTAGACGGCGAAGTCGCCGGTGCGGTACGTGCCCTTCGCGACGACGGCGCGATAGAGGCCCACCTGGGCGAGCTCCAGCGCGTCGGCGTTCGGGTGCTCATGGATGGTCAGTTCCTCCGCGGTGACCCGGAGTGTGGACATGCCTCGGTCTCCTTCGCGAATCGGTGGTGACGGACGGCGGGGCGGTCGTCCGTCCGTCCGTCCGAGCGACCGACCGACCCGACGAACAGCCGCCGCCCCGCCGAACCCCACTCTCCGGTCCGGGATTTCCGCTGGTCAACCCGATATCGGCGGGCTACCCTGCCCCACCGGTGCGCCGCTGCCGGCGCACCGGTGAACGGCGGCCGAGGAACACCCGGCTGATCCAGTAGGTGAGGATCAGGTTCCAGAACAGCAGCCCGGCCAGCCCGCCCATGATCGGCGGGTCGACCAGCGGCAGGGCCACCGCCGCCACCGAATGCAGCGCCAGCATCGCGACTGCCGCGGCCATCGCCAGGACGGGCGGGCAGCGACGGGCGATCATCAGCAGCGGGCCGCGCACCCTGTGCGAGATCCGGCCCCGCTGCCACAGCAGCCAGCCGGACCACATCAGCACCAGCAGCAGCCCACCGATCAGCGGACCGGAGTACCCGTCGGCCTCCGGGGAGCCCGAACGCAGCCCGTACGTGCTGACCATGGAGACGAACATCCCGGCCAGGGCGACCCAGCGGGCGGAGGCCGCCACGCCCCAGGCCATGCCCTCCAGGTTGTACCGCGCGTACGTGTCCTCGACGTCCAGCGCCGCGGAGTTGACGAAGCCCTCGGCAGCCCTGGTCCAGGCCCGCGGGTTGAACGCGGAGCGCCGCTGGTCGAGCATGGCGAGGTTGTTGTGGGCCTCGCTGCTCTGCGGGTCCAGGCGCAGCGTCGTCTCGTACGCCGTGCGCGCGGTGCGCAGGTCACCCAGGCGCTGGGCGATCAGGCCGACCATGAAGTGCGCCGAGGCCTCCTCGGGGGCCAGCGAGGTGGCGTGCCGGGCCACGGCGTACGCGTCCGTGCGCAGCGCCCGGTTGCCGCTGCGCTCCAGTACGACGGCCAGGGCGTGGTGGCTCCCCCAGAACAGCGGGGCCAGTTCGACCGCGCGGCGGGCGGCGGCGACGGCCTCCTGGAGCCGGCCCAGCTTGGAGAGGGTGTCGGCACGCACCATCCACGGGTAGGCGTCGTCCGGCTCCAGGCGCAGCGCCTCCTCGACGGTGGCGAGGGCGGCGTTCAGGTCGCCCATGGACCGCTGGCAGCGGGCGAGCAGGATCAGCGCCCGGGTGTCGTCGGGCTGCCCAGCCAGGTGCCGGGCAGCCAGCTCGGCGGCCTGCGGGTACCGGCCGAGGTCGTGGAAGAGTTCCGCGCGGTCGATGGTGGAGCCACTCACGCGATCACAGCTTCCGCTTCTTCTTGAGGTAGGCGAGCAGGTCGTCGTACATCCCGCCCTCGTTGGCGAACATCGCGACGTTACGGGCGGCGGCGAACCACGGCTCGCTGGACGGGCGGACCTGCCGGGCGGCCCCGAGCAGGTCCGCCATGCCGATCATGCGGACGTTCCCGGTCCGGGCGGAGTCGAGCAGCGCGTTCTCGGCGGCGGCCTCGCACACATAAGCCAGGTCGGCGCCGGAGAAGTCCTCGGTGGCCTTGGCCAGTTTGCCGAGGTCGACGGCCTCGATCGGGCGGTCGCGCAGGTGGTAGCGGAGGACTGCCTCACGGGCGGGGGCGTCCGGCGGCAGCACCAGGAGGGTGCGGTCGAGGCGGCCGGGGCGGCGCAGCGCGAGGTCCACGTCCCAGGGGACGTTGGTGGCGGCGAGGACGAACACGCCCTCGTCCTGGGCGCTGTCGATGCCGTCGAGCTCGGTGAGCAGCTGGTTGACGACGTTGCGCATGCCGTTGTGGTGCGTGCGGCTGCGCTTGGCGCCGAGGGCGTCGAGCTCGTCGAGGAAGACGACGCAGGGGGCCTTGGCGCGGGCGATCCGGAAGATCTCGTGGACGTTCTTCTCGGACGCGCCGATGTACATGTCGAGGACGTCGGAGAGGGTGACGGACATGAAGCTCGCGCCGAGTTCGCCGGCGACGGCGCGGGCGATGAAGGTCTTGCCGCAGCCGGGCGGCCCGTAGAGCAGCAGGCCGCCGCGCAGGCTCTTGCCGTAGAGCCTGCGCAGCTCGGGGTTGCGCATGGGGGCGAGGAAGGCGGCTTCGAGACGGTCCTTGACGTCCTGCATGCCGCCGACGTCCGCGAGGCGTACGGAGCCGGGCGCGTCGACGTCCCAGACGGCCGCGTCGCCGTCGTCGCCGTCGTTGCCGTCCGCGGACCGGTCGTCGGCGGTGAGGGGGGCCTCCAGGCCGGGGCGGCCGGACGCGGAGTCACCCGACCGGGGGCCGCCGGACGCGGAGTCACCCGAGGCGGAGTCGCCGGACGCGGAGTCGCCGGACGTGACGAAGCGGGGGCCGACAACGTGGCCGAGGTCCTGCTCGGCGGCGGCCCAGTCGAAGCCGGTGCCCTCGGCGGGACCGACGCCTGCGACCGCACCGGAGGCCGGGCCCGCGCCGGACTCCCCGCCCGTGCCGGGAGCGGCAGCCGGGCCGCCGGTGGCGGAACCGGGGCCGGCGCCAAGGCCGTTCGCCGGACCCGCCCCGGCGGCCGGCGGGGCCGGAGGTTCGGACGCGGCGGCCGGCAGGCCCATCGCGCGGGCCATCAGGGCACGCGCCTGCGGATCGCCCGGGGCGTGCTGGAGGGCGACTGCGGCCTCGGTCACCGCGGCGTCGTTCCGCCCGGCCGCGAGCAGCAGTTCGGCCAGGTGGAGGCGCAGCGGGACGTCCTCCGGTGCGGCGGCGACGGCCGCGCGCATGCTCCGGATCAGGGGTGACTCGTCGGACATGCCCTCACCCTATGGAGTGAGGGCCCGAGGGAGGAAACGGGAGGCGGGCCGGGCGCCACGGACGCGATCATGGGGGCGGCCGGCAGACACCGTGCGAGCGCAGGAGGAACACCATGTCACGTCCCGTCACCATCGTCACGGGAGGCAGCCGCGGGATCGGCGCCGCCACCTGCGTACGGCTCGCCGCCGACGGACACGACCTGGTGCTCGGTTACGTCAGCAACGAGGCCGCCGCGCGCGCCACGGCGGCGGAGGTCCGGGCCGCTGCTCCCGAGGCGCGCTGTGTGACCGTGCAGTGCGACACCGCCGAGGAGAAGGACGTGGCGCGGCTGTTCGACACGGCCCGGGCGGAACTGGGCCCGGTGACCGGCCTGGTCAACAACGCCGGGGTGACCGGGCCGCTGGGCCGGCTCGCCGACGCCACGACCGAGAACCTGCGCCGGGTGGTGGAGGTGAACCTCCTCGGGTACCTGCTCTGCTGCCGCCGGGCCGCCCAGGACATGGCGGCGGGTGGCGGCGGGGCCATCGTGAACGTCTCGTCCACCGCCGCAGCCCTCGGCAGCCCTGGGGAGTACGTCCACTACGCCGCGACCAAGGCGGCCACCGACGCGCTCACCGTCGGACTCGCCAAGGAACTCGGCCCGGCCGGCATCCGGGTCAACGCCGTTGCTCCTGGCGTCATCGAGACCGACATGCACGCCGCCATGGGCGACCCGGACCGGCCGGCCAAGGCGGCGGCCGGCATCCCGCTCGGGCGGCCCGGCCGGCCGTCGGAGATCGCCTCGGCCATCGCCTGGCTGCTCTCGCCCGACGCCTCGTACGCCACCGGTGCCGTGCTCCGGGTCTCGGGCGGCCGCTGAGCCGGGGCCGGGCGCCGGGCGGCGCTCAGATGCCGAACGCCTGCCGCGTGTACGGGCCGTAGACGCCGGGCTGGTCGCCCTTCAGGTCGCGGTCGCGCTGTAGCTGGGCCACGGCGCGGCGGGTCTGCGCGTCGTACACGCCGGTCACGGACACGTACGTGAACCCCTGCCCGAAGAGTCGTTCCTGCAGGGCTCGCACCTCCGACCCCCGGTCGCCCATCCGCAGGGTGCCGCCCGTGGCCGGACCCGCCGTGGACGAGGGCGACTCCTTGGGTGACGGCTGGCCGGCGGACACCGAAGGGGAGGCGGTGGCCGAGGCGGAAGCGGACGGCTTCGCGGAGGCGCCGGACTCCGGGCCGTCCGCACCGGGGCTACGGGCCGGCAGCACCGGTACGGGCACCGACGGCGCCGGGCCGGTGCGCGCGGGCCCGGTGTCCGGGCCCGTGTCCGCGAACACCAGGAACAGACAGACCAGCACGGCGGGCACGCCGGCGGTCAGGAGGGCGAGCACGGTGAACGGAATCCGGCCCTCACGGTCGTGATCGCGGTCCCTGCCGCGATCGCCACCCCTGCCGTGATCCCGGCCGCCACGGTCGGCACGGCGATCACGGTCACGGTCACGGTCACGCTCGTGACTGTGACCGTGACCGTGATTGCGGGCACGCTCCCACCCGTCCACGCGCTCGTGCGTGCCGTGGCGGCCCTGCCCGTCACCTGCCGTCGGCCACCCGGCCGCAGGCCCGGCTCCGCCGCCGGGCGGTACGCCGGCGTGACCGGCCGGCCCCGTCCCGAAGTCCGGCCAGATGCTCGGGGGGGCAGGTTCGGGCAGCGGCGCCGACGGGCCGGTCCAGGGGTCGCGGACCGGGCCGTCCTCGGGGACGGCGGGTGTGTACTCATCGGGGTGGTGGGACACGTTCTCTCCAGGCAGGGGGTGGGGCCGGCACGGCGGTGCGGTGGCGGCCCCACCCGGCCGGTTCAGGCCCTGCGGCGCCGGGCGGTCAGGACCATGGCAACCCCCGCGGCCAGTACGAGGCACCCGGCGAAGGCCAACGTGCCCGTCCTGGCGGAGCCGGTCAGGGCGAGGCCGCCGTCGGAGCCTTGGCCGCCGGCTCCGACCACGACGGCCGGGACCGGACTGCCGGCACCGCCGGACCCCGGCGCGTCCTGCTGCCGCACCTTCTCGGTGGCCGGGGTGGGAGCGAGTGCGGGAGGGGGAGGGAGAGCTGCCGTGGGAGTGGCGGCGGCGGTGGTCGGGCCAGGCCCGGCTGCGGAGCCGTCGTCCGGGGCCGACGGCGGTGCGGCCGGGACGCCGATCCTCACCTCCGCGCCCCTGCCCCGTCCGGCACCGGTCGGCACGGCCGCCGCGCTCGCGCCGAGGCCGCCCGTAGCCGCGGCGGCGTGGGCCGCCGGGGCGGCCGCGCCGAGGGAACCGAGCGCTCCGAGCACGAGCACGCCACCGATCACGGCCGAGGCGAGTGCGGGGCGGGCGGACAGGGACATGGCGAGCGACCCCGGAGGGCACGGCATGCGGGATTCTCGGTCGGGCGCACTCTTTCCCCCGGAGAACATCCAGGTCAAGCCGGATGTCCGAGCTGTCCCATGCATCCGGTCTGTCCCGAGCTCCGCATTCCCGGCACGTCCGGAAGGAGTGGTTCAGCTCCCGGTGGCCGGTTCCCGCTCGTCGCCGGACGGCCTGCCCCTGGCGCACCCGCCCCGGCGCGGCCGCGCCCACCCGCGCGCGCCACCCGCGCGCGGCCGCCCGTACGGGCCGGAAGGCGGGGTCCGCGTCACCCGTGAGCGTGACCGGGCCGGGCGGGGACCGGGCGGTGTACGGCATGGTGGACGGGTGCAGTTACGCCGGGCCGTGCCCCTCTCCCTCGCCGCGCTCCTCGCCAGTGCCGGCTGTGTGTCCGTCGGCCCGACGGCGACCACTCCGTCGCGTGGCACCGGCACGTCGGCCGGTTCACCGGCGCTTCCCCTGGGCCGGCTGCCCGAGGCGACCACCGCGCCCGCGCCGACGCCGAGCCCGCCGGAGGCCGGTTCCGCGGCCGAGGCGCCCCGGCAGCAGG
>NZ_WTFF01000226.1 GCF_019400985.1 Streptomyces bambusae
ACGTGGCCCGCGCCGAGCGGGCGGCGGGCGGCGGGGCCGGGGCGGCGAAGGCGCGCGGCGCCGATGCCGTGCCGCTCTTCCCCCTCCAGCCGCCGCGCACCGGCCGGGACCTGCTGGCCGACCACGTCACGGCGCTGGTGTGCTGTGCCGCCGTGGACTCGGCGGGCGCGGTGCCGGGCCTGGACTGGCTCGACGGGCCGGTGCTGCTGGTCGACGGCGAGCGGCCCACCGATCTCGCCCCGTGCGTCCTGTCGCTGGTCGAGGACGGGGATCCGGGTCCGCTGCGCGACTGGCTGGCGGACATCGGAGTCCGGCCGGAGAAGCCGGTCCGCCTCGTCTGACCCGTTCCCTCCCGGCCGTCCCCGCCCGAATCCGCCCGTCCCTCCTGACCTTCTCCGTCCCGATCCCTTCCGTCCCGATCCCTTCCGTCCCGATCCCTTCCGTCCCGATCCCTTCCGTCCGACTCGTCCCCCAGCAGGCCACCCGGCCGCCGGGGGACGGTCGTAGGAGGGCCCGCGCACCCCGGCCGTCGGGGGCCCGTGCACCTCGGCCGCCGAAGCCCGAGCCCCCCGGCCGCCGGAGGCCCACGACGTACCCCCGCCCGCCGAAGCCTGAGCGCCCCCAACGCCCCCGGAAGGCGCCACCCCGCCCCCCGAAGGCCCCCACCCCCGGCCGTACATCCCTCGTACACCCGGACTCCGGTGTTCCACTCCCGTCAATTAGCGACGAACGGTGACGGAGTGCGTGCGTAATGTGATGTGCTGGGACCGGTAGCGGTTGTTCGCCGCACCACATCGAGGCACGGTCCGGACGTTTCGGGGGAGCGAGGGAGGGGAGCGGGATGGGTGCCGACCAGATCCGGCGGTGGGAATCGGGTGCGCTCGCGCATGCGGTGTCCGATCCCTTCGGCCAGGGACCCCTGCCGTGGTTCCGCGGCAGCGAGCTGTACTTCGACGACACCGGCCAGGTCGTCCCCTGGTACGTCGACATCCCCGCGCCCCGCGCCCGCCCGGCCGGCGGCCCGCGCACCGCCGACGACGTCCACCAGCAGATCAAGGGCTTCGCCTCCACCGGCGCGGTGGCCCCCGGCGAGGCCATCGACTTCCACGTGACCGTCGACCCGCCCCAGCAGTTCTCGGTCGACGTCTACCGCATCGGCCACTACGGCGGGGACGGCGCCAGCAAGATCCATTCCAGTCCCCGGCTGTCCGGCATCGTCCAGCCCGCCCCGCTGACGGCCGACCGCACCGTCTCCTGCCACCACTGGTGGCTCTCCTGGCGGCTCCAGGTCCCCACGTACTGGAATCCCGGCGCCTACGTCGCCGTCCTGACCACCGCTGACGGCTACCGCTCCCACATCCCCTTCACGGTCCGCGACGACCGCCCCGCCGATCTCCTGCTCCTGCTGCCGGACATCACCTGGCAGGCGTACAACCTCTTCCCGGAGGACGGCCGGACCGGCGCGAGCCTCTACCACGCCTGGGACGAGGACGGCCGGCTGCTGGGCGAGCAGGACGCGGCCGTCACGGTCTCCTTCGACCGCCCCTACGCAGGCGCGGGCCTGCCCCTGCACGTGGGCCACGCCTACGACTTCATCCGCTGGGCCGAGCGCTACGGCTACGACCTCGCCTACGCCGACACCCGCGACCTGCACGCCGGCCGCGTCGACCCCGCCCGCTACCGCGGCCTGGTCTTCCCCGGCCACGACGAGTACTGGTCGGTCCCCATGCGCCGCACCGCCGAGCGCGCCCGCGACCGCGGCACCTCGCTGGTCTTCCTCTCCGCCAACACCCTCTACTGGCAGGTGGAGCTGAGCCCGTCCCCCTCCGGGGTGCCCGACCGGCTGCTGACCTGCCGAAAACGCCGCGGGCCGGGCCGCCCCTCCCTCTGGCGCGAGGTCGACCGCCCCGAACAGCAGCTCCTGGGCATCCAGTACGCCGGCCGTGTCCCCGAACCCGCCCCGCTGGTCGTCCGCAACGCCACGCACTGGCTCTGGGAGTCCACCGGCGCCGCCGAGGGCGACGAGCTCGACGGACTCGTCGCGGGCGAGGCCGACCGCTACTTCCCCCGCACCCAGCTCCCCGCGCACCAGGACCGCATCCTGCTGGCGCACTCCCCGTACGAGGACGGCGACGGCCACCGTCGCCACCAGGAGACCTCGCTCTACCGGGCCCCCAGCGGAGCCCTCGTCTTCGCCTCCGGCACGTTCGCCTGGTCCCCGGCGCTCGACCGCCCCGGCCACGTCGACGAGCGCATCCAGCGGGCCACGGCCAACCTCCTCGACCGGATCTGCAAGCACGACTGAACCCGCGCACGAACCGCGGACGAACCCGCGGACGAACCCCCGGGCGAACCCGCGCACGAACCCCCGGACGACCCCGCACACGACCCCCCGGACGACCCCGCCGACGACCCCGCACCGGAAGCACCGCCCCCGGTGCGGGAGAATCGGAGTGCTTCAGACAGAACCACAAGGAGACCCCGTGTCCGGATTCGTCGAAAAGCCCGAGCCGGTTCAGGTTCCGGGACTCGTCCACCTCCACACCGGCAAGGTCCGCGACCTCTACCGCGACGAGGACGGCAATCTCGTCATGGTCGCCAGCGACCGCATGTCCGCCTACGACTGGGTGCTCCCCACGGAGATCCCGGACAAGGGCCGGGTGCTCACCCAGCTCTCCCTGTGGTGGTTCGACCAGCTCGCCGACCTCGTCCCCCACCACGTGATCTCCACCGACCTGCCGGCCGGCGCCCCCGCCGACTGGGCCGGGCGCACGCTGGTCTGCCGGTCCCTGGAGATGGTCCCGGTCGAGTGCGTCGCCCGCGGCTACCTGACCGGCTCCGGCCTCGCCGAGTACGAGCAGTCCCGTACGGTGTGCGGACTCGCCCTGCCCGAGGGCCTGGTGGACGGCTCCGAGCTGCCCGCCCCGATCTTCACCCCGGCCGCCAAGGCCGCCGTCGGCGAGCACGACGAGAACGTCTCCTACGAGGAGGTCGCCCGCCAGGTCGGCCCCGAGACCGCCGCCCTGCTGCGCCGCACCACCCTCGCCGTCTACGGCCGGGCCCGGGACATCGCGCGCGAGCGCGGCATCATCCTCGCGGACACCAAGTTCGAGTTCGGCTTCGCGGGCGAGGAGCTCGTCATCGCCGACGAGGTGCTCACCCCGGACTCCTCGCGCTTCTGGCCCGCCGACCAGTGGCAGCCGGGCCGCGCCCAGCCCTCGTACGACAAGCAGTTCGTCCGCGACTGGCTGACCTCGGCCGAGTCCGGCTGGGACCGCAAGAGCGAGCAGCCCCCGCCGGCCCTGCCGCAGCGGATCGTGGACGCGACCCGCGCCAAGTACGTCGAGGCGTACGAGCGGATCACCGGCCAGCCCTGGAGCTGAGCGGACACGAAGAAGGCCCCGGTCGTCCGACCGGGGCCTTCTCCATCTGAGCGGACGACGAGATTCGAACTCGCGACCCTCACCTTGGCAAGGTGATGCTCTACCAACTGAGCCACGTCCGCATGCGCCGTAGCGCGAGACCCACTATACCCAACCTCGCTCCCGTGCGAGACGCACTGCCGCGTGCCGGTTCTCGGCGCCCAGCTTCGAGGCGGCCGAGGAGAGGTAGTTCCGCACGGTCCCCTGCGACAGCGAGGCCCGCTCGGCGATCTCCGCGATCGGGGCTCCGTCGGCCGCGAGTTCCAGCACCTCGGCCTCCCGCGCGGTCAGCGGGGAGTCCCCGGCGCTGATCGCGTCGGCCGCCAACTCCGGGTCCACGTAGCGCCCTCCCGCGTGCACACTGCGGATGATCTCCGCCAGCTTCTGCGCCGACACGGTCTTCGGCGCGAAGGCCCGCACCCCCGCCGAGAGGGCCCGCTTGAGGTGCCCCGGCCGGCCGTGACTCGTCACGATCATGGTCTTGCAGTCCGGGAGTTCGGCCCGCAGCGCTGTGGCGACGCTCACACCGTCGGCGCCCGGCATCTGCATGTCCAGCACCGCCACGTCCGGCCGGTGCGCCCGGGCCATCGCGAGCGCCTCGGGTCCCGACGCCGCCTCGGCGACCACCAGGATGTCGTCCTCCAGCGCCAGCAGCGCGGCGACCGCGCCCCGGATCAGATGTTCGTCGTCGGCCAGCAGCACGCGCACGGGGCTCACGCCCGCACCTCCTGTTCCGGGACGCCGGGACTCTCCCGGCTCTCCACCTGCAGTTCCCGCGCCGGGATCTCGGCGCGCAGCCGGAACCGGCCGCCGGACACCCGCCCCGCCTCCAGGGTCCCGTCCAGCACCGCGAGCCGCTCCCGCAGTCCGGCCAGACCCGAGCCCGGCCGGCCCGGAGCCTCGGCGGGCACCCCGTCGTTCTCCACGACCAGCACCAACGAGCCGTCGTCGCCCGGGGCCAGCCGGATCAGGCAGGAGGTGGCCTCGCCGTGCCGCAGCACGTTCGTCGTGGCCTCCCGCACCACCCAGCCCAGCGCCGACTGCACCCCCGGCGGCAGTGCGCGCCGCTCCTGTCGCCGCACCCGGCAGTCGATCCCGGCGGCGCTCAGCACCCCGCGCGCACCCTCCAGCTCCACCGTGAGGTCGGCCTCCCGGTAGCCGCGTACGACGTCGCGCACCTCGCGCTGGGACTCCTGCGCGATCCGCTGGACCTCGATCATCTGCTCCACCGCCTCGGGACGGCCGCGCCGGGCCAGCTGCACGGCGAGCTCGCTCTTGAGCGCGATCACCGCCAGGTTGCGGCCCATGACGTCGTGCAGGTCGCGGCCGAACCGCAGCCGCTCCTCGGCCACCGCGAGCTGCGCCTGGAGCTCTCGCGAGCGGTCCAGCTCCCACACCGCGGTCAGCAGCCAGCGCGAGAACCCGCAGGTGAAGGCGAGGAAGCAGCCGCCCACCAGGACGGCCACGCCGAAGCCCACGGCCGCACCGACGCCCATGCCGAGGGCCAGGACCGCCACGGCCGTGGCGAGGCCGGCGGCCGGGGCGACGTACTTGATCTGCTTGACCTTCAGGCTGAGCACCACCGACCCGATGCCCCACGCGGACACTCCCGCCACCAGGCCGGGAGCGACGCCTTCGCCGAGCCTGCCGGCGGCCTCCAGCGCGAGGGCGGCCAGCATGATCGCGGCTGTCGTCCCGACGACCGCGGCGAGCATCCGCACCGGGCGCCTGCGCCGGTCCAGCACCCAGCTCAGCGCCAGCGAGGAGTGCACCCCGCACAGCACCGAGTGCGTGACGACCGCCAGGCAGAGCCCGATCTCCGTCGTGCCGGGCCGCTCTCCCATGCCGGCCAGGGGCGTCAGGGCGAACGACAGGATCTCGATCAGGACGAAGAGGTGGAACGACCACCGCGTGTACAACTCCACCTTGGCGGCCTGGCCGCGGTTCTTCCACCAACCGGTCAGCTTCGACACGGTCCCCCCGATCGTTCTCCTACCGGCGCCACGTCCCTCAGCGCCGCGGCTCCCAGCGGAACCACCGCTGGACAGCAAACACGGTGATCACCATCCAGGCCAAGGTGGTCAGGGCCGCGCCCATCAGGTCGTAGGCCTCGCCGGTGCCCGTCCAGCCGGCCCGGACCAGCTCCATGACCCCGCTCAGCGGCAGGAGTTCGCAGACCGAGGCCACCGCCTCGGGCATCATCTCGATCGGCACGAACATGCCCGAGCCGACGATGCTGGCCAGGAACAGCGGGAGCGTGGTCAGGCCGGCGCTCTCCACGTTGCGCGTGAACGAGCTGGTCGCCGCGGCCATCGCCGCCAGCAGTACGAAGCCCGCGAGGACGGCCGCGAGCAGCAGCACCGGGTTCTGCGGGGTGCGCACGTCCATGGTCGCGGCCCCGGCGGCCACCAGTACGGCGACCTGCGTCAGCGCGAGGACACCGGACGGCAGGGTGGAACCGGCCAGGATCTCCAGGTCGTTGGCCTCACCGGTGCGCAGCCGCTTGAGGACCAGCTCCTCGCGCCGGGCCACGTAGGCGGAGACGAGGTTCATGTAGACGACGAGGATCAGCACCATGCCGATCCCGCCGGTCAGCGTGGCCTCGCCGACCGCCGCCGCGCCGCCTTCGAGGTCGTACTGGGAGAGCGAGGCCTTCAGGCCGAACACCATGGCCAGGGGCATCAGCAGCGCCAGGCTCAACGCGGCGCGGTTGCGCACCAGGAGGGTCAGTTCGGAGCGGCCGAGGGCGAAGAGCCGACTCGGCTTGAGGGTCAGCGTGTTCATCGGGTGCCTGCCATCCTGTCGTCACGGCCACCGAGGGAGCCGGGAGAGCTGAGCGAGTCGGGAGAACCGAGCGAGTCAGGAGAACCGAGCGAGTCGGGGGAGCCGAGGGAGCCGGCGGAGCCGAGGCCGTCGTGGTCGCGGCGCTGCTGCGCGATCTCCAGGAACGCCTCCTCCAGCGAGGCGGACCGCGCGTCCAGCCCGGCCAGCTCGATCCCGTACTCGTCGGCCCAGCGCAGCAGTTCGGACAGGGAGCCCTGGAGGCGGTCGGTACGGATCTCCACCCGCTGCCCCTCGGCCGCGGCGCGCAGCGACAGCGGCAGCCGGGCCGGGTCCACCCCGGCGGGCAGGGTGAAGCGGATCCGTGCCGGTCGGGTGGCGGTGACCTCGGCCGGGGTGCCGGCCAGCACGATCTCCCCCTCGTGCAGGATGGCGAGGCGGTCCGCGAGCTGCTCCGCCTCCTCCAGGTAGTGCGTGGTCAGCAGCACCGTGGTGCCCTGGGCCTGGAGCCTGCGCACCAGCTCCCAGGTGTCCCGGCGGCCCTCGGGGTCCATGCCCGTGGTCGGCTCGTCGAGGAAGAGGACCTCCGGCCGCCCGAGCAGGGCCAGCGCCAGGTCCAGCCGCCGCCGCTCACCGCCGGACAGCTGCTTGACCCGTACGGACGCCCGCGCCGTCAGCCCGACGAGCGCCAGGACCTCGGCGGCCGGGCGGGCGCCGGTGGTGACCCCGCCCCACATGCGGACCGTCTCGGCGACCGACAGGTCCGAGGGGAAGCCGCCCTCCTGGAGCATCACCCCGGTACGCGGCCGCACCGCGGAGCGCTGCCGGTAGGGGTCGAGTCCGAACACCCGGACCTGCCCGCCGCTCGGGGCGGCCAGCCCCTCCAGCAGCTCGACGGTGGAGGTCTTGCCGGCGCCGTTCGTCCCGAGCAGGGCGAAGACCTCGCCCCGGGCCACGGAGAAGGAGATGCCGCGCACGGCCTCGAATCCCCCGGCGTAGCCGCGGCGGAGCCCCTCTGCTTCGATCACTGTCCGGTCGGTGTCAGTCATGACTCCAGACTCGGGCCGGATCCGTGGCCGCAGCAGTGCGCGCTGTCATGATCGCCGATGACAAATGTCATGGGCGCCCGGACAATGCAGAAGACCCCAGTCGCAACGACTGGGGTCTTCCTTCTGAGCGGACGACGAGATTCGAACTCGCGACCCTCACCTTGGCAAGGTGATGCTCTACCAACTGAGCCACGTCCGCATGCCTCCGACCGGCTCTCACCGGGCGGCGCGAGAACCACTCTACCTGATCCACCGGAGTGGTCGGTAAAGCCGTTCCAGAGCGGGTGACAGGAATCGCACACTGCGCCTTCCCCCTGGAAGGGGGATGTTCTGCTACTGAACTACACCCGCACGACTTCGGGGCTCTGACCTGCGTCCTTGCCCCTCGGCGTGATCCACACACTAGCGGATCACCGGGGGTGTTTGGCAAATCCGGGGTCAGGTCCGGGGGTGGGCCCGGTGGCGGGCCCGGGGCCGGGCGCGGCCGCGACCCCGCCGGGCCCCGCCGCCGGGTCGCGCCGGGCCGGGGTCAGTGGGCCTCGTTGTACGCGGCGTAGACCGCCTTGGGGATCCGGCCGCGCGGGGGCACGTCGAGCTGGTTGGAGCGCGCCCAGGCGCGCACGACGGCCGGGTCCGGCGCGAGGGAGGTGTGCTTGAACGCCTTGCCCGACCGGGCCTGCCGGCGCCCGGCGGCCACGTAAGGAGCGAGGCTCTTGCGCAGCTTCTTTGCGTTGGCTTGATTGAGGTCGATCTCGTACGACTTACCGTCCAGCCCGAACACGACCGTTTCCGCCGCTTCTCCGCCATCGATGTCGTCGGAGATCGTGACTACTACGCGCTGCGCCACGGATATCGGTCCCTTCGCGGGGCATCGCCGCCCGCTGACGTGCGGAGATGTCGCCTGTGTGGATGTTTCGGAGCAATGCATCATTCCCGCGCATTCTGCGGGGATTCCTTTGTACCGCGATTTACGCCGCATTGCGAAGCCCAGTTAATTGTCTCCGCGTGTCCCACCGCAATCCCGGACGCGTGGTTTTCCGGTGGATTTTGCGAAGCGTTGGTGAAGCCGAAACGGAGGCCCGGAGGGGGCCCTCCGATATCTACCCGCGTAGAAATTTGGGACGGGTACGCTGAAGGAACCGCCTGCACCAACACCACACCGGGAGTGCCAGTGGCACGCGTCGTAGTCGACGTCATGCTCAAGCCGGAGATCCTCGACCCCCAGGGCCAGGCGGTGCAGCGTGCACTGCCGCGCCTGGGCTTCGACGGGATCGCCGACGTACGCCAGGGGAAGCGCTTCGAGCTCGAGGTGGAGGGCCCGGTCGACCAGGCCGCCCTCGACCGCATCCACAAGATGGCCGAAACGTTCCTCGCCAACACCGTCATCGAGGACTTCGTCGTCAAGGTGGAGTCGTGACCACTCGCATCGGAGTCGTCACGTTCCCCGGAACCCTCGACGACCGCGACTCCCTGCGCGCCGTGCGCCTCGCCGGCGCCGAGCCGGTCTCGCTCTGGCACCGCGACAAGGACCTGCACCAGGTCGACGCGGTCGTCCTCGCGGGCGGCTTCTCCTACGGCGACTACCTGCGCGCGGGTGCCATCTCCCGCTTCTCGCCGGTCATGGAGTCGATCATCGACCAGGCGAAGGCCGGCATGCCGGTCCTCGGCATCTGCAACGGCTTCCAGGTCCTCACCGAGGCCCACCTGCTGCCGGGCGCGATGCTGCGCAACAACCACCTGCACTTCATCTGCCGCGACCAGAAGCTGCGGGTGGAGAACGCCGCCACCGCCTGGACCGGCGACTACGAGCAGGGCCAGGAGATCTCCGTCCCGCTCAAGAACATGGACGGCCGCTACGTCGCCGACGAGCGCACCCTGGACGACCTGGAGGCCGAGGGCCGCGTGGCCTTCCGGTACCTCGACATGAACCCCAACGGTTCGCTCCGCGACATCGCCGGCATCACCAACGCCGAGGGCAACGTCGTCGGCCTGATGCCGCACCCCGAGCACGCGGTCGAGCCGCTGGTCGGAACGGGCCGCACCGACGGCCTGCCGTTCTTCACCTCGGTCCTGAAGAAGCTGGTCAACGCATCATGACTCTGGACACCGTCAAGCACGCCACGGAGACCCCGGACGCGTCCCAGCCGTGGAAGGAGCTCGGCCTCAAGGAGGACGAGTACGCCCGGATCCGGGAGATCCTCGGCCGCCGCCCCACCGGCGCCGAGCTCGCCATGTACTCCGTCATGTGGTCCGAGCACTGCTCGTACAAGAGCAGCAAGATCCACCTGAAGCAGTTCGGTGAGAAGGCGCCCCGGAACGACGCCATGCTCGTCGGCATCGGCGAGAACGCCGGCGTCGTCGACGTCGGCCAGGGCTACGCCGTCACCTTCAAGGTCGAGTCGCACAACCACCCCTCGTACATCGAGCCCTACCAGGGCGCGGCCACCGGCGTCGGCGGCATCGTCCGCGACATCCTCGCCATGGGCGCCCGCCCGGTCGCGGTCGTCGACCCGCTGCGCTTCGGCGCGGCCGACCACCCCGACACCAAGCGCGTCCTGCCCGGCGTCGTGGCCGGCATCGGCGGCTACGGCAACTGCCTGGGCCTGCCCAACATCGGCGGCGAGGTCGTCTTCGACGCCTGCTACCAGGGCAACCCGCTGGTCAACGCCGGCTGCATCGGCGTGATGAAGCACGAGGACCTGCACCTGGCCAAGGCCTCCGGCCCCGGCAACAAGGTCATCCTCTACGGCGCCCGCACCGGCGGCGACGGCATCGGCGGCGTCTCGGTCCTCGCGTCCGAGACCTTCGACGCTGCATCTGACAGTGCCTCCGGCACGGGCAAGCCCAAGAAGCGCCCGGCGGTCCAGGTCGGCGACCCCTTCCAGGAGAAGCTCCTCATCGAGTGCACCCTGGAGGTCTTCAAGGAGAAGCTGGTCGCCGGCATCCAGGACCTCGGCGGCGCCGGCCTGTCCTGCGCCACCTCCGAGCTGGCCTCCGCCGGCTCCGGCGGCATGCGCGTCGAGCTCGACACCGTCCCGCTGCGCGACGCGACGCTCTCGCCCGAGGAGATCCTCATGAGCGAGTCGCAGGAACGCATGTGCGCGATCGTCGAGCCGCAGCACGTCGACCGCTTCATGGAGATCTGCGAGAAGTGGGACGTGATCGCCACCGTCATCGGTGAGGTCACCGACGGCGAGCGCCTGGAGATCTTCTGGCACGGCGAGCAGATCGTGGACGTGCCCCCGGGCACCGTCGCCCACGAGGGCCCGACGTACCACCGCCCGTACGAGCGCCCGTCCTGGCAGGACGCCCTCCAGGCCGACGACGCGGGCAAGCTGCCCCGCCCGCAGACGGCGGACGAGCTGCGCGCCCAGGTCCTGGCCCTGGTGTCCTCCCCGAACCAGGCCTCCAAGGCGTGGGTCACCGACCAGTACGACCGCTTCGTGCAGGGCAACACCGTCCTCGCGCAGCCCGAGGACGCCGGCATGGTCCGCATCGACGAGGAGACCAACCTCGGCGTGGCCATGGCGACCGACGGCAACGGCCGCTACGCCAAGCTCGACCCGTACACGGGCGCGCAGCTGGCGCTGGCGGAGGCGTACCGCAACGTCGCCGCGACCGGCGCCAAGCCGCTGGCCATCTCCGACTGCCTGAACTTCGGCTCGCCGGAGGACCCGGGCGTCATGTGGCAGTTCGCCGAGGCCTGCCGCGGTCTCGCGGACGGCTGCCTGGAGCTGGGCACCCCGGTGACCGGCGGCAACGTCTCCCTCTACAACCAGACGGGCGAGACCGCGATCCACCCGACCCCGGTCGTGGCGGTCCTCGGTGTCATCGACGACGTCAACCGCCGTACCCCGGTGGCCTTCGCCGACGCCGGCCAGCTGCTGTACCTGCTGGGCGACACGGCCGCGGAGTTCGGCGGCTCGGCCTGGTCCGAGGTCGTCCACGGCCACCTGGGCGGCCTGCCGCCGAAGGTGGACCTGGGCCGCGAGAAGCTGCTGGGCGAGATCCTGATCTCCGCCTCGCGCGACGGCATGATCGACGCCGCGCACGACCTGTCGGACGGCGGCGTGATCCAGGCGCTCACCGAGTCCTGCCTGCGCGGCGGCAACGGCGCGCGGATCGTGGTCCCGGAGGAGCTGGACGCCTTCACGTTCCTGTTCTCCGAGTCGGCGGGCCGGGCGATCGTGTCCGTCCCGCGCAGCGAGGAGCTCCGCTTCACCGACATGTGCAACGCCCGGGGCCTGCCCGCGACGCGCATCGGTGTCGTGGACGGCGACGCGATCGAGGTCCAGGGCGAGTTCGAGATCCCGCTGGCCGAGCTCCGCGAGGCCCACGAGGCGACGATCCCGGCCCTGCTGGCCTGAGTTCCCCGCCCGTCCGCGCCGATGCGGCGCTGATGCGGCTGCCGTGGGCCCGGCCCGGAACCACCCGGTTCCGGGCCGGGCCCACGGGCGTTCCCGACCGGTTCCCGGGGCCGCTCCCTGCGCTGCCGCCCGGCCCGCGCGGCCCGCGCCGCGAAGCGGCCGTTTCCGTTCCGTAGCACGCTCACCCCTGTCCCCGCCGGCGGCCGACCGGATACTGACGGCGTGAGTGCACACGTCAAGTACCTTCCCGACGCCGCGAAACCGCCCGGCGGCGTCGCCGCCTGGGACGTCGCCGACGCCGAACGCTGGCGCAAGGCGGCCGTCCCGGCGGTCTTCGCGCCGACCCCCGGTGCCTGGGCACTGCTCCCGCTGGTCCTGACGGCGATCGTGCTGCTGGTCGTGAGCGATCCGGCGGAGTCGGACACGGGCACCGACTGGCTGGGCTATCCGGCCGCGGTCCTGCTGACCGGCCTGCCGCTGTGGTACCGCCTGATCCCGGCCGCGACGGCCGTGGCCGCCCCGCTGCTCGCCCTGGACACGGCGTTCGCGCTCACAGCGCGGCCGGCCGGGGACACCGTGGGCCTGGCCGCCGGCCTGCTGATCCTCGCCTTGTGCGGGTACGCGGGCGGCGGGGCGTTGCTGCGGCTGCGGGCCCGCCGCCGGCAGCGCGACCTGGCGCTCGCCGCCGC
>NZ_WTFF01000227.1 GCF_019400985.1 Streptomyces bambusae
CCAGGCCGAGGCTGCCGGTAGGGCGCAGCGCCTGGAGCGCGTTGTTGATGAGCGGGGCCGAGGCCGTGGTGTCCAGGGCGTACTGCGCGCCGCCGTCGGTCAGCCGTCGGATCCGTTCGGGCAGTCCCGCCGTTGCGGCGGGCCGTGGGGTTGCACCCAACCGTTCTGCCAGGGCCCGTCCATTGGGAGGGCGGTCGACGGCCCCCGTCAGGCAGCCGGCGGCCGGGGGCGCGGGGCGGTGTTCTGCGGAACAGCCCCCCGCGGGGCCGGGCCCGCAGCCCGCCCCGGGACACTGCGGCCGGTCCGGCCCGGCGCCGGGCCGGGGACACCGCGGCCGGGCCGTCGCACCGGGCGTGGTGGACGCCGTACCTCTTCCTCGCCCCCGGCCTGGTGACGGTGGCGCTGTTCAGCCTGCTGCCGTTCGTCAACACCGTCGTCCTCTCCCTCACGGACGCCCGCAAGGGGCTCGGCTACCTGAAAACTGCTGAGTGCACCGGGCTTCGGTCCGGTGGTGAAGGCAGCCCCTGCGGAGCAGGGCAGGAAAAGCCGTTCCGCCGCCAGGGCGGAACGGCGTCCGGTAAGGTGGCCGAGTCAGGTACCGCCGGACGGGCGGGAACGGAGTCTTCGGACTCGAAAGCCTGTGGAGACTCGGTAAGACCGTCGGAAACGTCGGCACTGGTCGCTGAAGCAGGAAGCCGTGGTCGTGCCGCACCCAGCGGTACGGGCCAGAATCTCCCGGCTTCAACCGGGGGAGCGCGTCAATACATGGTCTTCTACCTGGCCGCCCTGGGGAACGTGCCGGCCTCCTTCCACGAGGCCGCCGCGCTCGACGGCGCCGGCGCCCTCCGCCGCTTCACCAGCATCACCATCCCCCAGGTGAAGCCGATGATGCTGCTGGTCGGCACCCTCTCCGCGGTCTCCGCCCTGCGGGTCTTCACCGAGGTCTACATCCTCGGGGGCGAGGGCGGCGGCCCCGGCGGCGGCGCCCGGACCCTGCCCTTCCTCATCCGCCAGGCCGGCCTCGGCTTCGCCGGCGAGACCGGGTACGCGGCGGCCGTCTCCATCCTGCTGTTCCTCCTCACCCTGGCCTTCAGCCTGCTGGGCCGGCGCCTGTCGAAGGGGGACGAGGAATGAGCGCCGGGCGGGGCCGCCACCGGGCGGCGGGCCTGGCCGGCCGGTACCTCGCGCTCAGCCTGCTGCTGGTGGTCATGGTCGGGCCCGTGGCCTGGCAGTTCTCGACCTCGCTGCGCGGCCGTACCGAGAACGTCTACGCCGGGGTGCTGCCTGCCCGGCCCACCCTCGACAACTACGTGCGCGTCGCCGAGTCCTTCCCGCTCCTGCAGTACGTTGGCAACACGCTCGTCGTCGCGGTGCTCGCCGTCGCCTCGAACACCGTCCTCGCGGCGATGGGCGGGTACGCCCTGTCCCGCCCCGGCTGGCGCGGGCGCAAGGCGGTGTTCACCGTGCTGGTGGCGAGCCTGATGTTCCCCTTCGAGTCCGTGATGGTCTCGATGTTCCTGATCGTGCGCGAGATGGGCCTGGTGGACACCCTGGTCGGGGTGTGGCTGCCCGGCGCGGTCTCCGTCCTCAACATCATGATCATGCGGGCGGCGTTCCTCGCGGTGCCGCGGGAGATCGAGGAGGCCGCCGTCCTGGACGGCGCCGGCGAGTGGACCCGCTTCCGGCGGGTCTTCCTGCCGGGGGCCAGGGGCGCGCTCGCCGTGGTCTGCATCACCAGCTTCATGGGCGCCTGGGACGACTTCCTGTGGCCCCTGCTCGTGCTCACCGGCAGCGAGCACTACACCCTCCAGCTCGGCCTGAAGTCCCTGGCCGGCGCCACCACCGTCAACGACCAGCGCGTCGTCGCCGCCGGCGCCATGGCGGCCCTCGCCCCGATGGTGCTC
Source organism: Streptomyces bambusae (assembly GCF_019400985.1). GTDB lineage: Bacteria > Actinomycetota > Actinomycetes > Streptomycetales > Streptomycetaceae > Streptomyces > Streptomyces bambusae_A. The sequence goes on from NZ_WTFF01000227.1 coordinate 1,905, forward strand.
CTCTTCCTCGCCCTGCAGCGTTACTTCTTCAAGGGCGTCGGCGACGGAGCCGTGAAGACCTGAATCCCGTGAAGACCTGAATCCCGTGAAGACCTGAACCACCCCGCCGACGCCGGACGCGGAGCCGCGCCGTACCCCATCCGCCTGACTGGAGCCGCCATGCACGACGACCGCAGCATCACCGAACACCGGTTGCGCCGCGTCCTGAGGGAACGCGTCAAGCCGGCCGTCCACTCCCGCGCCGTCCCGCTGACCGTCGAGCGCTGGGACGTGCCGGGCGAGCCCGTCCCGGTCGCCGAGGGGCTGGCCGCCCCGTACGGGCCCTGCGCGGTCGGCGACCTGTGGGGGCCGGCCTGGGGCACCACCTGGTTCCGGGTCACCGGCACCGTCCCCGCCTCCTTCGCCGGCCGTACCGTCGAGGCCGTCCTCGACCTCGGCTTCGACCGGATGATGCCCGGTTTCCAGTGCGAGGGCCTGGTGCACCGGGCCGACGGCAGCGAGGTCAAGGCGCTGGGCCCGTACAGCGACTGGGTGCGGGTCGCCGACCGGGCCGAGGGCGGCGAGCGGATCGAGTGGTACGTCGAGGCCGCCGCGAACCCGGTGCTGGTCGAGCACGCGCCCACCTACGAGGGCGACCGGCGCACCAGCGGCGAGGAGCCCCTGTACCGGCTGGCCCGGATGGAACTCGTCGTCTTCGAGACCGAGGTCTGGGACCTGGTCCAGGACCTCGACGTGCTCGGCGAGCTGATGGGGGAGCTGTCCACCGCCGACGCCCGGCGGTACGTGGTCCTGCACGCGGTCGGGCGGGCCCTGGACGCCCTGGACCTCGACGACGTCCCCGGCACGGCCGCCGCCGCCCGCGCGGAGCTCGCCGAGGTACTGGCGACGCCCGCCGCCCCCTCCGCGCACCGGATCAGCGCGATCGGCCACGCCCACATCGACTCGGCCTGGCTGTGGCCGCTGCGCGAGACCGTCCGCAAGGTGGCCCGGACCACCGCCAACGTGGTCCAGCTGATGGACGGGCACCCCGAGTTCCGCTTCGCCATGTCCCAGGCCCAGCAGCTCGCCTGGATCAAGGAACACCGCCCCGAGCTCTTCGAGCGGATCAAGAAGAAGATCGCGGACGGGCAGTTCGTGCCGGTCGGCGGCATGTGGGTGGAGTCCGACACCAACATGGTCGGCAGCGAGGCGATGGTCCGTCAGTTCCTCTACGGCAAGAGGTTCTTCCTGGAGGAGTTCGGCATCGACACCCGCGAGGTGTGGCTGCCGGACTCCTTCGGCTACTCCGCCGCGCTGCCGCAGATCGTGAAGCTGACCGGCTCGCAGTGGTTCCTGACCCAGAAGATCTCCTGGTCGCAGACGAACGCCTTTCCCCACCACACCTTCTGGTGGGAGGGCATCGACGGCACCCGGGTGTTCACGCACTTCCCGCCCGTGGACACGTACAACAGCGACCTGGGGCCGGCGCAGCTGGCCCACGCCGCCCGCAACTACCGGGAGAAGGGCCGCGGTTCGCGCTCGCTGGTGCCCTTCGGCTGGGGCGACGGCGGGGGCGGGCCGACCCGGGAGCACCTCGCCCGGGCCCGCCGCCAGCACGACCTCGAAGGCTCGCCCCGGGTCGCGGTCGAACGCCCCGACGCCTTCTTCGACAAGGCCCGCGCCGAATACCCGGACGCCCCGGTCTGGGCGGGCGAGCTCTACCTGGAACTGCACCGCGGCACCTGCACCTCGCAGGCCGGGACCAAGCAGGGCAACCGGCGCAGTGAGTCCCTGCTGCGCGAGGCCGAGCTGTGGGCCGCCACCGCCGCCGTACGGGCGCCCGGCTACGCCTACCCGTACGAGGACCTGGAACGGATCTGGAAGACGGTGCTGCTGCACCAGTTCCACGACATCCTGCCCGGCTCGTCCATCGCCTGGGTGCACCGCGAGGCCCGCGCCACGTACGCGCGGGTGCGCGAGGAGCTGGAGGCCGTCGTGCTGGCCGCCCAGCTCGCCCTGGCCGGCCCGGGCAGCACCGAGCTGGTCTTCAACGGCGCCCCGCACCCCCGCCGCGGGGTCCCGGCCGGCGGCGCCGGCGTCCCGGTCACCGCGCTCGGGCCGGTGACGGTGGAGGAGCGGCACGGCGGCGGGCACGTCCTCGCCAACGGCCTGCTGCTGGTGGAGGTCGACGGCCGCGGCCTGGTGGTCTCCGCGTACGACCTCCAGGCGGGCCGCGAGGCGGTCGCGCCCGGAGCCGCGGCGAACCTGCTCCAGATCCATCCCGACCTCCCGAACATGTGGGACGCCTGGGACGTCGACGCCTTCTACCGCAACAAGGTCACCGACCTGGTGCAGCTCGACTCCCTGGAGGTCACCGAGAGCGGCCCGGACCGCGCCACGGTCGTGGCCACCCGCTCCTTCGGCGCGTCGAGGGCCACCCAGGCGGTGACCCTGCGCGCCGGGTCCAGGACCGTGGACCTCACCACCACGATCGACTGGCACGAGACGGAGAAGTTCCTCAAGGCCGCCTTCCCGCTGGACGTGAAGGCCGAACGGACCGCGTCCGAGATCCAGTTCGGCCACGTGTACCGGCCGACCCACACCAACACCTCGTGGGACGCGGCGAAGTTCGAGATCTGCGCCCACCGCTGGATCCATGCCGAGGAGCCCGGCTGGGGGGTGGCGCTCGCCAACGACTCGACGTACGGCCACGACGTCACCCGCACCGTCCGCGAGGACGGCGGCCAGACCACCACGGTCCGCCTCTCCCTGCTGCGGGCCCCGCGCTACCCCGATCCGGAGACCGACCAGGGCGCCCACACCCTGCGCCACGCCCTCGCGCCCGGCGCCACGCTCGGGGACGCGGTCCGCGAGGGGCACTGGCTGAACCTGCCCGAGCGCACCGTGCGCGGCGGCGGCCCGGTCGCCCCGCTGGTCGCGGTGGACGGCACCGCGGTGGTCGTCGAGGCGGTCAAGCTCGCCGAGGACCGCAGCGGGGACGTGATCGTCCGGCTGTACGAGTCCCGCGGCGGCCGGGCCTCGGCCGTCCTGACGGCGGGCTTCCCGGTGGCCGCGGCCACCGGCACCGACCTGCTGGAGCGGCCCCTGGCCGGCGCCGCGGTGGGGCCGCTGGGCGAGGGCGGCACGGTGCCGCTCTCGCTGCGCCCGTTCCAGATCGTGACCGTGCGGTTGCGGCGGACGTGACGGACGTGCGGCACGTGACGGACACGCGGCGCACGCGACGGACATGCGGCATGTGGCGGACATGCGGCACGTGACGCACATGACGACGTGACGTACGACGCACCCCAGCGATTATGCACCTAGTTGCATAAGGGCCGCCTCCTCGCTTACAACAGGGTGACCACCCCCGCGCGAGGAGGCGCCCGCCCATGACCCCCCAGAGCCAGTACCCGCACCTGCTGAGCCCCCTGGACCTCGGCTTCACCACCCTGCCGAACCGCGTCGTCATGGGCTCGATGCACACCGGCCTGGAAGAGCACCCCGGCGGGTTCGAGCGCCTCGCCGCGTTCTACGCCGAGCGCGCCCGCGGCGGCGTCGGCCTGATCGTCACCGGCGGCATCGCCCCGAACGACCGCGGCCGCCCCCTGGAGGGCGGCTCGCGCCTGACCACCGAGGCGGAGGCCGAGGAGCACCGGGTCATCACCGACGCGGTGCACGCCGAGGGCGGGAAGATCGCCATGCAGATCCTCCACTTCGGCCGCTACGCCTACCACAAGGACCTGGTCGCCCCCAGCGCCCTCCAGGCCCCCATCAGCCCCTTCGTCCCGCACGCGCTGACCGACGACGAGGTCGAGGAGACCGTCGAGGACTTCGTGCGCGCCGCGCGCCTGGCCAAGCTGGCCGGCTACGACGGCGTGGAGATCATGGGCTCCGAGGGCTACCTGATCAACGAGTTCATCGCCGCGGCCACCAACCGTCGCGACGACCGCTGGGGCGGCTCGTACGAGAACCGGGTCCGCTTCCCGCTGGAGATCGTCCGCCGCACCCGCGCGGCCGTCGGCGAGGACTTCGTCATCGTCTACCGCCTCTCCATGCTGGACCTGGTCCCCGGCGGCTCCACCCTGGACGAGGTCGTCCACCTCGCCAAGGAGGTCGAGGCCGCCGGCGCCACCATCATCAACACCGGCATCGGCTGGCACGAGGCCCGCATCCCCACCATCGCCACGTCCGTCCCGCGCGCCGCCTACACCTGGGTGACCCGCAAGCTCATGGGCGCCGTGAGCGTCCCCCTGGTCACCAGCAACCGCATCAACACCCCCGAGGTCGCCGAGCAGGTGCTCGCCGAGGGCCGTGCCGACCTGGTCTCGATGGCCCGCCCCTTCCTCGCCGACGCCGGGTTCGTCGCCAAGGCCCGGGCCGGCCGGCCGGAGGCCATCAACACCTGCATCGGCTGCAACCAGGCCTGCCTCGACCACACCTTCAGCGGGAAGATCACCAGCTGCCTGGTCAACCCGCGCGCCTGCCACGAGACCGAACTCGTCCTGGCCCCCACCCGGCTGAAGAAGCGCATCGCCGTCGTCGGCGCCGGCCCGGCCGGCCTCTCCTGCGCCGTCTCCGCCGCCGAGCGCGGCCACAGCGTCACCGTCTTCGAGTCCTCGGACCACATCGGCGGACAGCTCGACATCGCCCGCCGCATCCCCGGCAAGGAGGAGTTCGAGGAGACCATCCGCTACTTCGGCACGCAGCTGAAGGCCCACGACGTCGAGGTGCGCCTGGGCACCCGCGCCGACACCGCCGCGCTCGCCGGCTACGACGAGGTGGTCGTCGCCACCGGCGTGACGCCCCGCATCCCCGAGATCGAGGGCCTCGACCACGCGTCCGTCGTCAGCTACCTGGACGTCCTGCGCGACGGCGCCCCCGTCGGCCGCCGGGTCGCGATCCTCGGCGCCGGCGGCATCGGCTTCGACGTGGCCGAATACCTCACCGACAGCGGCGAGGGCGCGGGCCGGGACCCGGAGGTCTACTTCCGGCACTGGGGCGTGGACACCTCCTACAGCGGCCCCGGCGGCCTCGGCGCCCCCGAGCGGCCCGAGCCGCCGCGCCAGGTCCACCTCCTCCAGCGCAAGACCACCAAGGTCGGCGCCGGCCTCGGTGTCACCACCGGCTGGATCCACCGGGCCGAGATCAAGCACCGCGGGGTCGTCACCGTCGCCGGCGCGGCCTACGACCGCATCGACGACGAGGGCCTGCACATCACCGTGGACGGCGAACAGCGCCTGGTCCCGGCCGACACCGTGGTCCTGTGCACCGGCCAGGAGCCGCGCCGCGGCCTGTACGACGAGCTGGTCGCGGCCGGCGTCAGCGCCCACCTGATCGGCGGCGCCGACGTGGCCGCCGAGCTGGACGCCAAGCGGGCGATCCGGCAGGGGACGGAACTGGGCGCCCGGCTCTGAGGTGTTGTGGCGGCCCGTCCCGGGCCGCCACAATCGCGTCTGTGACGCTGACACCGGCAGACGCCGACAAGATCCTCGCCGACCACTTCGCGCCCTGGGTCCAGGCCCTCGGCCTGACCGTCCAGGAAGCGGGGGACCACCGTGCCGTGCTGCGGCTGCCCTGGTCCGAAGCCCTGGCCCGGGACGGCGGCGGCCTGTCCGGGCAGGCCCTGATGGCCGCCGCCGACACCGCGACCGTCATCGCGATCGCTGGCGCCCGCGGCGGGTTCGTCCCCATGACCACGGTCCAGCAGTCCACCAGCTTCCAGCGCCCGGTGATCGGCGCCGACGTCCTGGTCGACGTGACCATCACCAAGCTGGGCAAGCGGATGGCGTTCGCGGACGTCACCATGACCGCCGAGGGCGACGCGGAGCCCGCCGCGAAGGCGTCCACGGTCTACGCACTGCTGGGCTGAGCCGGGCACGACGGACCACGAGCGCGCGGCACATCAGGAGCGCGCGGCACTTCTGAAGCACGGCGGCGCGGACCCGGGCGGCGGCGGGACTATATCAGCCGTCCGGGTCCCCTCCCGGATGTTTGTCCGATGGTGATGGTCTCGTGTCCGGGCCGCTACATCAGCACTAACGTCCCATCGCACCCCGGGAGTTCGGGCGTGCACCGTGCACCTCCCCTCCCCTCCCGGAACGTGGAGCGAGGAGGACACCTGTGCTGTTCCTGCGTCGACGGTCCACCAGCGGTCTGTCGGCCGCCACGAGATACGCCGTCGCGAGCGGCGCCGTCATCGGCGCGCTGACCCTGACACTGATCGCGCTGCTCATCCCCATGGACGCGTACCGGGGGCGGGCCGCGGCGGCCACGGGAGCGGCCGCCGGCGCACCGCCGGGCGACGACGGCGCCGGCACCATGAGCACCCCCTACGGGCCGCTGACCGCCCAGGACCGGGACTTCGTCCGCAAGGTGCGCCTCGCCGGCCTGTGGGAGCTGCCGGCGGGCCGACAGGCCCAACAGCGCGGCACCCGCGCCTCGGTACGGCACGCGGGCGACCATCTCGTCGAAGGCCACACCGAGTTGGACCGCCGCGTCATCGAGGTGGGCCAGGCCCTCGGACTCGACCTGCCCAACCAGCCCAACGAGCAGCAGCAGGGCTGGCTGGCCGAGCTGAACCGGGCCCAGGGCGACGACTACGAACGCCGCTTCGTCCAGCTGCTGCGCATGGCGCACGGCAAGGTCTTCGCCCTCGTCGCGCAGGTGCGCGCACAGAGCCGCAACACCATGGTCCGCCAGCTGGCCACGGACGCCAACTCCACGGTCCTCGACCACATCACGGTGCTGGAGGACACCGGCCTGGTCGACTTCGACGCCATCGCCGCCTCCGCGTCCGCACCCGCCACCCCGCCCTCCTCCACGGGCCGCACCTCTCCTGTCCGTACGACGAAGTGAAGTGATCGCATGAGCCGACAGGGCCACAAACGCCCTCGATTGTCCCGCAAGGCCCTCGCCCTCACGGCCGCCCTGATCCTGGGGGCCGGCGGCGTCACGGTCATCGCCCAACAGGCCTCCGCCGGCATCGCGGGGCGTGACGGCAGCCGTACGGGGGCCGCCATGACCCTCACCATCGACTGCCCCGACGTCGGTGACCGGCTGCGCGACGTACCGCAGCCGGTCAGGGCGGAGGTGGACGAGAACCTCGCCCAGCTGGACGCCCAAGTCGCCGACGCCTACACGAAGTTGGCCTCCGATCAGACCGGTCAGACCGGCCGGACCGGTTCCGGGCAGGCGGCCGGCGGGCGTCAGGACAGCCTGCTGGAGGAGCTGCGCGGCCGGCGCGGGGAGACCATCGGCCGGGTGGCCGACGCCATCGGGCGGGTCACCCAGCGCCCCGAGGGCCTCCAGGGGCTGAGCTCCTGCCGGATGATGAAGGCCTCGGTGGAGGCGCCGGCGCAGGCGGCGGGCGCCGACGGAGCGGCGCAGGCCGCCGCGGGCAGCCGGAAGGGCGGACCGGCCCGCAGCGACTTCGTGGACATCACCACCGTCAAGCCCAACGTACGCAAGCCCGCCCGCGCGGCCGGCGCCTCCACCGGCTCCTTCAGCAGCCGCTGCGGACGCAACGAGAACGGGCACTTCAACCCCGACAACGTGATCGTCGCACCGGGCGTCAGCAACGGCGCCCACCACATGCACGACTACGTCGGCAACGTCTCCACCGACGCCTTCTCCACCAACGACAGCCTCGCCGCCGCCGGCACCACCTGCTCCAACGGCGACCGCTCCACGTACTACTGGCCGGTGCTCCGGCTGCGCGACGGCCGCGCCGAGCGCGACGCGAAAGCCCCCGGCGGCGGCAAGGACGGCAACGTCGGCACGATCCTCAAGCCCAAGCAGGTGACGATCGACTTCCAGGGCAGCCCCGTCGGACAGGTCACCGCCATGCCCCGCTTCCTGCGCGTCATCACCGGCGACGCCAAGGCCCTCACCAACGGCAACGGCAACGCCAACGCCTCGTGGAGCTGTACCGGCTTCGAGGACCGGCAGCTGAAGGACAAGTACCCCCTCTGCCCCAAGGGCAGCGACGTCGTCCGCACCTTCCGCTTCCAGAGCTGCTGGGACGGGCGCAACATCGACAGCGCCAACCACCGCACCCACGTCGCCTTCGCCGACCGTGACGGCCGCTGCAAGAAGGGCTTCAAGGCCGTGCCGCAGCTGGTCCAGCGCATCGTCTACGGCGTTCCGCAGGGCACGCGCTTCGCGGTGGACAGCTTCCCCGAACAGCTCCACAAGCCCGTCACCGACCACGGGGACTTCATCAACGTCATGCCGGACAACCTGATGGCCGAGGCCGTGCGCTGCATCAACAGCGGCCGCACCTGCCGCTGACCCGCCCCGCCCCCAGCCCCCGGCGCGGACGCGCCCCACCTCCCCATCGCCCGCGTCCGCCCGGGCCGGTGCCGGCCCGAACCACTCCTCGGGCCGGCACCTCCTCATGCCGCGAGCACCCGCCTCGGCCATCCGCTCCGGCAGGCCGCCCCCGGTACGACGCCCCCGGTACGACGGAGGCCCTCCCCCATGAAGCACGGGGGAGGGCCGTCGGTTCGGATCGGTCCGGTTCGGCTCGGTTCCGTTCGGTTCGGATCGGGCCGGGAGGGATCGGCTACGTCGTCACAGTCCGTTGACGCGGGCCATCCGGCCGATGCCCAGCGGGCGGAACTCCGTGGTGACGGGGCGGACCCTGCGGCTCACGCGTGAGTGCTGGCGCCGAACCTGCGCCATCAGCCGGCGGCTGCGCAGCGCCATCTCCAGTTCGAAGCGGGTCCGCGGATCCCGCAGCCCGGGGCCGAAGAGCTTCTCCAGCTGCCGCATCCGGTAGCGCACGGTCTGCGGGTGCACGCTGAGCGCCTTCGCGGCCTCGGGGGCGCCGCCGCCCTCCAGCCAGGCGAGCAGGGTGACTTCGAGGCGCTCGCTCTGGCGCGGCGTCAGGTCCGCGAGCGGGCGCAGCCAGCGGGCCGCCAGGGCGTGGGCCAGGGGTTCGTCCTGGAGCAGCATGAGGGTCGACAGGTGGTCGTCCACGAAGACGGCCCGCGTGTCCAGGCCGGCCCTGCCGGGGGACAGGGCGAGCAGCCGCATCGCCCAGCGCAGCGAGGACGCGGTGTCACGCACGGGGACGGGATGCCCGACGGCGGCGAACCGGCCGCGCAGGGCCGTTTCGAGAGGTACCCGGACGTCGTCGTCGAGGCTCGGCACCAGCAGGCACGGCTGGCCGCCGACCATGCCGGCCAGACCGTCGTCCAGCACGGCGGCCAACTGCTGGGTCTCGCCCGGCGTGGCCAGGGCCACGGCCCGGACCGCCGTCGGCAGCGGCCAGCCGGCCGCCGCCGCGAGCTCCGCCACAACGTTGTCAGCCGGCCCCGGCTCGGCGGTCAGGGCGAGGAAGAGCTCCTGGCGGGCCCGGTCGAGCGGCAGGGCCGCCATCTCCACGACGGCGCACCGGGGTTCGTCGTGGCCGCGCACCCGCTCGTGCGGCTGGTCCTGGCCACCGGGGGCGTGGTCCTGCCCGTGCCCGGAGGCCGGCGCGGGGCCGCCCCCGGCCTCGTACGCGGCGGGGGCGGCGCCGAGAGCGGGGGCCGGTACGGGGGCGGAGACGGGGACGGGCCGCCCGTGGCCGTCGTACGCACAGTCGTACGTGTCGCCGTCCGCGTCACAGTCCGCGTCGCAGTCCGCACGGTCGGCGGTGTGCGGCGGGCGGTAGCCGAGCGCCCCGAGCAGGGCCTCCTCGACCGCCTGGATGAGGAGTTCGTCATCGACGTCTTCGCCGAGCGCCGCGAGTTCGGGAGAACCATGCAGAAGCTCCTCCACTATCCTGGCGGCCAGCGCGGGCAGTTCCTTGCGCAGGACGCGGGTCCACTCGCCGCGCGGGCGGGACCAGATGCGGTTCAGAAGTTCGCACATCATTACCTCGTTCATGCCGGGTAGGGCCTGCCGGCTGGGGGAGTGACAGGCCCGCCGAGGCCTCGTCCGTGGTGCCGAACCATGGGATGCGGCACGGGAGTTGATGCCTCGTACTCCCTCCTGGAGGGTGCTCCCGGTGACGTTCCCGCGGTTGTGCCGGGGTGCTGCCGCCGGGGGCGCGCGGGCGGCGGTCGAGGCTGTTCTCCTGTCCCTGCCGCACCACTGGAACCGAATCCTCCGTGGTTACACGATGTGATGGCGACGCGGGTGCGAGAACTTGTCACATTTCGATAAATCCTGTGGAGACGTTGCGAAGCTCCACGATGCTTCTGACACTCCGGCCCCGGCGCGTGGAACCCACGGCGCGGCCCGCGGAGTTCCGACTACAACCCCGGCCTGCCGAGCACGAGGTGGAGCCTCGGCACCCGGGCGCACGGGAGAACTCGATGCCCCTGTCCCAGACGCACCTGCCCCGCACCCACAGGGCCCGCCGACGAAGGCGCCACGCCGGGGAGACGCGGCCCGCCACCGGCCGGCGCGCGGTCCGCCGGCCGCCCCTGCTG